>CAZKNJ010000039.1:0-6647 GCA_964554185.1 uncultured Planctomycetales bacterium | reverse complement strand
CTCTGGTGCGTCTGGCGCGAATGGGGGAAGGTGAGGGCTTGAATCTGCTGGATGGAGCGTCTCCCGATGACAATCCAGAATGGGTTTTTACTGGAATGGCTGCGCTGAAGGAACGTGGATTCACAGACTATGAGCCGTTTGCTCCGGAGAAGTGGAGCTACTGCAAGGTAGTGCTAGCTGACGACGGCTCGGTCGTCTCGATTGACGCGCCCAGGTGGAGGGTGGCAGCGGCGGTTGTCAGCGTGCTCAAGCTGACGCCGGAAAACCGACAGGAAGGGATGCTGGATGATGCGGAAGCCTCGGACTATCTGGCGCGGTTCTTGCTGGAGTATAGCCACGAGCTTGAGGAACTTGCGCGACCAGAATTCAGGTTGTTGCGTTTAACGCCGGCGGTTTCGCATCTGCTGGTGCGCGCATTGGGAAGGTGCAAGCAGACTGATGCGCTGTAGGCAGTCCGTGTAACCGCCAGTGAATGGCTCGCGTCGGCCGTGCGCCGAAGCTCGCGCGAGGTTATAATAAAGCCACAGGGGACAGCGGAATCAAGACGGAACGCTGCTTCCGGGAGGTGGATGGTTTGATAAGCCTAAAGACATTATGGGCGGCTATGGCACTGGCGCTGCTGCTGGCAGCATCGGCGGGTTGCCTGCCGCAAACCGAAGATGAAGGGCCCGCGGTTGAGCGGGGGCCTGGCCACAAGGCGATGCAGGCGGAGGCCGATTCGCCGGTCAAGCCGGGCGATATGGACATCGGGGGCAGCGACGATCCGGAGTTGGACGAGATTGCCAGCGCGGTGCTGACCACGCGCGGGGCTTTCCGGGGCGCGGAAGAAGTTTCCGAAGATGAGTGGATGAGCTACAGCGCGAAGTTGGAGGAGAAGCTGAAGGACGCTCCAACGGCTTTCGGCTACTGGTTGCTGGCCGGCGTGCGCAACTCAATCAAGAAAGGCTCGGCGGAGGCGCTGGAGGCCGCACGGGAGGCGGTGAAACTCGCGCCGAAGTCCGCCTGGGCGCACGACCACCTGGGGTTCATCCTCGAATCCGCCGGGATGGAGGCTGAGGCCAAGGATGCGTTCAAGACGGCGATGTCGCTCGTTGAGGGCAAACGGCGTCCACCGCACCTGGAGCCGCTGACCGGCGGCCGGGACGATGATGTGATGAAAGGCGGCCGGGATGATGACGTGATGAAAGGCGGGCGTGACGACGATGTACTCAGCGGCGGGCGCGACGACGACGTGTTGCGCAGCCTGGAAGAGGGTAAGCCGCTCACCTTCGCCGACCTGCGCTTTGAGCACATGATGCCGCCGGACGAGCTGGTGAAGGAGCTGCCAGCGGAACCGAAGGAACTCCAGAAACTGGGGCTCGCGGGCTACGAGGATGATGACGAGCTGCTGCGCACGGCCAAGGGGCTGATTACGCCGGCCGGGTACATCCACAAGCCGAAGGACATGGAGCCTGATGAGTGGCTCAAGCGCGTGAAGATGCTGCGTTACATCCAGGAGCAGAAGCCGAATGCGTTCACCTCGTGGCTGCTCGCCGGGGCGCTGCTCAATGACGCCCGGTGGGGCGATGCGCAGACCACCAGCCCGGCGCTGAAGACCGCGCAGAAGGCGGTGGAGGCGGCGCCGGAATCGGCTCGGGTGCATTTCATGCTGGGGGCAGCGCAGTACTTCAGCAAGAATATCAAAGCCGCGACCGAGGAGTTCAACCAGGCGCTGAAGCTGGACCAGAGTTTTGCCGCGCCGCATTTTGCGCTGGCGGACATCGCACTCAGGCAGCAGGACAACCTGGCTGCGGCCAAGCACCTGAAGGCGGTGCTGGAGATGCGCGAACCGGACGACCCGGAATACAAGGCGGCGGCGCGGAAGTTGAAGGCGCTGCAATCCATCAAGTAGAAGGCTTGGGCGCCAGTTCCAGCAGCTCGTCCAGCAGGGTGCCGGCGTCCGCGGCGCAGACGGACTGCGAGCAGCTGTAGCCCTGATTGAAGTGCGAAACGGCGAGTTCGGTGCGGTTCATCGGTTCCTCCAGGAATCCGCGTGTGGCGGCGCTAGATGGTAGCGTAAAACGCTCTTTTCAGGGAGGAAATACCGCCCCACTTGCCAAATCGCCGGTTATCCTGCACAATCTACGGGCAACCGGAAGGGAGCTCAGCACCGGCGCCTGCGTGAGGCTGTGCCGGGAAGCTCTCCACCGGATGTGAACGAAATCATTCGGAGGAAGGCAAATGGCATACAGCCACACGAATTCAAGAGGCACGACTTACTTTCTGCACAGCAAGGAAGTGACGCTGAAGGGCGGCCGCAAGCAGGTCATCTATTACTTCGCCAAGGAGGCGAAGGCGGGCGCGATTGACAGCCTGCCAGAGGGTTACCTGGTGGTGGAGAACCAGCGCACGGGCCTGCCCATCCTGAAGAAGGGCTAGGCTCACCCTAGCTGCACCGAAAACACGCGGCGCGCTGCCGCGGGTTCGTGCGCGTTTTTGCGCGGACGGGCTTTGCCGGCGGCGCGCCGCATCGCGTTCCCGGTTAGCCCGCGAGCAGCAAGGCGGTTCAGCCTTCAGCCGCCGAGCGCGCCCTTGATTCTGGCCGCGGCTTCCGAAAGAACTGGCGGCTCGGCCTGCGGCGGGAACTTGCCGCCGAACAGCTCATAGCCGTCACCCTCCCACTGCGCCATCACGTGGAGGTGGAAGTGGGGGACGACCTGCCCGGCGGCCTTGCCATTGCTCTGCCACATCAGGATGCCGTCAGGCTGTAGCGCGGATTTGACCGCAGTAGCGATGCGCCCGGCGACGGTGAAGGTGAGCTTGAGCAGCTCGGGGCTGAGGGTGTGGATATCCTCGGCGTGCTCCTTGGGGATGATTAGCACGTGGCCCGCGCCGCGCTCCGGCTGGCAGAGGTCCATAAAGGCCAGCACCGCTTCGTCCTCGTAGACCTGGCTGCACGGGATCTCGCCCGCGGCCATCTTGCAGAAGATGCAGTCGGACATGAGACGATTATAGCGCGGGGCGCGGGGGCTTCAGGTAGAATGATGGCGTGGTCAAGGTCGCGGCATTCTTCACCGGCGCGGCGCTGCTCATCCTGGAGCTGATGGGCGTGCGGCTGCTAACACCGACCTTCGGCAGCTCCATGATAGTGTACAGCGCGGTCATCGCGGTGTTCCTCGCGGCGATGGCCGTGGGATACTTCGTGGGCGGGTACCTCGCCGACCGCTATCCCAGCCGGTGGACGCTGGCGCTGACGCTCGTGGTGGGAGCGCTGCTGATTGCGGCGTCCACCGCAGTGGCCCGGCCGGTGGCAGCGGCAGTGGGCGCGACCCGGCTAGGTGGATTGGCCGCACCGGTGGTGGCGGCGTTCATTGCCTTCAGCCTGCCCTCGGCGGTGCTCGCCTTCGTCCCACCCATCGCCATCCGCCTGGAACTGCGCGACGTGGCGCGCAGCGGCTCGGTCTCCGGCGGCATCTACGCCATCTCTACCATAGGCAGCATCCTCGGCACGCTCGCAGTGCCCGCGCTGATAATGGGGCTCAGGATCAGTACCAGTCTCTACCTCACTGCCGGTCTGCTGGTGGCCGTCGCCATGGCGGTGGTGGTCATCCGCCCACGCTGACAGCGCATCCGGTATAATCAGCGGAAGGAGAGGAATATGAGAAAAGCCGCTACAACCATCACAATCGTAGCTGCGATCGCGCTGTCCATTGTGCTCGCACCACCGGTCTTGGCGCGCACCATCTACGAACGCGACTCGCTTTACAGCCATATCACGGTGGAGGAAGCCTACGGCGTGCGCGGGCTGTATTTCAACGGCTGGCCGCAGTCGGAAATGCTGGCGAATGACCCGTACCGGGGCGGGCTGGAGTACACCGAGATGTTCCACGCGGCGTTGGCGTTTAAGCCCGGCGCCAAGCGCGTGCTGATGCTGGGCCTGGGCGGGGGCTCCACCCAGAAGGCGTTTTACGACCGCTACCCGGATGTCAGCCTGCGCACGGTGGAGATTGACCAGGTCGTGGCCAAAGTGGCGAAGGAGTACTTCTCCGTGCCCGAGGACGGGCGGCACGCTATCACCCTCCAGGATGCGCGGCGCTTCCTCGCGGGCAGCAACGAGACCTGGGACGCCATCATCGTGGACGCCTACTTCGCCGACTACTACGGCAACTATGCGCCGTTCCACCTGGCGACGAAGGAGTTCTTTGCGCTAGTGAAGTCGCACCTCAGCCCCGGCGGAGTGATGGCCTACAACGTCATCTGGCCGGACCTGAACTGGGGGAATGTGTCGCTGCGGGTGATGCACCGCACGGTGTCATCGGTCTTCGGCGGCGTGTACCTGGCGCCGGCGCGGCGCTCGCGCAACATCGTGTTCTTCTGCACGGCGGGCGAAGCGCCCAGCGTGAGCACGCTGCGCAGCAGCGGCGCGGCGGTGGACCAGAAGTACGGGAAGCTGCCGACTTCGGTCGCGTGGGTGGCGTCGCAACTGGTGGCGCAGCAGCCCAACACGCGGGGGCTGCCGGTGCTTACCGACGACTATGCGCCGGTGGAGACGTTGAGCCTGGTGTTCCGCTAGGGCCAGTCGGGGGCGAGACGACGTCCCATCCGCTACAATAGGCGGGTGGAGTTTGTGGTCATCACCATTTTCCCGGAGTTCGTTCAGCAGGTGTTCTCCTGGGGCATCCTGCGGCGCGCGGTGGAGTCCGGCAAGGTGTCGTATAAGCTGGTGGACCCGCGCGAGCACACCAAGGAGCGGCACAAGAGCGTGGACGACGTGGCCTACGGCGGGCGGCCGGGCATGGTGATGACGTGCGAGCCCATCTTCCGGGCGATGGACGCGCTGGCGGCCGAGGGCGCGCTGAAGGAGCAACGGCGGTTCATCCACCTCACGCCCACCGGGCGGCTGCTCAACTGGGAGGTGGCCGAGGATCTGGCCGCGCAGGAGCAGCTCATCCTGTTGGTTGGGCGCTACGAGGGGATTGACCAGCGGGTGATTGACACCTTCGCCGACGACGAAATCTCGGTGGGCGATTATGTGCTGTCCGGCGGGGAGCTGGCGGCGATGGTGCTGATTGACGCGGTGGCGCGGTTCGTGCCGGAGGTGGTGGGCGACGAGCGCAGCGTGGCGCAGGACAGCTTCGCCGGCGGGCTGCTGGACCATCCGCACTACACGCGCCCGGCGGAGTTCCGGGGAATGGCGGTGCCGGAGGTGCTGCTCTCGGGCCACCACGCGGAGATTGAGAAATGGCGGCGGGAACAGGCTGAACAACTCACGCGCAAGCGCCGTCCTGACCTGTGGCGGCGGCACACCGGCGGAAAGCGGCTGAAACCGGATGACATCCCGGAGGAATGAGGTATAATACCCGTTCCCTGAGGACAAGAAAATGGGCGTAAAACCACTTATCGGCGAATACGAAAAGCTAATGCTCAAGGATCCGGCCGAGCTGCCGGACCTGAAGGCGGGCGACACCGTCCGCGTGCATATCAACTTCTACGAAGAGAAAAAGGGCGAAGCAGTGGGCACCAAGAAGATCCACCGCATCGCCGCCAAGGGCAAGATGGAGCGCGGCGAAGTGAAGGTCGAGCGCGTGCAGATTTTCCAGGGCACCGTGCTCAGCGTCACCGGCGACGGCTCCCGCTCGAAGTTCACCGTGCGCAAGATCTCCAGCGGCGTCGGCGTGGAGAAGACCTGGTTCCTCCACTCGCGCAAGATCAGCAAGATTGAGGTTGTCCGCCGGGCGAAGACGCGCCGGGCGAAGCTGCACTACCTGCGCGACCGTGTGGGCAAGGCGACGCGGCTCAAGGAGCTTCGCAAGCAGTAAGGGATAATGCGCCGCACCATCGCGAAAGTACGCTCGGACCGCTTCAAGCAGGTTACGTTTGACTCCCAGCGCGTCAAGGCCGATGGCCGCAGCTTCTGCGTTGTACGCGTGCTGCTTGACCCGGCGGATCACCAGCCGGTGAACTTCCGCCTGACCGCCGGCAGCTTCTCGCCCGACCGGGTGGTGCGCGAGATGAGCTTTGAGGCGGACGAAAGCGGCGTGGTGTCATACCGCATCTACTCCCCACGGGTGCCCCGCAGCGGCTTCCTGCTCGCCGAGGGGCTGAAGGCGCCGCTGCAGTTCTCGCCGGCGAACTATTTCCAGTACCTGGCGTTTGACCTGGTGCCCACGCTGTTTTTCGCCATCTTGTTTGCGCTGGTCATCCGCAGCTTCGCGGTGGCGAGCTTCTACATTCCCAGCGGCAGCATGGAGCCCACGCTGCATGAGAACGACCGCGTCATCGCCGACCGCTTCTCCTACACTTTCAACTTGCGCCACCCCCAGCGCGGCGACATCATCATCTTCCGCTACCCCGAAGATCCCAAGGTGGATTACATCAAGCGCGTCATCGGCGTGCCGGGGGACGTGGTGGAAATCCGGATGGACGAGGTGCTGGTGAACGGTGAGATGCTGCACGAGGACTACATCGCCGAGTCGCCGCACTACGATATGGAGCCCACGCCGGTGCCGGACGGGGAGTACTTCGTGCTGGGCGACAACCGCAACCGCAGCCGGGATTCGCACATCTGGGGCTTCGTCCCGCAGGCGAACCTGGTGGGCGAGGCGCTGGTCATCTACTGGCCGGTGCAGCGCGCCCGCGTGCTGCGCAATCCCTACCAGGGGAAGTAG
>CAZKNJ010000038.1:0-18963 GCA_964554185.1 uncultured Planctomycetales bacterium | reverse complement strand
GGGGTAGGCCGGGCTGACCAGCCCGGCTCTTTTCCGGCAGATGTGGATGAATGCAGCACGCAGGTTCGTAGGGGCACGGCGGACGCCGTGCCCGTTCAACAACAACAGCCAGTTCAGCCCTTAAACCGGCAGGACGAAACCTCTAGCTGTGGTCCCTCTTCTCCGTCCCCTACTGAAACTCCCCCCAATCGCGGGCGGGTCGCCCGTCTTCGATCCCGAGGCTCAGACCCGAGGGGCGCCACCGATTCTTCTCCCACTCCCGCTGGCGACTGGAAGCTGGAAGCTGGCAGCGGTTTCACCTGACGCTAGCCCCCACCATCCGTGATAGAATCCCCGCCCATGTGCGGAATTTTCGGCATCGTCCTTCGGGAGAAATCCGGCCAGCTAGGCGACATGATGGTGCGCGCGTCGCGCCGCCTGTCCTACCGCGGCTACGACTCGGTGGGCATGGCGGTGGCGACCGGCGACGGGCCCATTGACCTGCGCAAGGACGTGGGCGACGTGGCCAAGACCAACGCGCAGTTCGGCTTTGATAAGCTCGCGGGCGACCGTGGCATCCTGCAGCTGCGCTGGTCCACCTTCGGCGTGCCCAACCAGCTCAACGCCCAGCCGCACTTCGCCCCCGGCGAGCAGATGGTCGGCGCCCACAACGGCAATATCACCAACAACCCGTTCCTCCGCGAAGACCTGCAGGCGGAAGGCTACAAGATTGTGAGCGACAATGACGGCGAGACGCTGGTGTGCCTGGCGCACAAGTACCTCGCGCAGGGCATGACCCCCGAGGAAACCTACACCGCAGTGATCAAGGACACCGAGGGCGACTTCGCGCAGGTGATGATGCGCCGCGACAGCCGGGAGATCTACGCGGTGAAGATGGGTTCCAGCCTTTACCTCGGCCTCGCGGACGGCTTCATCTGCATCAGCTCCGACCTGCCGAGCATCCTGGAATACACGCGCAACTACATCCGCCTGGAAAACGGCGACCTGGTCATCTTTGATGATAAGGACTACCGCATATTCCGGCTGCCGGAGCAGCGCTACATCGAGCGCCCGGTCACCGTCTCCGATATCGACATTGAGAGCGCCAACAAGGAGCCCTTCGACCACTTCTTCATGAAGGAAATCCACGAGCAGGTGGAGACCACCAAGACCCTGCTCGACCTCTACGACCACAGCGGAAAGTGGGAGGGCTTCGTGGACGCGCTGGACACCGCCGGCCGCGTGTTCATGGGCGGCGCCGGCACCAGCTACCACGCGCTGCTGCTGGGCAGCTACTACTTCAACAAGATTGCGGGCCTGCCCATCCACACCGCGCGCGGCTCGCAGATGCTGCCGCTGTACGAGGGGAGCATTCGCGATGGCGACCTGCTGGTGATGGTGTCGCAATCGGGCGAGACCAAAGACCTGATGAACGTTTACAACTGGTCGCTTACGCATCCGGCGGTGAAGACCTTCTCGGTGGTCAACAACATCGGCTCCACGCTGGCGCTGCACTGCGGCGGGATGATCCCCATCGCGAGCTACCTGGAGATCAGCGTGCCCGCCACCAAGACCTACACCAACCAGGTGCTGTGCTTCCTCTACACCGCGATGAAGCTCGCCGAGAAGCGCGGCCTGAAATACGAGGGAATCACCTGGGACGACCTGCACCGCGTGCCCGAGCTGGTGAAGGAGACCATTGACCTGTGCGCGGGGCCCGCGAAGGCGCTGGCGCCGGTGCTGCTGCCAAGGTTCTCCATGCACATCCTCGGCCACGACATGACCCACCCGGTGGCGATGGAAGGCGCGCTGAAGATGAAGGAAGTGGTCTACAACCACCCCGAGGGCATGTACTCCAGCGAGTTCAAGCACGGGCCGCTGGCGGTGGTGGACAAGGGCTACCCGGTGCTGTTCGTCTCGCTGCCGGAAAACGAGAACCTGGTGCTGTCGCACATGAACGAGGTCATCTGCCGCGAGGGCATCGTGGTGCACGTGGGCCAGCCCAGCAAGGGCTACGATAAGATCTGTAACTACAAGCTGCCCATCCCCGCGGTGGGCAACCCGTTCCTCAACAGCATTCTCAGCGTCATCCCGCTGCAGATGCTGGCCTACGAGATGGCGATAATGAAGGGCAACAATCCCGACCAGCCGCGCAACCTGAGCAAGACCCTCACCGTGGACTAGCGGCGCTGTAGCGTTGGCCGGAGGTGCCGTAGGGGCACGGCGGATGCCGTGCCCGTCTTGCTCTCACAGCAACGAATCACGGGCGGGACGCCCGTGATTCCTTAGAAAGAGGAGTCGCGACTTTCCAGTCGCGATTTAGTGCCTATGGAATCGCGGTTAGAAAACCGCGACTCCTCATTTGGCTCTAGTTGGGCCGACTCTTCTCCTTCGGCCTTGCTGGCCACTGGCCTGCTGGCCGCGGTTAAAGCGGTGAGCCCCGCGATTGCGGGGCTCAAACAAATCCAGAAAGGAAGTCAGGAACACCTATATAGACTCGCCTCCGCCAAAAAAGTTCCATCCCGCCGGGAGATTCCTCTAAAGCGCGCGCTCAACACCTTTGGAACGCGCACAACCGCTGGCCGCACGTAGATGCTCAATCGTGCAGGGCGTAGATGTAACCGTCGTCGCAGCCGAAGTACAGCGTGCCGTCCGCGCCCAGCGCCGGGCTGGATTCGATTGAACCGCCCACCGGGTAGCGCCACAGCAGCTCGCCCTCGGTGGTGAGCGCGTAGAAGTAATACGCATCCGGCATCTGCCCGGTGGCGCCGAAGTAGATGGTGCCGTCGGCACCGACGACCGGGCTGGAATTAACCGGCGAGCCCGTGTTATAGCTCCAGTCAATGCCGCCCTCAGGCGTAATGGCGTAGAGCTTGTAGTCGCGGGCGCCGGCGTAGATCATGCCGTTCGCGCCAATGGCGGGACTGGAGTCGACGTAGCCGTAGATGTCCAGCTCCCAGCGCATGCTGCCGTCGGGGTTGATGGCCTGGAAGTGGTTGTCCGCCAGGTGGCTGCCGTTGCCCACGTAGATGACGCCGTCGTAGCCGATGGCGGGGCTGGAGATGATATACCCTTCGGTCTCGTAGCGCCACTTAAGCGATCCGTCGGGATTGAGCGCGTAGAGGAAGTTGTCCCAGCAGCCCACGTAGATAGTGCCGTCGTCGGCGATGGCGGGACTGGATTTCAGGTGCCAGCCCGCATCGTAACTCCACTTCAGCGATCCGTCGGGATTGAACGCGTAGAGGAAGTTGTCGTCGCTGCCCACACAAATGGTTCCATCCCGCGCAATGGCGGCGCTGGACGGCATCCAGCTCCCGGTCGGGTAGCTCCACTTGACCACCCCGTTCGGGTGGATAGCGTAGAAGGTGCTGTCCCAGTTGCCGATGTATATGGTCTCGTCTGAGCCCACCGCCGGGGCGGCGTAGATGCTGCCGCCGGTGTTGCACTTCCACTTCAGGCTGCCGTCGGGATTGAGCGCGTAGAGGTAGCCGTCTTCCGAGCCGGCGTAGATGGTGCCGTAGCGCCCGATGACCGGGCTGGATTGCACCTTGCCGCCGGTCTGGTAGCGCCACTTCAGCAGCGGGTCGCCCGGCCCCATAACTTCGCTGCGCCCGCGATGGGTCGGGTCGCGGTGGAACATCCACCAGCCGGAGGGGTAGGGATCCAGCACGCTCAGCGTAAAGTCCAGCGTGTCCTGGCCGTAGGCGTTGAACACGGTGACCGACGCCGGGTACTGCCCCATGGCCTCCAGGTGGACGGTGGGCCGGCTGTCGGTGCTGGTATTGGGCGTGGCGCCGCCGCCGAAGTACCACTCGTAGGCGAAAGGCCCGCTGCCATCCGCCACTACGAAGAAAGAAACTTCCCGGCCTTCCGCGCCGGACTGCGGCGATACTCCGCGGATGCGCGGCGGCCCCACTTCAATCCGGCCCGCGCTGCCCTCGCCGGTGTCGTTGACCGCGCTTACACCGTACGTGTAAGTGCTGTAGATGTCCGCGGTGGTGTCCTCACACTCGGTCGCGGGCGCGGCCACTTCATCCAGCAGCGTGAACGAGTCGTCCGGAGGGATGCTTTTACGGTAGACACGGTAGGCCGTGACATCGGGGTCCGGATTCGCCTCCCACGAGATGGTTATACTACTGGCGCCCACGACCGCAGCAAGCCCGCGCACCTGCGCCGGCACCGTCCCGTGCCCGGCTTCCACTTCGGTGACCAGCCGGTTAAGGCGGACTCCCGCGGGCGACTCGGTCTGCGAAGCACCGCGCATACCACCGTCAAGTGGAAGCTCCGCCACCAGCCCCGTCCGCGGGAGCGCGCTGGCGCCCTTGCCGGGGCTGGCGGTTAGCACCGCCGCATAGTAGTGGTCGCTGGGAGACTTGAAGCGGTTATTGAGCTCGTCCGAATACACTTCCAGCGTGGGATCTTCCTCGGTGTAGGGGCCGAACCAGCGCCAGGAACCCGCGCTGTAGTCCGCCAGACCCACGTAGAAGTTCAGTGGAATGTCGTCGTCGCGCCCGCCGCCATAGTCGCAGGGCTCGGTGTCAAACAGCGAACTCAAGGGAATATCGTCGTCGCGGCCGCCGCCCGTCACGCCGTCGCCGACTTCCTGGGTGAAGATGGCATAGGTGAAGTCGTCCGGCTCATAGGCGCGCAGGTCCAGGCTCTCGCCCTCCACTTCAATGCTCTCCTCGCGGTCGCTGGTGGTGTCCGCTTCGGAGTAATCCGCGCCGATTATCTCCACCGACGAACCGTTGCGCACGCTCTTGGCATCGGCGAACAAGCCGTCCAGTTCCCATACGTCCGGCAGCCCGCCCTTCCCGCGCGCGGCCGATTCCTCGCCCGTGGCTCCGCCGTTTTCAATCGGTTGCAGAATCTGGGTGGCGGGATCGCGCCGCCCGCAGCCTATCGCCAGCGCCAGCGCGGCCGACGCCATTGCCGCCAGTAGTATTAGAAGAAGCCCCCTCCGGTTAGCCAACACGATTACCCCCTCGGGGCACGCCGCTTCCTCTCAGCGCAGCGAACCCTCGTGGATAGCTACGCCTATTCTACCGCATACGCCGGAGAAGGCCCAAGGCGCCCAGCCCAGCTATTCTTGTTCTTGCCGGCGACTGGAAGCAGACTGCTGCCCGCGGTTAAAAGCGGTAAGCCCCGCGATTGCGGGGCTCAAACAAATCCAGAAAGGAAGTCAGGAACACCTATATAGACTCGCCTCCGCCAAAAAAGTTCCATCCCGCCGGGAGATTCCTCTAAAGCGCGCGCTCAACACCTTTGGAACGCGCACAACCGCTGGCCGCACGTAGATGCTCAATCGTGCAGGGCGTAGATGTAACCGTCGTCGCAGCCGAAGTACAGCGTGCCGTCCGCGCCCAGCGCCGGGCTGGATTCGATTGAACCGCCCACCGGGTAGCGCCACAGCAGCTCGCCCTCGGTGGTGAGCGCGTAGAAGTAATACGCATCCGGCATCTGCCCGGTGGCGCCGAAGTAGATGGTGCCGTCGGCACCGACGACCGGGCTGGAATTAACCGGCGAGCCCGTGTTATAGCTCCAGTCAATGCCGCCCTCAGGCGTAATGGCGTAGAGCTTGTAGTCGCGGGCGCCGGCGTAGATCATGCCGTTCGCGCCAATGGCGGGACTGGAGTCGACGTAGCCGTAGATGTCCAGCTCCCAGCGCATGCTGCCGTCGGGGTTGATGGCCTGGAAGTGGTTGTCCGCCAGGTGGCTGCCGTTGCCCACGTAGATGACGCCGTCGTAGCCGATGGCGGGGCTGGAGATGATATACCCTTCGGTCTCGTAGCGCCACTTAAGCGATCCGTCGGGATTGAGCGCGTAGAGGAAGTTGTCCCAGCAGCCCACGTAGATAGTGCCGTCGTCGGCGATGGCGGGACTGGATTTCAGGTGCCAGCCCGCATCGTAACTCCACTTCAGCGATCCGTCGGGATTGAACGCGTAGAGGAAGTTGTCGTCGCTGCCCACACAAATGGTTCCATCCCGCGCAATGGCGGCGCTGGACGGCATCCAGCTCCCGGTCGGGTAGCTCCACTTGACCACCCCGTTCGGGTGGATAGCGTAGAAGGTGCTGTCCCAGTTGCCGATGTATATGGTCTCGTCTGAGCCCACCGCCGGGGCGGCGTAGATGCTGCCGCCGGTGTTGCACTTCCACTTCAGGCTGCCGTCGGGATTGAGCGCGTAGAGGTAGCCGTCTTCCGAGCCGGCGTAGATGGTGCCGTAGCGCCCGATGACCGGGCTGGATTGCACCTTGCCGCCGGTCTGGTAGCGCCACTTCAGCAGCGGGTCGCCCGGCCCCATAACTTCGCTGCGCCCGCGATGGGTCGGGTCGCGGTGGAACATCCACCAGCCGGAGGGGTAGGGATCCAGCACGCTCAGCGTAAAGTCCAGCGTGTCCTGGCCGTAGGCGTTGAACACGGTGACCGACGCCGGGTACTGCCCCATGGCCTCCAGGTGGACGGTGGGCCGGCTGTCGGTGCTGGTATTGGGCGTGGCGCCGCCGCCGAAGTACCACTCGTAGGCGAAAGGCCCGCTGCCATCCGCCACTACGAAGAAAGAAACTTCCCGGCCTTCCGCGCCGGACTGCGGCGATACTCCGCGGATGCGCGGCGGCCCCACTTCAATCCGGCCCGCGCTGCCCTCGCCGGTGTCGTTGACCGCGCTTACACCGTACGTGTAAGTGCTGTAGATGTCCGCGGTGGTGTCCTCACACTCGGTCGCGGGCGCGGCCACTTCATCCAGCAGCGTGAACGAGTCGTCCGGAGGGATGCTTTTACGGTAGACACGGTAGGCCGTGACATCGGGGTCCGGATTCGCCTCCCACGAGATGGTTATACTACTGGCGCCCACGACCGCAGCAAGCCCGCGCACCTGCGCCGGCACCGTCCCGTGCCCGGCTTCCACTTCGGTGACCAGCCGGTTAAGGCGGACTCCCGCGGGCGACTCGGTCTGCGAAGCACCGCGCATACCACCGTCAAGTGGAAGCTCCGCCACCAGCCCCGTCCGCGGGAGCGCGCTGGCGCCCTTGCCGGGGCTGGCGGTTAGCACCGCCGCATAGTAGTGGTCGCTGGGAGACTTGAAGCGGTTATTGAGCTCGTCCGAATACACTTCCAGCGTGGGATCTTCCTCGGTGTAGGGGCCGAACCAGCGCCAGGAACCCGCGCTGTAGTCCGCCAGACCCACGTAGAAGTTCAGTGGAATGTCGTCGTCGCGCCCGCCGCCATAGTCGCAGGGCTCGGTGTCAAACAGCGAACTCAAGGGAATATCGTCGTCGCGGCCGCCGCCCGTCACGCCGTCGCCGACTTCCTGGGTGAAGATGGCATAGGTGAAGTCGTCCGGCTCATAGGCGCGCAGGTCCAGGCTCTCGCCCTCCACTTCAATGCTCTCCTCGCGGTCGCTGGTGGTGTCCGCTTCGGAGTAATCCGCGCCGATTATCTCCACCGACGAACCGTTGCGCACGCTCTTGGCATCGGCGAACAAGCCGTCCAGTTCCCATACGTCCGGCAGCCCGCCCTTCCCGCGCGCGGCCGATTCCTCGCCCGTGGCTCCGCCGTTTTCAATCGGTTGCAGAATCTGGGTGGCGGGATCGCGCCGCCCGCAGCCTATCGCCAGCGCCAGCGCGGCCGACGCCATTGCCGCCAGTAGTATTAGAAGAAGCCCCCTCCGGTTAGCCAACACGATTACCCCCTCGGGGCACGCCGCTTCCTCTCAGCGCAGCGAACCCTCGTGGATAGCTACGCCTATTCTACCGCATACGCCGGAGAAGGCCCAAGGCGCCCAGCCCAGCTATTCTTGTTCTTGCCGGCGACTGGAAGCAGACTGCCGACCGCTGCTAATACTTCGTCTTCACCAGCTTCAGCAGGCCGTCGTAAGCAGCGTCCAGGTCGTCCCACTTGACGAAGAAGTGGATGTCGCTCAGCGAGGTCACGGCCTCGATGAGGTTGATGCCTTTGTGCGCCAGCACGCGCGTGGCGTCGGCCACGATGCCCGGCGTTTCAATGAACGCGCCGCTGCGCAGCCTGATCTCGCCGATGCCCCCGCGCAGCGTGATGTTGGTGAAGGTGTCCGGCTCCGCGTCCACGATGCCGTGCAGCAGCCGGTGCGCCTCCTCCGCCACGTCCTCTCCCAGGTAAAACACGATGAACTTGCCGCCGCAGGTGGCGCCGCTGATGGGTATCTCGTGCTCGCCCAGGCAGGCCGCGAGCCGGCCGAGGATGCCGGGGCGGTTGGCCCAGCCGCTGCCCACGAGGATGAGCATGGCGAGCGGGCTGTCGTGGCGGAAGATGGTGGCCTTGCTTTCGCCGGTGATGGTGGTGCCGGTCTTCACCAGCTCGCCCTGGTTGCGGTGGTCAATCACGCGCACCCGCGTGTCCGCGCTCTTGAACCGCAGCGCCCGCGGATGCACCACCCGCACGCCGCAGCCGGCGATGATCTCGGCGTCCTCCGCGGTGAGGTTTTCCAGGATGCGCGGGTTGGAGGCCAGGCGCGGGTCGGCCGAGAGCACGCCCTCCACGTCGGTGACGATGACCACCTCGTCGGCGTCAATGTAGCGGCCGGTGATGAACGCGGTGATGTCGCTGCCGCCGCGCCCCAGGGTCACCAGCTCGTCGCGGCTGGAAAGCGCCATGAACCCGGCGATAACCGGCACGTCGCCCAGCCGCAGCCGCGGCAGCACGTTGCGGTGGAAGCGGTTGGAGGTCTTCTGGGTGCGGACGGTGAAGTCGCGCTCCTCGTTGGTCTTGATGGGGGCGACCGGCGAGGCGTCGTCGCTGTCCACGATGAGCGGCCAGCGCTCCTTCTCGCGCGGGAGGAAGGGCACCGCGGTGATGCGCTGGGTGGTGAGCGCCGCGCTCATCATCAGCACGCTGCGCTCCTCGCCGGTGGCGAGGTAACTCAGCAGCGTGGCCGCGTCCGGCGAACCCGCGCAGCACCCGCTCATCTCGGCCAGCAGCCGGTCGGTCTCGTCGCCCATGGCCGAAACGACCACCGCGACCTGCTCGCCCACCTCCACCAGCCCGGCGATGGCGCGGGCCGCGCGCTCGAAGTGGGCCGGGGTGGCCAGCGAAGTTCCGCCGTATTTGATGACTCTGCGCATGGCGCCGGGGCGCTCTCAGCGCCCGCGCCCATTATATAGCATCGCGCCGCGCGCCCTGTGCTAGAGTAATCGGGTGCAACGGCTCAGGCTCCTGACCGGCGGCGAATCCCACGGCATGGCGGTGACCGCCATCCTCAGCGGCGTGCCCGCGGGGCTGGCCGTGCCGCGCGAACGGCTGTCGAAGGAACTGGCGCGGCGGCGGAAACTGGCAGGGCGTTCCCGGCGGATGAAGCTGGAAACCGACGCCTTTACCTGCGAGGGCGGGCTGCGCGGCGGTATCACCACCGGCAATCCCCTCGTGCTGCGCCTGCCCAACGCCGAAACGGAGCAGTGGGCGCGCCTGCTGCATCCGTTTGAGGGTGAACGTGATGAGCGCATCACGATACCGCGCCCGGGCCATGCGGACCTCGCGGGTGCGCTGAAGTTCGCCGAAATTGGCGAGGGCAGGCTGCGACCCGCCGACATGCGCGATGTGTGGGAGCGCGCTAGTGCGCGGGAAACGGCGGCGCGGGTGCTCGCGGGCGGCGTGTGCAAGCTGCTGCTGGAGGCAGTGGGCGTGAGCATCGCGAGCTTCACCTATCAGCTTGGCAAAGTGTCACTGCCACGACGCAGTCTGCTCAAGCTGCTGAATGCGAACTCACCGGATGCGCTTCCACTCAAAGCGATTGAGGCCTCCCCGCTGCGGATGCCGGAGGCGGCGCTGGAAGAGCGCGCGTTGGCGGAGATTGAGTCGGCGCAGAAACGGGGTACGACCCTCGGCGGCGCATTCGCCGCGATGGCCTTCGGCCTACCGCCGGGGCTGGGGAGCTTCGCGCAATGGGACGAGCGGCTGGACGGGCGGCTGGCGCAGGCGGTGATGAGCATACCGGCGGTGAAGTCCGTCGCGCTGGGCGCTGCATCGCTGCTGCAAGAAGTGAACGGCTCGCAGTACCACGACCTCATTGAACGTCAGGGTGGCGGCGTCACGCATACCACGAACCACGCGGGCGGCGTCACCGGCGGTATCACCAATGGAATGCCGGCGGGGCTCACGGCCTTCGTGAAACCCATTCCCACGCAGCAGCACCCGCATGCGAGCGTTAACCTGGACACTGGCAAGCCGGCCAAAGCTCCGGCGCAGCGCAGCGACATTACCGCCGTTCCCGCTGCCGCGGTGGTGGCGGAAGCGATGGTTGCGCTGGTGCTGGCCGACGCGGTTCTGGTGGAGTTCGGCGGCAGCCACATTTCCGAGGTCGTGCGGCGCGTGGAGGAGCGGCGCAAGCTGCTTTCCCGGCTGTTTCTCTGATTTGCGTTAGAATACTGCGCACGCGGTGCAAGCCACTTCCAACAACTCGCCTGCATTCAGGCTGGAGGGCCTGACCAAGACCTTCTACCCGATGATCCCCTGGCACCGCCACCGCGCGGTGCAGGCGGTCAAAGACGTCACGCTGGCGGTGCCGCGCGGCAGCATCTTCAGCCTGCTGGGGCCCAACGGCGCGGGAAAGACCACCACCATCAAGATGATCGCCGGATTGGTTGACCCCACCAGCGGGCGCATCGCTTTCCATGGAGAGGACGGCCGCGAACTACGCCGCCGGCCGCCGCTGGGGGCGGTGCTGGAAGGCTCGCGCAACCTGTACTGGCGGCTGTCGCCGCTGGAGAACCTGTACTACTTCGGCGAGCTGAAAGGCTTGCCGCTGGCGCAGATCAAGCGCGAGGCGGAAGAGCTGCTCGGGATGTTTGACCTCGCGGACAAAGCGCGCGGCAGCACACAGACGCTGTCGCGCGGAATGCAGCAAAAAGTAGCGGTGGCGGTGGCGCTGCTGGGCAGCCCCGATATTCTGCTGCTGGACGAGCCGACGCTGGGGCTGGACGTAGAAAGCTCGCGGCTGATCCAGCGGCGGCTGCGCCAGATGGTTGAACAGCAGGGCAAGACGATTGTGCTGACTACCCACCAGATGGAGCTGGCGGCGCGGGTGGCCGACCGCATCGGCATCATCCACCAGGGCAGGCTCATCGCCGAAGACAGCTTGGCGAACCTCACGGCGTTCTTCCGCCGCCAGGATTACGAGCTGCTGCTGCCCGCAGCGGAATGGGAGAAGCTCGCGCCGGAGGCGGCTCAATTCCTGTTTGACGCGGAGGCGGCCGGCACCAACGGCGAGATGCGGGTGACTTTCCACTTCGACTCGCCCGAGGGCTTCTACGCGCTGGTGGAGAAGATGCGCCGCCTGCAAACGGCATTCACCAGCTTCAAGCAGGTGACTCCCTCGCTGGAGGAGATTTTCCTGGAGATAACGCGCCACTACCCGGCTAAGGGGGGTGGCGCGGAATGATGCGCACCCTCAAGCTCGCCCGCGCCGAAGTCGTGCGCACGGTGCTGCTGACCATCCGCTACCCGATTGAGTTCTTGGTCGGCCTGGGCATCATGTACTCCATCTTTATGGGCCTGTTCCTCGGCGCGAGCGCGCTGGTGCAGGACCCAAAGGTGCTCGCCGCCTCGCTGGACGGCTTTGTCATCAGCTACTTGATGTGGTTCTTCGTCATCTCGGCGATGAACCGCCTGGCCTTCCACGTCCAGATGGAGGCGCAGATGGGCGTGCTGGAGCAGCTTTTCCTCAACTACCCGAATATACTGGGCCTGCTGCTGGTGCGCAGCGTAGTGGACTTCTTTGAGAGCTTTGCCGTGGTGCTCGTGCTGTTGATGCTGATTATGGTCACCACCGGCCGCTGGCTCGCCATCGGCTGGTCCAACGTCGGCGAAGTGCTGCTGCTGATTGTGGTCACGGTCGCCGGCATCTACGGCTTCGGGCTCATCTTCGCCGGGCTGGCGCTGATGTTCAAGCGCATCGGCCAGGTCGGCAGCATCACGCAGTTCGGCTTCTTCCTGCTGGCGTATCTGCCGATTGAGCAGACTTCCGGCTGGCTGCAAATCACGCTTTACAGCCTTCCGCTTACGCTGGGCATTCGGCTGCTCAAGGCGGTGGTGGTGCACCATGAGAGTGTTTTCGGTGAAGCTAACGTTGTTCTGCTGGCAGCGCTGGCGCTCAATTCGGCGGTGTATTTGCTCGTAGGCTCGGTGGTGTTCAGGCTCTGCGAGCGCAAGTCGCGGATTGACGGCAGGCTGGGGCAGTACTGACCCATACCGGAGGGGATAAGTTTGGACAAGTTCACCAGATTCCTCGCGGCGCTGCCGGAAGCGCCCGATAACGTTTGGCACGGCCGAATCTGCCGCCTGTTGGAGGAGGCGCAGGACGTCGGCATCGCCGTTTTCTGCGATATGCTTGTCTGCCGCTTCACCACGCCGGTGTTCTCGCGGCTGGTGGGCTTAGCGCAGGAGGAGATCGTGGGCAAGCCGCTGCTCTCGCTTTTTCCGTCCATTGACGAGCAGGTTCTCACTTCGGCGGATGCCGCGCGGATGCGCACGGAGTATGCCGCCGAGCCGGTGCTGACGATGTTGCCGCGCCGGGGCAACGCACCCGGAGTTCTGGCCAAGGCCACCTCGGTGTGGCAGAACGGCAACCTCGTCGGAGTACTGGTGGCGGCGAGTCGCTTTGACCCGGAAGCGGACGATCTGCCGGCGTTTGATTCGCGGGAGCTCTCGCTGATGGAAGTAATGAGCATCCTGTCCGACGACCCGCGCGTCAACCGGCTGTACCGCCTCATCGGCCCGCCGATTCTGCTGCTTGATGCGTTCGGCGCTCTTCTGTTCGCGAGCGACCGGGCGCGCCGTCTTTTCGGCGTGGCGAAGGAAGCGGAGCTACCCTTCTACAATATCATCGCTGATCCCAATTTCCAGCGGGCGGAAGTCGGCTCGCTTATCGGCGGCGCGCTCCAAGGTGAAGAAGTGCACCTGCCGCCGCTGGAGTACTACACCGAGCTGGAAGGAGCTCTGGGGGTGGGCTCCGGGCAGAAGCACACGCTGAAGATATCCCTGATACCGACCGAAGACATCGGCGGCACGCAATCCGTCTTCATGCTGGTCACGCAGCACGGAATGCCGCTGGAGCATCTGGAGCCGGTGGCGCTGATGCAGCGCTCCGAGAGCGTGGCAATGCTCGCGCGCGGCGTGGCGCACGAGTTCAACAACGTGTTCGCCGCCATCAAGGGGATCACTTCTATGCTCGAGACGGAATCCGAGACTGACAGTGAGGCGGGCGTGTATTTGCAGAAGATGGACCAGCTGGTGGACCGGGGAGTGAAGCTCATCACCGACCTTACGAACTACGCAAGGGTAAGCCAGTTGAAACTCACGCCGCACCGGGCTGCGGTGTTCTTTGAGAGCTTCAAGTCGCTGGTGGATTTCGTTATTCCACGCGATGTGAAGTGCGAGTTTAGTATCAGTGTAGACGGCGAGATCAACGCCGATGCCAACTCCCTGCGGCAGGCGCTGTTCAACCTCATCCACAACGCGCTGGAGGCCGTCGCCGACAGCGAGCGGCGTGAGATTCACCTGACGGTGGACGAGGTCCCGCCGGGCAGCGTGGAGCTTGACATGCTTCGGTTTGCCACGCCCGCCGTGCTGCGGATACAGGTGGCGGACTCCGGCCCGGGCATCCCGCAGGGCATTTCCACGCGCATATTTGAGCCTTACTTCACGACCAGAGGCTCAACGTCCTCCAGCGGGCTGGGGCTGAATGTCGCGCAGCAGATTGTGCGCCGCCACGGCGGAGTGATTCTGGCCGAGCGCAGCGGGCCGCTGGGGGGCGCGCTGTTTACGGTTTACCTTCCCCTCCACAAACCACGCTGAGCTTCCCCGCGTGGGCGAACTGCAACCGCTCGCTGAGCACGAGCTGCATTTCGCCGTCTATCTCCAGCGCGAGCGGAATCCGCCAGCCATCGGCTTCAAACCCCGCTGCGCGGTGCAGCGACACCTGAGGGTCGCGGAGGTGCGCCGCCCGCAGCAACAGCGGGAGCTTGCGCAGTAGCTCAATCCGGCTGCCACCACGGATGACGACAATGTCCAGCAACCCATCGTCCAGCCGGGCTTCCGGCGAGAGCCGCAACCCGCCGCCGACCAGCCCGGTATTGAGCGCCACCAGCCACCACACTTCCCCATCGCAGATGGTCTCTTCTCCGCTTACCGCGCGCACCCGCGTGCGCTCCATTGACGGCAGCTTGCGCAGGAAAGCGGCGATGTAATTGCGGGATATCATTCCGCGCCCGGCCTGCATCGCCGCCAGCACCTGGGCATCCAGGCCGATGCCCACGGAGTTGAGAAAGCGGCGGTTGCCGCAACGCCAGAGGTCAAGGTGCCTGGGGGCCATCTTCGCCATCGCGCGGAGGTAGCGGCGGAGCCCGCGCGGCACCCCAATGCCCCGGGCGAAGTCGTTGCCCGTGCCCGCCGGCAGCACCATCAGCATCTGCTCGGCGGGGTCCAGATTCTGCACGGCCTGGTTAATCGTCCCGTCGCCGCCGATGACCATCACCAGCGGGTAGTTGCCGTGCGAGTTGGCGATGACCTCGTGCAGGTGCTCGCGGCTCTGCGGGAGGATGGCGGTGAGGCCGGCGAAGCGCGGTCCCAACAGGTCGCGGTAGATTTCCAGGTACGGCAGGTTGCGCGGCGAGAGCAGCGCCAGGCACCGATGCTGCTTGAAGTCAAAGGCCACGGCTCAGAACCGTTCTTTGGGGAGCAGCAGGCTCAGCCTCGCCGGGGCGATGCCGATCTGCCCGAGGCCGTGCAGCTCCACGACGGTGCGCCCGTCGTCCGTCAGGCACTTCTTCGGTACGTACACGTAAGTCGGAATGGGCACCTCGTCCTTGTTCATCTCTACGCGGATGTTATTTACCTCGTACTTCTCTTCGGAGTTGGGATTGGTGATAACGAGGTCGATCGCGGCCGCCGTCGGTTTACCACCGGATTCTTTGGAGTTGGTGTAAACCAGAATGTCCAGCCGCAGGGCGAAGTCGTTTCCGGCCAGCGTGGACAGGTCCACGCCTTCAAAATACCACGTGCCGGTGAAGTAGCGGCGGAAGCTCAGCGGGTTGGCGGTTGACAGCCACCAGGCGTCGTATTGCTTCTGGTAAGTGCCGTTGCACTCAAAGTAGCGCGAGTTGTAGGTGTACGCGTTGTCCAACGGATCGGCCAGCCCGTACTCCTCCTGGGCGAAAGCAGCGCCCGCCAGCGCTGCGAGCAGCACGGCGGCAGCAATTACGCGGATGATGCCGGTTCTCATTCCTCCCTCCTTGACCTGATTGTATCGGCTGCACACCGGCAAAGTCAACGAGGCGCGATGGTATAATCATCGTAGATCGGGGGTTACTATGGGTCAAATGCGCCTTCTTCTGGTTTTGCTCCTACTGTTTGCCGCCACCGGCTTCGGCGCCTGCGGCTCCGCCCGGGGCGCCGCCACGCTCAGCCCGGTCAGATACGGCGTGCTGGGCGCGGAAACGCCGGATGTCGCGGAGATGGAGCGGGGGGTCTACGATCCCGCGCTTTCCATCAACCATGCGGGGTTCTCGCTCTTCGTGCTGGATGAGTGGGGAGAGGTATCACCCGCGCAGCGCGACTACTACGATTTCACCGTGCGCACGCTGATGAACGGCGACACCTACCTGTCGGTGTACGCCCGGGGGCTGAAGGACGCGGCCGCCAGCATGTTTGTCCTGAAATACAACCCGGACGAGTGGAAGGTCATCAATGCGCTCGCCGGCTCGTTCTATGGCGGGGCGAAGGAGAGCCTGTTCCTCTTTATCAACGACTATGGGGGAACGCTGCCCTTTGCGCTGGCGCGGGTGCGACCGCAGGACAACGGCCTGATTTCCGGCGACGGCCTCATCGCCGAGATATCGCTCTCCCCCGGCAGCGCTAAGGGGCGCCGCACCGTTGCCGCCACCGCCGGCGAAAGCTCCGTCGTACTGGAGGGCTTCAGCCTTAATCACGGCGGCGAGACCATCGCCCTGGAGTGGAACGACCGGCTGCGCGGCGACTACGACAACTCGGGGAAGGTTAATATCGCCGACATCACGCCGCTGGCGGTGTTCTTCGGTGGCCATACCGGGGACGGCCAGGGCAACGATGCCGCCGAGGGATTCATTGACTCCAACAGCGACGGCAACGGCGTAATCAGCATCGCCGATGTAACTCCCATCGCTGTCCACTTCGGCGCAAGCATCACCGGCTATTCCATCTACCGCACAGTGCAGGGAACGCCCGATACGCGCAAGCGACTGCCGCACCAGATCAACGCCGAGCAGCCGTTCTCCATCAGCCGCGCCGTCTCCGACCAGTGGCAGCCCGCGCCATACGCCTATGGCGACTCGTCCTTCATTGACGACTTCCCGGGAACCGCTACTACCTTCGAGTATTCGCTCGCGATCTATGGCGACAGCGGCGAAGGCGCGGAAATCGCGCAGCAGACCATTCTGATATCGCCGGAGAAGGACACTCTCCCGCCGCACGGACTGGGAGGCCAGCATGTGCCCTTTGCGGGTGTGACCGGCGTGGATGCGGGCGACGGCCGGCTGAAGATCGTGTACCGCCGCAACGCAATTGATAACTACACGCTTCCCGAGAACATACGCTACTACCTGTATGTCGGCCCGCCGGGCGACGACAGCGGCATAGACCTGAGCAACTCCATAATCATGGATGTCACCGATACGCCCTCGCCTTACATCTGGGAGGGGCTGGCGAACGGCACCACCTATGCAGCGTATCTTGCCGCCGAGGACGAAGCGGGCAACCGCACTTCGCCCGCGCTCGGCACGGTCAAAACCGGCACTCCCAGCGCCGCTGCGCGCAACGACCTTGAGCCGCCGGAGTGGGTGGATACCATCGGAGTGGTTACCGCGACGCCGGGCAACCGGGGTATCCGCGTGACCTTCGGTGAAGCGGTGGACGCCATGTCCCCGCCGGTGCGTTACCGGATCTATTGGGCGTCCGGCCCCGAGGTGCCGTTTGACACCGCTTCATTCGCGGAGACCGACAGTTCGCCGTTCTCGCTGACGGGCCTGTACAACGACGTCGGCTATTCCGTGGCGGTGCGGGCGATTGACAGCGCTGACCGCTACGACCCGCCCATCAACCCCAACGAAGATTCCAACGCCGTCACGTTGTATGTGACGCCGCGCTCCACGGCGGGCGACGTAGATCCGCCGACCTGGGATGACACCACGGGCGTGGTGAACCTGGTGCCCGGCGAGGGGAGCATCCGCGTGGAGTTCGGTACCGCCAGCGACCCCAGCGAACCGGTGACCTACAACATCTACTACCAGGAAGGCGGCGAGGTGGACTTCACCTCGGCCACGCAGGTGCAGGTCGCCACCACGAACTATCCTCCGACCTTTGTTGACGGCGTGACCGACGGGCAGGAATATGCGGTGGCCATCCGCGCGCAGGACGCGGTGGGGAATGAGGAGAAAAACACGGTGATGCTCACCACCACGCCCGACGTGGGCCTGGACAACCACCCGCCGGAGTGGGACACCACCATTGGGGTGCAGAACACCCGTCCCGGCAACGGCTATATGGACCTGGGATGGAACAGCGCAACCGACGACCAGTCGCCGCCGGTGGTGTACCGCGTTTACTGGGAGCTAGGCAACGACGGCGTGGACTACGCGCTGGCGCTCAGCGAGAACCGCTACCTTGACACAAGCGACCTGTTCGCCCGCGTTGATGGTTTGATGAGCAGCTTCGCTTACAGCTTCGCGGTGCGGGCGCGCGACAGCGCACCAACTCCCAACGAGGACTACAACCTGGTGTTCCTGACCGCCACTCCCACCAGCACCATCACCTTCGCCGACGAGCTGGTGGCGGACGAAACCGACCCCGTGCAGTACACCCATGTGGAAGTGGCGTCCGACGGCACGATTGGCATTGCCTACGCGGTGGCCTCCGAACCGGTCTCCGGCAAGTACTATTACGAGCTGAAGTACGCCTACAACGACGGCTCCGGCTGGGCCACCGAAAGCGTCTGCGGCAGCGGCGCTCCCACGAACTCGCGCGGCAAGATGCCGATGCTCAAGTTTGACGCCTCCGATGTGCCCTATATCGTGTTCATCAACAACACACACGAGTGGGATGATGCGTACACGGCGGTGGAAATCGTACACCGAACCGGCCCCGGCGCCTGGACCGCGCCGCAGACGGTGGACGGCGGCGGCAACCAGGCCATCTTCCACAATCCGGCGCTGGAGCCAGACAGTTCCGGCGATATGGGCGTGGCGTACATTGTCCGCGATTCCACCAACGACTCCGACGACAACACTCTGCGCTACGCTTCCTACAACGGCGCAACCTGGGACGTGGAGGAGGTCAACGACGTGAAGGCCGGCGGCGCCGGCACCATTGACGGCTCCAACTGCGGCCTGGGCTACGGCGTGTACTCCATCATGGGCGACGACCCGATAGAGATGCCCACCATCGCTTTCAGCGACCCCTCGCTGGGCGGCGCGCTTTGCTGGACGCTGCGGCGCGGCGCGGACGACTGGTTAACCCTCACCATTGACGACGCTTCGTGGATGACCCACATTGATATGTGCATGTGGGAGACCGAAATCGGCGGCAACACCTACGCCCTGCCGCGCATCTCCTACCGCCTCGAAACCGGCTCGGCGCACTGGGTGGTGAAGTTCCTGGTGGAAGATTCTAACCTCACCTGGGAGCTGCAGCAGGCGGACTGGCAGGCCGATCCGGGCACAGGCTTCTACAGCGATGTGGAGGTGGCATCTGAGGCGGGCTTTGATCTGATATTCACCGCCGCGCAATGCAAGGTGCTCAACCGCGCACACTTCTGCGTGGAAGACCTGGTCACCGGCGAGTACTTCCGGTACGACGTGCCCCCCTTGGGCGGCACCGAAGCGGGCAAGTACCTGTCAATGGCGCTGCTGCGCGAGTTCGGCAGCGACCACGCCGTTTTGACCTTCACGATGGACGGCAACCTGTACGTCTCCATCATGGACTAGGG
>CAZKNJ010000037.1:0-19304 GCA_964554185.1 uncultured Planctomycetales bacterium | reverse complement strand
GATACACCCCTTGACCGCGAAACTGTGCTAGACTGCCGTGAAGTATAACAACAGGAGGCGATCATGCCTAAAGGAAGAAAAACCGGAAAGAAGGCGGGCAAAGCTGCTTCTAAGGTGCTGCGCGGCGACCGCAGCGGCAAGAAGGGCAAGACGGCCCCCGGAAGCTCGCTCTCGCAGCGGGCCCCGCAGAAGCAGTCCACGCGGAACAAGTAAGTTTGTGGTGTTGCCGCACAATAGCTAACAGGCTCTGCTGGCCCCTGACGGCTGATAGTTTACCCGCCACGGCCCTGGCGCCGGCGGGCTGGCCGCTGGCGGCTTTCCCCCGCGGCGGTTGACTTCGCGGCGGGAAGGGAATAAAATCATCGGCCTATTCGCAGGTGACCCGATGGCGCAACCGAAGTACAAAACCAGAAGAAGCCACACGCGCAGCCGCAAGGCCTCGTGCTTCTATGCCCGGGCCGAACGGGTGGCGCTCGGCCGCTGTCCGCGCTGCCACACGATCAAGCCCTCGCACTACGCCTGCCCGTCCTGCGGCTATTACGCCGGCGAGCAGGTATACGTGGTGAAGGCCCGCGAGAAAGAAGAAGAAGCGGAGTAATCATCATTACATCTTAACGACATCATAAGGGGATTCATCATGGCGGTACTAGAAGAACTCAGAGACATCATCGCCACCAAACTCAGCATCGACGCCGGGTCTATCAAGCCCGAATCCGCATTCGTTGAGGACCTCAACGCCGATTCGCTCGATCTGGCCGACCTCGTGATGGCCATCGAGGACAAGTACTCTATTACTTTTGACGACACCGAGACGGAGAAGTTTCGTACCGTCGGTGACGTCGTCAATGTTATCGAAGCGAAGCAGGGTTAACCGGCTTCCCTTCATTCCAGAGCTTATGGTGAAGGCGAGGGGGGGACGCTTTCGTCCGGTGGCAGGCGCGGTAGCGCGTTGGTTGGGCGCGCTGCGGCACCGGCTACCCTCGCTTTCCCTAATAATCCTGCTGGCCGTTGCCGCGCTTCCTCTTCGCGCGCCGGCCGCCGCGCCGTTTGCGCTTGAACACAAGGTGGACTTCGGCGGCGGGGCGATAATTGACTTCGCTTCTTCCGGCCCCGGCTCCGCGCTGGTCATCGGCGCGATGCCCGAGGGCTTCAGCGTCTTCGCGGTGGACTTCGTTTCCGGCGGCATCACCAAGTTCGTCTCCCACACCTACCTGGAAAACGCCGTCCCTGCAGGATTGCGGGCGGACGCCCTCAGCCTGGAGTTTGAGCCTCAGTCGGGGCTGTTGCTGCTGTTGCCGCGCACCGGCCAGGCCGATCCGGTGCTGCTGGATGTCAGCCAGGCGCCGAAGCTCAAGCGCTACCGGCTGGGCCTCCCCGACGCCTACGATGTGGGCGGCGCGGCGTTCTGCGGGGATTCGGTCATCTTCTATCCCGCCCTGGTGTCGCTGCAGGAAGGCCGGTCGCGGCTGCTGCGGCTCAGCCGGGACAGCGGGCGGCTGGAGGAGCTGGTGCCCGGCCGGCGGTTCGCCATAGTGCGGGAGGTGGTTTCCTGCCCGGCGGAAGGCAAGCTGCTGGCGCTGGGGTTCTTCACCGCGAGCGCGAAGCTGGGAGCAATGGAGCTGGCGTACATCTCGCTTTCCACCGGCGCGGTGGAGATTCTGCCGCAGGCCGGCGGCATCCTCCTGGCCTCAGCGGCGGGGAAGGACCTAGTGGCAGTGAGAGAGAACCGTGCAACGGTCGCGGCAGGCGATGCGCGCAGGCCGGGCTACCGCCTGGAAGCCTATGAGCTCAACGGCCTTACGCTGGCCGAAACCGGCGGCATCCCCCTCTACTCGCGTCCGGAGAAGCTGCTGATGCTGGCCGGCGGGAAGTATGCGCTGCTAGTGTCGGCGGGCTCAAGCGGACGGCGGGACCTGTGGCTGATGGACCTGGCGCACCGCTCCAAGCACCTGGTGCTGAAAGGCGTGGTGGAGATTGCCGCCGAAACGGCGGGAGGCGGCTTTATCGCGCAGCCTGCGGACCAGAACGCATTGATGTACTACACGGTTTCAGGCGCTGGCAAGTAGCGCCGCTGGTATCCTTGGTGTGGACTGCGGTATTATACACGCTCGCCGTGCACAGCCGGGCCGCGCGTCGCGCGAGCGAATGGTTGTGCGGACTGGCAACCAGCAAATGGAACGCTTCTCCAACATACAGCGCATAGTGGACGCCCTGGAAGAAGGGCTCTTCCTCTTTGACAACGACGGCGTCATTCTCCAGTGGAACGCGGCAGCCGAGCGCATTCTCGGCTACCTCCGCGACGAGATGATTGGCCGCTCCGCTTACATCGTTCTGCGCGGCTGGACCCAGCCCTGGCAGCGCGACCCGGACATGCATGTCACCCGCATCAGCGAGTTCGGCGAAGTGGTCTGCGTGGAGAACAAGGAAGGGCTCGAGCGGATGCTCAGCATCCGTGCGGTTCCCTACTTGAATGACAGCGGCGAGATTGCCGGCGGGGTAGGGACCTTCCGCGATATCGGACGGCAGCTGGAGGAGCTGGCGTTGGCGCAGCGCATCCAGCGGACGCTCCTCAAAAGCAAGCCGGATAACGGCGGCATCAGGATTGAGCACACGCTGGTCTCGCACGATGTGGTCGGCGGCGACCATTTCAAGCTGGTAAAGCAGAATGAAGACCGCTACCTCCTTTTCGTCGGCGACTTCACCGGCCAAGGCGTGGTGGGCGCGATGTATACCGTAATGCTGGACAAGCTGCTGGACGAGCACGGCCCCGGCGCTGAGTCCCCTGCCAGCTTTGCCGCCTGGCTCAATGCGGAGCTGGACAGCGTGATGTCTCCCGGCTACTACTGCAACGCGGTAATCGGCGTGTTTGAGCTGGATAAGCGCACATTCACTTATGTGCAGGCCGGCAGCCCCGCATTCCTTTCCTGCGCACCCGGCGGCGGAGTCAACGAGCATGAGAGCAACAGCCCGCCGCTCGGGATGTTTACCGAAGCGAAGTTCACGCAGGAAGAAATGGGAATCGAGCCGGGCCACTGCTTCCTTATCTACTCTGACGGCATAGTGGAAGCGATGAACCGCCACGGCGAGGAGATCGGGATTGAAGGCGTGCGCATGGTCGCGCGGGAGTTCCATCTCAAGAACGGCGACTGGGCGCCGCAGGACTTCCTTGACCGCATCAAAGCGAAGCACGCGGAGCACGCATTCGAGGACGATGTGCTCATTGTGAAGGTGACAGTGCCCTAGGCGCGCTGCGCCCGCAGGTTACTTGCCGGCCGTTTCGTCGCCGGTAGCGCCGTAGTAGGGGAGGTAGACGGCGAACACCGAGCCAAGTTCGTCGGTCTTCTCCAGCCGCAGCACTCCGCCGTGATCTTCAATCACCGTGCGCGCCACTGGCAGCCCCATTCCCTTCCGCGTTTCTTTGGTCGTGTAGAACGGGTCGAAGATGCGCTCGCGGTCTTCATTGTGGACGCCGCGGCCGCTATCCACGATGGTGATGCGCACGTACCTTGAGGTCAGCGGAACCAACACATCGGGCAGCGCGTCCTGCGAGTAGGTGAAGTTCTCCGCGTCAACCAGCACGGTTCCGCCCGGAAGGCTGGCCTCGGCGGCGTTAGCGATGATGTTGGACAGCGCGATCTCCAGCTCCTCCCGGCTGACCGACGCCGGGTGCAGGCCTTCCGCCTGCTTGACCCTCAGCCGGATTCCCGGCGGTAACAACTGGTCCACCCGGCGGTCAAGCTCGCTCAGCACCGTGTCCAACGTGGTGAAAGCGCCGCGCTCCCGCTGCTTGGATACGGCGGAAAGCTGCTGAATCAGCCCGGTGCCGCGCACAACCAACTCGTTGATTTTGCCCATGTAGTCGCGCACTTCGTCTTCGGTAAGCTGGGACGTCTCCACCAGTTGCGCCACGCCCCCGATGCCGCCGAGGATGTTGTTGAACTCGTGGGCGATGCCAGACGCCAGGTTGGAAACCGACTGGGCCTTGCGCTCCTGCGCCAGCGACTGGAGCATCCTGCTTTCGGCGGTGATGTCGTGGATGTGGTAGAAGCCTTCGGTGACTTCTCCCTCGGCGCTGCGCAGCGGTAGCGCGTTAATCTGCAACACCACTCCGGCAAAGCCCATATGCGGAAGGTTGATGGTGCGGGTCACCGCCTCGTGGCGCACCACCAGCTCGCGGGTCGGGCACTTGGCTACCAGGCTCTGCACTGTCGGCGGGGTCTCGGACAGCGGCCGGGGGCTGAACTCCGCTTCGGCATCTTCCCGCCGCAGGAAGGTGCGGCGGAAGCTGTCGTTGGCGAAAGTGACGGCTCCGGAGGTGGTTACCACAAAGACGGGATCCGGCACGGTGTTCAGCAACCCAAAGAGCCGTTCCTTGGCGGTGCTGAGCTGCAAGAGGGCGCTTTCGTGGGCTTTCACTGTCCGGCGCAGCTCGCGTACCAGCCCGAGCCGTTCATACGAATAGAAGAAAAGCAGGAAGAGTAACGGCCCCAGCAGCTCGGCACTGTCCTCCAGCATATTGAACGTTTCCGAAATGCCGGTGTTCTCCAACAGGTTGGAGGTGTTGATGTAGAAGTAGACTAGCAGGATTGAGCTAAACAGGATCAAGCGAGAGCCGTACAGCCCCAGCCGGCCGCGCAGGATGAAGACGACTATGGCCCAGAGCACGGCGACCCAGGCGATGCCGTCAGCGGCGGAAACCAGCGTCCTGACCAAGTCGCTCACTCTTGCTCCTCACTGGGGGGCCTGAAGCCCACGACCTGCCAGAACAAGCACATCCCCGCCGCTGCCAGCGCGAAGTGCTCCAGTAGCAAGAAGAAGTGGCGCAGCACCACGGCTTCCAGGTTGGTGGCTACCAGGGCGAGGAAGACAAATCCGAAGGCAAACAGCAGTGGACGGAACTCCTGTGAGCGCCGGGCGAGGTCGCGGTGGAAGAACAGAAACAGCGCGCTGATGCACGCCAGCACCAAGGCGACGACTTCGTTCACCTGCAGCATCGGATTGTCCAGATTCGCCGAACCTTATTTCAACTGGGAGCCGGTTGATCGCCACTCAGGCCCGGCGGCTTTTCCCGCGCTCCGCTTTTTTTCGCGCATGGAGCACAGCTCGCCGCACATCGTGCAGCCCTCGTAATCCAGCGGCAGCCGGTCCCGCTCGCGGTATTCGCGCGCCCGCACCGGATCAACCGCCAGCCTGATATGTTCGTCCCAGCGGAACTCCTTGCGTGCGCGCGAAATGGCCTCGTCCCAGGCGTACGCCCCATGGATTCCCTTCACCAGATCAGCCGCATGCGCGGCGATGCGGAAGGCGATTACTCCTTCATGTACATCGCGCGCATCCGGCAGCGCCAGGTGCTCGGAGGGCGTCACATAACACAGCAGGTCCGCTCCGGCCGCCGCCGCCACGGTCGCGCCGATGGCGCCGGTGATGTGGTCGTATCCCGGCGCGATGTCGGTGACGAGCGGCCCCAGCACGTAGAACGGCGCGTCGTGGCAGGCCCGCTTCTGCAGCTGGACGTTCATCTCAATCTGGTCCAGCGGCACATGCCCCGGCCCCTCAATCATCACCTGCACGCCATGCTCCCACGCCTTTAGCGTCAGTTCGCCCAGCACGTACAGCTCGGCGAGCTGCATCTCATCCGTCGCGTCGCAGACCGACCCCGGCCGCAGCCCGTCGCCGAGGCTGAAAGTCCCCGTGTGTTTTGCGAGGATGCCGCACAGGCGCTCAAAATCCTCGTAGTAGGGATTCTCCGCGTTGTTGGCGCGCATCCAGTTGGCCATCAGCGCGCCGCCCCGGGAGACGATGCCCGCCACCCTCGGGTTCCGGACGGCAGCTTCCAGCGCCCTGCGCGTGACACCGGCATGGAGAGTGAAGTAATCCACGCCCTGCTCCGCCTGCTCTTCAACCACCTCAAAGAACAGCTCGCGCGGTGTATCCAGAAAGCCGTTGGCGAGCTCCATGTCACTGACGCGCCGGGCGACTTCGTACACCGGCACGGTGCCGATGGGTACAGTGCTGGCGGCCAGGATTTCCTGGCGGATGCGCTTGAGGTCGCCGCCGGTGGAGAGGTCCATCGCGGTGTCCGCGCCCGCCCGAATCGCCACCTCCAGCTTGTGCAGCTCATCTTCCCATCTGGAGGCCAGCGCGGAAGTGCCCAGGTTGGCGTTTATCTTGGTTGACACTCCCGCCCCGATAGCCACTGGGTGGACCTGTGAATGGTTGCGGTTGCGCGGGATGATGAGGACTCCAGCGTTAATGGCTTCCTCCAGGTATTCCGCGCACACTTGCTCGCGTGCAGCCACCTCCTCCAGTTCATCGGGGGTGATGGAGTGTTTGATGCTGTATTTCTTGCCGTTATCAGAAGCGCTCATAAACCACCAGGAGCATTATAACACCGGGGAATGCGCCCCCACGGGTTCCGAAGCACGCCGTGCTCGTGGGCTTCCAGCTACAGCCGCGCGGTGTTGAGGGCGCGGCTGATGGAGATGCTCATATCTTTGCTGAGATCAACCTCGGTTCCTTCATAGACGATGCCTGCGTCGGGCGAGCCGATTATCGCTACGCGAGGACGCAGCAAGGCTGCAGTCTGAGCCACTACCATTCCCAGCCTCCCGTCGCTAAGCTCAACGTAAGTGCCGTTGGGATAGAGCCCTAGAGTGCGCATGAACTTGCTTACGAGCATCGGGGCGAAGTGGCTGCCGCTCGACTGCGCGAGAATACGCACTGCGGCAGAGGGTTCAATCTTGGGCTTATATGTGCGCTTCGTCACCAGCGCCTCAAATACATCACACACCGCGAGCACACCTGCGTGCTCCTGTATCTCGTCGCGCGCCAGCCCGTCCGGGTAACCCGAGCCGTCAAAGCGCTCGTGGTGCGACCGCGCCGCCTGGTACACTTCCGGCGGCATGCCCAGCTTATCCTTGAGCATTTCATGCCCCAGCACCGTGTGCGTCTTCATTACCTCATACTCTTCCGGGGTCAGCCTTCCGGGCTTAGTGAGAATCTGTACCGGAATCTGTACTTTGCCTGCGTCGTGCAGCAGCGAGCCGAGTACGATGTCCTGGGCGTTCTCAGCGGTCTCAAGTTCGTCAGCCGCGACCATGGCAAAGAGCCCGGACACGTTCACGGAGTGGGTATAGGTGTAGGGGTCGTAGCTCTTCATGTCCATCAAATTGTGGACCACCCGCTCCTGCCCCCGAAGCTCCAGCGCTCTCTCAAGGATGACTTTGGCGTGGCCATTGACATCCTCCACATCCGGCTCCTCGGCTTCGGCCAGGCACTTGTAGAAGCTATCCACGCTCTGCTGGGCGGTGGACACCAGTTCGTCGCTGATTGACTGGACGAATCCGGCAGCCTCGTGCAGCTCGGCTTCAGCCTTGACGAGCTGCTCCAGGATTGCCTGGTCTCTCACGCGCAGCTCCGCAAGTTTCTCCTCCCGTTGCTGCAGCAGTGTGCTGTTACTGCTGAGCATCGTCAGCCTGCGTTCGCGGAGCTTGGTGATGAAGGAGTCGGTAATGACCGTGCCCGCCGGCAGCAGCAGCAGCCGGCCGTCATACAGGTCTGCGTCCAGCACATCGCCTGCATTCAGCAGTTCAATGGAGAACCGTTTAAGTTTGGCTTCGACCATTTGACGGCGACCACATTCCAGCCGCCACGACGGTGCAAAACCATCTGCAATCCACCCGCACTTCCCATGGCCGTCCGTGGCGGTTGGCGGTCAAGTGTGACGCGCCCCCTTGTGACTTGCGAATGATACCTCAATTTGGCGCAGAATGCAACAGAACCAGCAGAAGCGCGCAAACGAGTGGCTGGGTTGCTGAAACAAACGGAGCGCCGGCGCGGCCAAATGATAGCCGAGTGCATGTGTACGTGCCGAAGGGGGGATTCGAACCCCCATGGGGTTGCCCCCGGCAGATTTTGAGTCTGCTGCGTCTGCCATTCCGCCACTTCGGCGCGTGCTTCAATTATATGTGCGGCCGGCAAGGAGTGTAAAGCTGCGCTCCTTTCGCGGCGGATGCGCTAAAATGCTGCCATGCCGTGGTTCTCCCTGGTCGTGCTGTTCATCTTCGGGCTCGTGTTCGGCAGTTTCTTCAACGTGCTCATCTACCGGCTGCCGCGCGATCTTTCGGTGGTTCACCCCGGCAGCCGCTGCCCGCAATGCGACCACCCTATCCGGTGGTACGACAATATCCCGCTGCTGTCGTATGTGCTTCTCGGGGCGAAGTGCCGCCATTGCGGCGCCCGCATCAGCATGCGCTACCCGCTGGTTGAGCTGGCAGGCGGCCTCATTTTCGCGGGCGTCCCTTGGCTGGGAAGCGCATACGGCTACACGCGGGTGCTGGTTGAGCAGGTAACGCCTTTCCACCACGGCGTCGCCATCGTCTGTGTGAGCGTTTTCTTTCTGGTGCTGGTCATTGATTTTGAGCACAAGATGATCCCCGACCAGCTCAACATCGCGCTGTTTGCCGCCGCCTGGCTGGCGGTGGTCGTGCTCCGCCCCGGCTTCAGCCCCGGCTGGGCCAGCAGCGTCATTGGGATGTTTCTCCTCTCGCTGTTCTTCTTCATCTTTGCCCTCGCCATCGGAGGCTTCGGCATGGGAGACGTCAAGATGGCGCTGGGCCTGGGAGTCCTGTTCGGCTGGCAGCAGCTGCTAGTGGTCGCAATGCTGTCGTTCATCATCGGCGGGTTGGCGGCGATCGGCATCGCAACCAGGCTGTATGTGGGCAAGAAACTCAAGGCGCGCACCGAGATTCCCTTTGGCCCCTACCTGTCACTCGGGGCAGCCATCGCTTTGTTCACCGCTGCCCCGCTGCTCGACTGGTACTTGAGTTTTTTCGGGCGCTAGGCCCACGTGTTCAGAGATAGTAGGCGCTGGCGCGCGCGTTGCGGTATAATTAACAGGCGTTACGATGCGGAATGAGCATCTAGGGGGAACCAGCCGGATTCTGCGTTTTCAGACCGGTTATCCGAGGTGAAACCGCTTATGGCAAGGCGACTACTCAGTTTGGCTCTGGCAGCAGCCATAGTGCTGCCACTGCTCGCGTGCGGAAGCCGCAAGGTTATCGCGCCGATCAACACCACAACTCCGCTTCCGCCGATAGACATCACGATTACGCTGCCGCCGGATGCGACGCTCAGCGCCAGCCTGGTGTCGGCCCAGCGCATGACACTGGAACAGGCGCTGGCGGGCGGACGCATGCCCAGCGACCTGCCGGGCAACTTCCGGGGGATTGACGCGTTTGTCATCCGCCCGGAGTGGGCGGTGTTCGATTCGCCGGCCCGGCTGCGCGTACGGCTCAGCGAGGACCTGCCGCGGGGCACGAGGCTGTTCCTCTTCCGGGTCAGCACCACGGGGCATGCCACTCCGATAGACGACGGCTTTGTTGAGACCGGGAGCATCGTGAACTTCGAGACCCGGACGTTCGGTTTCTTCGTGATTGCCGAGAACATGCTCATCGCCCGTCCGTCGGACGCTTTCCTGTGCTTCGGCTTCGCCGACCGCCAGGAAGGCCCCATTCCTCTCACAGTGAACTTCCGCGCCTTCGCTTATGGAGGCGTGGAACCTATCGAGTACTTCTGGGACTTCGGCGACGGCAGCGAGGAGATGAGCGGCCAGATTGTCGCCCACGTGTACTACTCCGAGGGCTCCTTTGAGGTGTCGGTATATGCTCAGGACGCTGCCGGGCAGATTTCACCCAGTTTCTCCACGACGATAGACGCGACCACGGATTTCCTACCGCTTTCCTCTATCAGCACAGCCGTCCTGCCGACCACCCCGGCCGCCCCCTTTGAGCGGCTGTTCCTACCCGTGGTGGAAGGCGGCATTCCGCCGCTGGAGTTTGAATGGTCCTTCAGCGACGGGTTCACCACTACCGACCGCGAGGTCACGCACGACTTCGGGCTGGCCGGTATCTACAGCGGCTCCGTCACGGTGACCGACGCGGTGAGAGACACCGCTTCGGACGACTTTACGGTAGACCTGCGCCATGTATCGCTCTCGGCTGATGTGACCTTCGGGTTTTCTCCGCTCCAGGTGGTCTTTGAGGTTTCCGCCGGCGGGGTAGGCACAGGCGCAGAAGTCACGCTGGACTACGGCGACGGCGAGGTCGTTCCCGTAGACCTGGAGGCATCTGCACTGTATGTTCACACCTATGATGAGCCGGGGACCTTCCCGGCGGTTGTGCAAGCGGTGGAGGACTACTCAGGAGAAACGCTCTACGCCTACTCGCAAACCCTGAACATTGTCGCGGTGGCTGCGCCGGTTCCCGTGCTCTACTCCATCTTCCCACCCCAGGCCAAAGTCGGCGAGTTCGTCACAGTGTACGGCGCTGACTTCGGTTTTGCGCAGGAGGAAGGCGATTTCATCTCCTTCCCGCCGGGCGTTGAGGGACTGGTGACCCAGTGGCGCGACACCAGCATCGTGGTTCAGATACCTGAAGGGGCTGAGGACGGCGATGTAACGGTCACTCGAACCGAGAATGCAGTTTCCTACGAGAGTAACGGGATGTTCTTTGACGTTATCCTCCCGGGCGACTTGCCGGACAAGCCTATAATCTCCATTGTGTCGCCCGACCGCGGGCCCGTGGGGACGGTGGTCACGATTCTGGGCGACAACTTCGGGTTCTCTCAGGGAGCGGGCGACCGAGTGTCCCTGGGGCTGAATCATCTCACAATCCACTCCTGGGGGAACGCGGTGATTGAAGCCGAGATACCGCAGTACGCCCAAAGCGGCGATGTCATCGTCGTGCGTGCAGGAATGACGAGCAACGGCTACCATTTTGAAGTAGGCAACTTCCTGATTGACGATCCGCCAGTGATTACGTCGGTCGCGCCGACGGCTGGCGCGTTTGGTGATGTAGTAACTATCTCCGGTGAGAACTTCGGCGCATATGTTCCGGGCGCGGTGGTGCTGCTTGGCTCGGTTCCTATGCCCGCACTCGTTTGGTCTGGCACTGAGCTTACGGTGACGGTTCCGCTCAACGGGTACAACAGCGATATCCGGGTGTTCCAGAACGGCGTCTTGAGCAACGCCATGGCGTTCACGGTATACCCGCCGGCTCCCGACCTGTACAGCGTTGAGCAGATATAGTTCGTTGACATCGTGGGCGCGGGGCAGCGTCGGCTTCGGATGCGCCCACAGAGGTGATTGCGCATGAAAACATGGTTGATTGCAACTGCGCTGGCGGTGTCAGCCGCCATTCTGCTTGTTGGCCTTTCATCGGTATCCTGCGGCGGAGGCAAGCGGAGCCTTTCGCTACCGCTTGCAAGTGGCCCGGACGGCGCGCTGGACGAGGATTTTGACGCAGGCCTTGACCTAGTGATGACCCGCGACGTGTCCGGCGCGCCAAGCGGGGTGAAGCTGTATTGGTGGCGGGTAAACGTGCCCAACACCACGGGTTACTACGCCTACCGCGACACCCAGCCGATTACAGAGGCCAATCCCGCGCTGCGGGTGAATGGTGGCAATCAGGTGCCACAACCGCCCGAGGGCACAACGGCCATTCTGTTCGACGACAAGTTCTCTGCCACGGAGGGCGTCACCTATTACTATCGGGTGACTGCCGTAGATATTGATGGAGACGAAAGCCGGCTTTCGCAGCAGCGCAGCATCACGATTCAGGACTTCATGATTGAGGGCTTCTCTCCGATACAGGGAAGGGTCGGCCAAACGGTCTCAATCACCGGCCGCCGCTTCAGCGAGTACAACGAAGCGACCGACGCGGTGTATTTCACCGGTGTCAAGAACAACAAGGGGCCGAGCGCTCTGCGGGTCGACCAGGTGCAGGCGACTATTCTCACCTGGGAAGACAACCGCATCCGCGTGAGCGTTCCCATTGGCAGCACGGTTGGGAGAATCACCGTCCAGAGCAACAGCACCCAGCAACAGACCAGCGGCGATTTCCAGTGCTTGTCGCCCTATATCCTTTCCTTTGATCCCGATCCCGTGAACACCGGTTATCCTCTCAGCTTCTACGGAGCTAATTTCGGGCTTCCGGACGGAACCAACCTGCTGCTGGTGGATGATGTGCCATATGGCGGCGTGTTCAGGTCATGGTCGGATGATCAGGTTATGGCCATTGTGCCGGATGAAATCACGACCGGGCTGCACAAGTTTGAGATGCTCATTGACGGGGAGGTCACCAATCACTGCTGGATTGACGTGATTGCTACCTACGCTCCTTACATCTCATCTATCACGCCCAACTACGCGGTGAGGAACGGGGACTACGAAATACACATCCTTGGAAGGAACTTCGGCACAATCCAAGACGACGTGGATGTCGTTTTCAACGGAGTGTCGGTTTCTTCCGACGACTTCTCGCTGTTCTCCGATACGGAGATATCGTTCCCCATGCCGGCGGACACTACGCTGGTGGGCGAAGTCTACGTAATCCGCCACGATACCACCGACGTGTCCAGCAACCACTACATCTATCACGCGCTCAACGGGTGGCAGGAGAGCCTGCCCGAGGGCGTGGCGGCCGGCTTCAATATGGGCGAGTACTCCGATACGGCTTACGACTACAACTCCGGCGCTGAATACGTCATCTTCACGGACAATACTCCGAACAATTACGACAGTGAAGCAACGCTTTTCCTCGCGTACTGGGATTCGGGTGAAAGCGAGTGGGTCAGTGAAGTACTTGTTTCAACCTGGGAGGAGATGCGCTGGCCCCGAATTGCGGTTGATACAAACGGCATAGTCCACTACGCCTACCAGCACTACGGCTGGATGAGCGAAGTCCGGTACGGCACCTGGGAACCAGGTGTCGGCGTGACCGGTGACGAACAGGTTTACCAGGCCGGCTCCACCGACACTCCGGGTGACGACCTGGATATGTACCTGAACGACGATGGCTCCGGCAATGTTGACATTGTGCTGGCCTGGAGTATGAACGGGGCTCAGGTTCAGTGCGGTTACAGGATGTCGGGAGCATCGGGCTGGACGGTGAACACGGTCTACACCGCAGACGGCGCTTATAGCGAGGAGGTCGGCTTCTACTGCTCGGTGGATGTAAGCCAGTTGCCAGTCTTCTCGCCGCCGCACGGGCCCAGTTCGCTCGGCGCATCTTCGCGCAGGACTAGTGCGATTGGTGGTGGATCGTTCATCGCCGGCATCACCTTCGGCCTCTACAGCCCGGACTATACGCCTAACTGGGAGGTGCGCCTCTGCTACTCCTTCGACTTGGATACCTGGAACAACGATTCGGAGATAGCTGGCACATCGTCGGATCCCATCACGGAGACGGTTCTGCGCTGGCAGCCGGGAACCGCTACCCAGAACATCCTGTGGTGCACCGACAACGAAGTAAGGTGGGCCCGGGATGATGACGGCTACATCAGGGAGACGGTCACTAGCGGTGATGGGCCCTACGGCGCCGCGGTGGATCTGTTCGTTTACGGTAATGGCGACCAGTATGCGGTCGGCCACAGTGGCGAGTACACATTCTTCAAAGGGTTCCGCGGTGATCCGGACTATACCTGGAATCTGGAGTACGTGGACGACAATGAGTACCGTGAGCCTACTCACGTGGGCCGTGGCGGCGCCCAAATCATCCACGATGGTTCCGGCTTCATTGGAGCCCACTTCAGTTGCTATGATGCGGCCATGCGCGACGTGGCCTGGGTGCAGTTCTGGGACGACATGTCTTCGGGCTGCCCCTGGGAAGACATCGCAGATGGCTTTGCCACGCCGGGGCATCTGCTTTCCAACCAGGCGGTGGTCCTCGGAGAGGACGGCCGGCCGAACGTGGTGTTCTCCGACATTGATCCGCAGAGCGGCGAACGCAGCCTGTGGTTCGGCCACTTCACTGGCGTGATGCAGATGGGCGGTTTCTCCCATGTGCCCTGGTGCCAGTGGGAGTACACCAAGCTGGACAGCAACGCCTCCGGCACGCTGGGCCGCGCCACCATGTCGCTGGACGCGAGTGGCGACTTCCACATCGCCTACCAGCGCAGCAGCCAGATGGTCTACATGTCGGGTAATCCGACCGACGGCTTCAGCAGCCCCGCGGTGTTGGAGACATTCACGGCGATTCCAACTACAGGTCCGCAGATCGCTCTTGGAACCGATTCGACGCAGGATGTCTATATTGCGACGCAACGCCCCGGGAGTAATTCTGAGGTTGTTCTGCTGGAATCCGATGACAATATGGCATCTCATTCCCTGAAGGTTGTTTTCAGCACTGCCAACGTAATCAGCCAGTATGACGTCGCGGCGCGCTACGCCGACGGCAGGCCAGTTGTCGCCGCTTACTTGGAAGGAGCTACTAACTCTGTCAGTGTATACGACGACTACGCTGGCAGTACTTTCAACTTCCCGGAAACTGCGGGTATGAACAAGGGCCTGACTCTCACGCTGGACGACCTGGAGCACTATTGCATCACCGTGGCCGACATCAGCGGCGGCGGCGGCGGCTACCTGCTGGAATGGGACGACGAGGTCGGTGACTACGTGCTCAACGAGTTCACGTCGCAAGCAGCCTACTCAATGACCATGTCCCAGTGCCGTGTAGAGTACGGGCCGGTGATGACCTACGTAGATGGCGGGTACGTAGATGACCCCGGATACTACTGGGCTGACACATACGTATCAATGCTGGATGATATGGGGCGCAATGAGGTGTGGATAGACTGGTACGAAGACGAGGAGGACATATCGGTCTACCATTCGTTGGACGCCTATGAGCCTTTCTTGAATGTCTATGCGACGCACGCGACCGTTCCAACCATTTCTAATTTGTATGTCGGAACGTATGTAAGCTGGGAATAGGCTTAATCGGTTTGAAACTTACGCCGGGCGGCGGCAATTGGCGGCCGCCCGGCGGGGCTATAAAGGAGACTGCCTGTGAGATTCGGTGGATTCAGAACCGCTCCGGCGGCGGCCATTCTGCTGCTGGCGTTGGTATTCATCATCACTTCTGCGGTCAAGGAAGCTGGCGAGGGCTGCCAGAACTGCCCCAAGAAGGGCAAGGTGCCGTCCGTGATGTTCCAGCCTGGCGCGGAAGTGACCTTCAACATCTACTTCGTGCTGCCCGCCGGTCACCACTTTGGCGAAGACCCGGCGGCGGCGGTGGTTTTTGTGGAAGAAGCGCTCAAGGACTTGCCGGTGTCCATCAAGCCTCTCACCTACACCTGGCCCGGCGAGAAGCTGGCCCCGGCCACGGCCAAGAATGGGATGCTGCAGAGCACCAAAGCCGTCGAAGTCAAGGTGAAACTGGCGGATGACTGCCCGCTGGGCGAGCTGAAGATACCGGCCGCGGTGGATGTGTTCTTCTGCAACGACGAAGAAGGCTGGTGCACCAGCTCCCATTACGATGCCGTGCTCACGGTCGTAGTATCCGACGGCGAGGAATGCGTGAGTAAGGGCAACCTGAAGGTCTGCGTGGTCGCCAATCCGCCGGAAATGTAGATTCCGCGGTGTTTTCTACCGCCAGGCTCGTTGACGCGTTCGAGGCGCAGGCGTATAATCGGAAAACTTCACACCAGGAGGGAGTTTGCGCGCGGGTACCCGTAACCGGCTTTTCTGTCTAATCGCCGCTCTCGCTGCGCTCGCTTTCATCCCCTTCGCCCATGCCGCCAACGATGTAGGCAGCGCCGCCCCGTTTGCCGGCGCCGTTCCGCCGCCGATTACCCCCCGCGTGCTACTGGCGTTCCAGCAACCTGAGGAAATAGAGGTGCGCGATCTGCCCAACGACGATGGCACTTCCATCGTTATCACCTGGCGCCAGTCGCCCAGCCAGCCGGAGAAGGTGCGCTACACGGTGTACTTCTCCGAGGGGCCGGACGGGCCGTACAAGCCGCTGCCCTTTGATTTCCGCAGCATCAGCCTGGACGAGAACCTGATGGCGGAGAACCTCCAGTACTTCAGCTACAAGCGGGAGCACCGCAACTACCACTACGCCATCATCAACCTGACTTCGTTTGATGAGTCGGCGGCAAACGAGTATGAGAACGCGATGCTCGTGTACGAGGACAAGCTGGCGAACGGGCTGCCTGCCGGACCGGAGCCGGTGCTCTACGAGTACGACTTGGAGAACCTCTACTTCAAGCTGGGCGTGACCACCAACGGTTCAGTAAGGCTGTTTGACCTGGTGCTGCACGCCGACCCGGTGGAGCAGTGGTTTGACTGGTCCAAGTTCAACGTGCTCATCATGGGCGTGGTGTTCGTCGGCGTCATCCTCTTCATGATCGAGACGGCGCGCCGCAAAGATATGTACATCCGGCGCATCGCCGGCCTGGACGCGGTGGACGAGGCTATTGGCCGTGCCACCGAGATGGGCCGCCCCATGTTCTACCTCTGCGGGCTGGACCCGATGACGACGGTCTCCACCATCGCCGCCACCAACCTCCTGGGACATGTGGCGCGCAAGGTCGCCAACTACGAGAGCAAGGTCAAAGTCCCGTGCTTTGACCCCATCGTGATGAGCGTGTGCCAGGAGACGGTGCGCGAAGCGTACTTCGAGGCCGGCCGGCCGGACGCGTACAACCCGGACAACATATTCTTCCTCACCAACGACCAGTTCAGCTATGTGGCGGCGGTGAACGGCATGATGGTGCGCGAGAAGCCCGCTGCCAACTTCTTCTTCGGGTATTACTACGCCGAGAGCTTGCTGCTCGGCGAGGTGGGGCAGTCCACCGGCGCCATCCAGATTGCGGGCACCGACTCCAACGTCCAGATACCTTTCTTTATCACGTCCTGCGACTATGTACTCATCGGCGAGGAGCTCTACGCGGCCAGCGCCTATATCTCGCGCGAGCCCAAGCTGATGGGCAGCATCAAGGCCAGCGATATGGCCAAGGCGGTAATACTCATCGCGCTGCTGGCGGGGCTGGTGTTTTCTATTGCGCTGTACTTCGGCGCCAAGGCTAATCCGCAACACCCGCTGGGTGTGTTCGGCGAATGGATGGAGTACTTTATGGAGGTGTTCAACCAGCACGCGGGATAGCCCATGACCTTCATGCGCCGACAGCTACCGATCATTATCGCCTTCGTGCTGGGCGTGTTCACGTTCATCATTTTCTTCATCCCCAGCGCGGCATCGCAGGAAGCGGGCCTGACGCTGGACTCCTGGGTGGCCATCATCAGCGCATTTGCCATGGTGCTGGGCATCAATTCCATCCTCGGCCAGCACATTGAGCGGGTGGGCAAGCGCCGCCCGGGCTACGGGTATTCGTGGGTGCTCATCCTCTCGTTCGTCGCGATGACCATCGCCTGGATTCCCTGGTGGCGTGCGCCGGAGCTCGGCGCCCCCGTCACCTCCTACTACCCCTGGGGCGGGCTGGAGAACACCACCGGCGTGTTTTCGTGGATGTTCTTCAATATGATGGTGCCGATGCAGGCAACCGTTTTCTCCATCCTCGCGTTCTACATCGCCTCAGCGGCCTACCGCAGCTTCCGCGCCAAGTCCTCGCAGGCGCTGGTGCTGCTCGTCGCCGCGGTGCTGGTGATGCTGGGTCGGGTGCCGCTGGGCACTTCGCTGACCGGCTGGATCAGCCCGGAGAGCACGTTCGCCTGGCTACGGCTGGAGAACATCACTGGCTGGCTGCTGAACGTGCCCAACGCGGCGGGCTTCCGCGGCATTGTGCTAGGTGTGGGCTTGGGCATCATCGCCACCAGCGTGCGCATCATCTTCGGCATTGAGAAGACTTACATGGGAGGCGGCGACTAATGCACGTGCGACCGGTTGAGCGCGCCGTCCTCTACATCCTGATAGCCCTGGGCGTCTTCCTGCCGCTCATCTTCCCCTTCGACAGGTGGCCCAACCTGCCGACTCCAGAGGTGGAGGCTGTCTATAACACGATCGAGAACCTCCAGTCCGGCGACACCATTATGGTTGCGGTGGACTTTGACCCGTCCAGCGAACCCGAGCTGTATCCCATGCTGCTGGCGGTGATGCGCCACGCGTTCAGCAAAGACCTGTACGTCCTCGGCGTCTGCCTGTTCAACCCCGCCGGCGCCGGCCTGGGGATGACGGCGTTCACCACCGTGGGCGACGAGTTTGGCAAGGTCAACGGCACCGACTACGTCTTCCTGGGCTATAAGCCCAACATGGTCGCAGTGGTGCGCGGAATGAACCAGAACATCGGGCGCATGTTCACGGTGGACGCCTTCGGCCGGTCCACCCGCGGAATGCCCATCATCCAGCGCACCCCGCGCCTGCGCGGCGGCATTAAGTACTTGGTTGACCTGGCGGCGGGCGAGACCGTGCGCCCGTGGGTCGCCTATGGCTCCACGCCCGGCGGCTACCCGATGGGCGCGGGCTGCACCGCGGTATCCTTCGCCGATTACTTCTCGTTCTACCAGTCGGGTCAGATCAACGGCCTGATGGGCGGCCTCAAGGCCGCGGCGGAATACGAAGAGTTGGTGCACATGAAGGGCGCGGCCTCCGCCGGAATGAACAGCCAGTCCATCGTACACGTGCTGCTGGTTATCTTCATTCTCTTGGGCAACTTCCTCTACGTGCAGAGCAAGCTGGCAGAACGCCGGCCGAAGGGGGAGGCGCGATGAACGCGTTTGACCTGATCGGCATCTGGGTGGCGGCCGGCCTGACGCTGATGATGCTGTCCTTCCTCTACAAGGACAACCCCTTCTTCCGCCTGGGCGAACACCTCTACCTCGGCATCAGCAACGCTTACATCGTGTGGTTTCTCTGGTGGACCATCGTCCGGCCCGACTTCATCGGGCGCGTGTTCGTGAACCTGGAGCCCAGCCAGCCTTGGACGCCAAACTACAGCTACCTCGTGCCCGGTATCCTCGGCCTGATAATGCTCGCGCGCATGGTGCCCGCCATCGCGTGGCTCAGCCGCTGGGCGCTGGCGTTCATCGTCGGCTGGGGTGCGGGCACCTCCATCGGCCCCACGGTGAACAGCTACTTGCTAGCGCAGCTTTATTCCACCTTCCCGTGGGTCAACCTCGGGCCGGTGGTGGGCGCGCCGGTGGGTGAATTCGTTCCCGCGCTGGTCAATGCGCTGCTGCTTTTCATCTGCGTGTTCACCGTGCTGGTCTACTTCTTCTTCAGCGTGGAGCATAAGGGCGCCATCGGCCGTACCGCCGACATCGGCATCTGGGTGCTGATGGTCGCGTTCGGCGCCAGCTTCGGCAGCACGGTGATGGCCCGCGTCTCCCTCTTCGTCGGCCGCGCGCGGTTTTTGGTGCAGGACGCCGAGCGGGCGGGCCACGCCTTCAGCATCCTTCTGACCATCGGTATCCTCATCGCGGTCATCGCCGGCATTATCGCCAAGCGCCAGGGCCGCTCTCCGCTGGAGCCCCCGCCGCCCCTGGACGCCCCGCCGGAGGGGTAAGG
>CAZKNJ010000036.1:0-19429 GCA_964554185.1 uncultured Planctomycetales bacterium | reverse complement strand
AAGCCGTCCCAGAAGAAGATGTCAACCGCAACTCCATCCAGGCCGTCATTGACGGTTCCGGCAACGGCGTGGTGGACATCGCCGACATCACGGCGATTGCAGCCAACTTCCAAACCGAGTTCAGCGGTTACATGGTCGAGCGGTCACCATCACCGGCGGAGAAGTACGCCGAGATTGCCACGCTGGCGCTGGCGGACGCAGCCGGCGATGGCGCCAAGTGCTTTTCACACCTTATCCCCTTTGCTCGGCGAGCGCTGTACCGGGTTACGCCCGAGGGGTTTCTCGGAGAACCTGGAGGGCCTTCCGAACCGGTAGAGCTTCTGCTGGAGGGCGGCGAATGGCGCATGCACGGAAAGGATGCTCGGCATACTATGCGAACTCCGTACGTTGGGCCGCAAGCGTCCAACGTTATCAGCTCGGCAGAAGGCGAAAGCACTTTCAGCTGGAACTCGGTTGTGAGTTCAGATGGAGTCGCATATGTAATGCAGTACGGCACTTGGAATGGGCTCAGCGCAATAGATCGCCACGGAGCGGTCAGGTGGGTTTTCGCTGTAACAGACCAGAGAATGTCCGAGTATTCGTCTCCAGCTATAGGCGTGGACGGAACCGTGTATTTCACAAGTACTACGCACTTGATGGCGGTGAACCCGGACGGCACATTGAAGTGGGACACGGAGCTGCCAGAGATCTGCTACTTCAGCAGCCCCACAATTGCCGCTGGCGGCACGATATACGTGGGCACCGGAGACGGTTACTACGATACACAGGACGGCTATTTGCTTGCCTTCAACTCCGATGGCGTCCTGACTTGGTCGTATTTCGCAGGAGAGGATATCGTCCCTACAGCTGCTGTCGGCGAGGACGGGACTGTGTGCTCAGCCACCTACGAAGGTACGGTTTTCGCGCTCAATCCAGACGGCTCACTAAAGTGGGAGTTGCAGGTGGAGGAATCGGGAGCCGTATGGTCGAGCCCAGCTATAGGAGATGATGGCACGGTCTATGTCGGCATCCAGGGCGGCAAGTTCAGTGATCCACCAGATTGGGACCACGGATGTATCTATGCAATCTCTCCCGACGGTTCACTCAAATGGGAGTTCACCACAGAAGGGTGGATATCATCGTGCCCCGCTACAGCGGATAACGGCGTAGTTTATGTCGGCAGTGTCGCTGGCTATCTCTATGCGATCAATCCGGACGGAGCTGTGCAGTGGAGGTTCACTACTGATGCTTCGGTGTTGGGTAACTCGGCCATAGGTGGAGACGGGCTGGTTTACGTCGCACCGACATCGGGTACGGTCTATGCCCTGACAGCTGACGGGGAGGTCAAGTGGTCACAAGCCGTGTCGTCTGGCACGGAGTACGGTGGAAACCCGGTCCTAGGGGAGGATGGCCTACTATATGTCGGCCTCGGGAGTCACTACTACGTGCTGGGGGACGGAATCTAGACCGGATCTCTAGCGACCTTCGGCCCCATAATGCCGCCCCAGCTCGGAGGCATAGCGCCTGCCGACAGTGGCGCGGTGGCCGTCGAGCCAATCCGTGAGTTTCATCGTGCCGAGCGGGGGCGAATCGGTCGCCAGCAGGCCCGCCATCAGGCCGGCAATCTCTTCGCGAGTCCGCCCCTACTCGCCCGCCAGGAACGGGTAGCGGTAGTCCTTCGGCGGGACGAAGGTCTCCTTCACCGTGCGCTGGCTGACCCACCGCAGCAGGTTGAGCATGCTGCCGGCCTTGTCGTTGGTGCCGCTGGCGCGGCTGCCGCCGAAGGGCTGCTGGCCCACGACCGCGCCGGTGGGCTTGTCGTTGATGTAGAAGTTGCCCGACGCGTGCCAGAGCACATCGTACGCCAGGTTCACCGCCCGCCGGTCGTCGGCGAAGACGGCGCCGGTGAGCGCGTAGGGCGAGGTTTGGTCGCACAGGTGCAGCGCCTGCTCGTATTCGCGGTCGGGGTAAACGTAAACCGTGACCACCGGCCCGAACACTTCCTCCACCATCGTCAGATAGTCGGGCTTATTGGCCTCAATCAGCGTGGGCTCAATGAAGTAGCCCTTGCTGTCATCGTAGCCGCCGCCAAAGATGATGCTGGCGTCCTTGGATTTCTTCGCGTGGTCAATGTAACCGGTGATGCTCTTGAACGAGTTGCGGTCAATCACCGCGTTCATGAAGTTGGAGAAGTCCTGCACGTCGCCCATTTTGATGGTGGCCAGCTCGTCCAGCAGCATCTGCTTGAGCTTGGGCCATTTGCTCTCCGGTACGTATACGCGCGATGCCGCCGAGCACTTCTGGCCCTGGTATTCGTAGCCTCCGCGCACGATGGCAGTGGCGACCTCAGCGAGGTCGGCGGAGTTGTGGATGAAGATGAAGTCCTTGCCGCCGGTCTCGCCCACGATGCGCGGGTAGGTCCTGTAGTTCTTGATGTTCTCGCCGATGGTGCGCCACATGCCCTGGAAGACCGCGGTGGAGCCGGTGAAGTGCACGCCGGCAAAGCTGGGATGCGCCATCACCGGGTCGCCCACTTCGCCGCCGCTACCCGGGATCATATTGATGACGCCCGGCGGCAGGCCCGCGGCCTCCAGCACCTGCATGATGTACCAGGCAGTATAAACCGCGCTGGACGCGGGCTTCCACAGCACGGTGCAGCCCATGAGCGCCGGCGAGGTCGGCAGGTTGCCAGCAATGCTGGTGAAGTTGAACGGCGTCACCGCAAAGACGAAGCCCTCCAGCGGACGCTGCTCGGTGTAGTTCCACACGCCGCGGGCGGAGATGGGCGGCTGCTCTTCGTAGATCTTCTGCGCATACCACGGGTTGAACCGCCAGAAGTCAATCAGTTCACAGGCGGCGTCGATCTCCGCCTGGAAAGCATTCTTGCTTTGCGCGAGCATGGTGGCGGCATTGAGCGCATCACGCCAGGGGCCGGCCAGCAGGTCGGCGGCCTTGAGGAAGATGGAGGCGCGCTGTTCCCAGGGCATCCGCGCCCATTCAGGCCAGGCCTTCGCGGCGGCTTCCGCCGCCAGCTCCACTTCCTTCTTGCCGGCACGGTGGTACTTGCCAAGCAGGTGCCCGTGGTCGTGCGGGCAGCGGCAGTCGCCGAACTTACCCGTTTTCACCCGCTTGCCGCCGATCACCAGCGGGACTTCTATCTCCTTGCGGCTCTGGCGTTTGAGTTCCGCCTTGAGCGCCGCCCGTTCCGGCGAGCCCGGCGCATAGCCGAGTACCGGTTCATTAACGGGCTTAGGTACATTCGGTCGACCGTTAAGCATGGTTCATCCTCCTGAGTGCATTCAATCAAGTCCGCGGAAGCTCTGCCCCCGGCAGATCAGCGTTGGCGCTGCCCGGCCCGATTGACGGTGCAGCTTCTCAGCCAGATTATAGCATCACCCCGCGCACCGGCGCACCTCCAACGCGTGAAATCCGTCACAAAGTCTCGTGCGCTATAGTTAGGCGCATCTGGAGGGCGCAATCATGTCGAGTCTGCTTCTCATTGTGATCGGTGCGGTTGTCGGAGTCCTGGCGGGATTGGTGGGCCTGGGCGGCGGCTTCGTGGTAGTGCCGATGCTGCGCTACTTCTTCGGCTTCTCGCAGCCAATGGCGCAGGGCACCAGCATTGGAATGCTGCTGCCGCCCATCGGAATACTCGCAGCTTACCAGTACTGGAAGGCCGGCAACATCAACATACCGGTGGCCCTCCTGCTCGCTTTGGGGTTCATTGTAGGCGGTTATTTCGGCGGCGGATGGGCCAACAAGCTACCCGCGCTCACGCTTCAGCGGGTATTCGGGGCCTTTTTCCTCCTGGTATCCATCAAGATGCTCATCGGGAAATGAGCCGTCTAGACACTTGGCACCGAATTCTCCTCTACTTTGGTGTATAATAGGAGCGAATCGGGGATATAGCTCAGCGGTAGAGCGTCCGGTTCGCATCCGGGAGGCCGGGGGTTCGAATCCCCCTATCTCCATTTGAGGCCGATTACCGGTCGGAATCCGGCCGGGAGGTCGCTAATGGCAACAGAGGGTATGGGCATAAACCGGGGTCTCGGCACAGCCGGTGCCGCTGAAGCCTACGCTTTCGGCGGGAACCTGGAGCTGTGCGCACTGCATTTCTCCAACGCCGTGGCGAAGCTCTGCCAGGAAATGGAGCTGGACTCCGGCGTGGCCCGCACGGTGCGCGACCACTTGCAGTTCTACAACGCGACCGTGACCAGCGACATCAACAAGGCGCTCGGCACCAAAAACCGCGCGAAGGCCTGCAGGATCCTCAGCGAGGCCAGGCCCAACTTGCAGAAACTGACCCACTGGCTGGCGATGTTTGAGAATCTGGACGACAAGGTTGCCAAGTCCGCAAGGTACTGCCGTTCAACCGGCGAAAGCCTGGGATTCATCATAGACATGACTGTGCGGTCGGAACCGCAGGCAGCTACGCCCGTGGTCCTCAACGAAGGCCTGACCGACCTGTAGCCTGGTGCAATCGACGGGGCGTACACATCCCACTTCTGCGCGTGAAGCCGCATTCTGCTAAAATCCTCGCCTATCATGTCTGACGAATTCGAACACGGCGAAAAAGAACGAAAGAAGATCGTTATCGAGGATCGGCGCGTGATCAGCGAGAAGGACGCCGACGGAGAATCTCCGCCCAAGTCCCAGAAAAAGAAGCCTCCCAAGGAGGCCAGAAAGGGCACGAAGCGCGAGCCTGCCGTCGCCGCCGGCGAGGGTGAAGAGCTGTCGGAGGAAGAGGTTGCGGCCAGCATCTTCGACCTCGGTATAGAGCGGTTTATCCAGTACAACTTGGGCGTCATCATCCAGTTCGCCTATGTGTATATGGGGCTGGTGGCTAACCCGAGCACCGGCCTAGTGACCCAAGACATGGCGCGCGCCAAGCAGAGCATTGACATCTTTGAGTACCTGGCGGAGAAAGTTAAGGGCAGTCTGATGCCCGCGGAAGCTGAGGAGTTAGCGCGCATCACCAAGGACCTGAAGCTGAACTTCCTCAACGCGGCGTCCAGCCGGCCGCCCAGCGCCCCACCGGGCGGGGAGACGGCAAGTGGATAGCGTGACGCTTGAGCGGTACGGTATTCAGGTCGCCAACGACCGCCCATTCACGCTTATCGCCGGCCCCTGCGTGCTGGAAGACAGCGGCAGCTACCTGGAAGTGGCAGATGCTCTGTCCGGACTCACCCGGGAGCTGGGCGTTCCCTACATCTTCAAGTCCAGCTACGACAAGGCCAACCGCAGTTCCGTCCAGAGTTACCGCGGCCTGGGGCTAGAGCCTGGTCTGGAAGCTCTGGCGGGAGTGCGTGAGCGCTACGGCGTGCCGGTACTCACCGATGTCCATTCGCCGGAGGAAGCCCGAAGGGCGGCCGAGTTTGTTGACGTGATTCAGACGCCGGCGTTCCTCTGCCGCCAGACCGACCTCATCACTGCCGCGGCCCAGACCGGCAAGCCGGTGAATGTGAAGAAAGGGCAGTTCCTTTCGCCCCCGGAAATAGGCAACATTATCGCCAAGTTTCACGAGGCCGGCGGCACGCAGCTCATCATAACCGAGCGCGGCACCACCTTCGGCTACAACAACCTCGTGGTGGACATGCGCGGTTTCGCGCAGATGAAGGCCTTTGGCGTGCCGCTGTGCTTTGACGCCACGCACTCGGTACAGCTTCCCGGCGGCAGCGGCGACCGCAGCGGCGGCCAGCGCGAGTTCGTAGTGCCGCTAACCCGCAGCGCGCTGGCCCAGGGAATCGCCGCGGTGTTCTGGGAAGTCCACCCGCGCCCGGAAGAGGCCCTCAGCGACGGGCCGAACATGATTCCGCTGGGTGAAATGCCGAAGCTACTGCGGGAGCTCAAGTCGCTCGACGACTTCGTAAAATCCCAGGATCATTCCTGACTAAGGCGCAGGATTCTTATGCACCCAAACGTAAACATGCCGTCTGTGCGACAGAGCGAGATTCTATAGGATGAACGCTCCGTCAGAAGTCAGTCAAGGCCGTGACGGGCCCGCAAGTGACGGCCACCGCTCCAAGACCCGTCCGTGGCAACACGACAACCTGACGATTAACGTTCTTGCGATCACCGTCGGCGTTTTGTCCGCTTTGGGAGCGGTCCTGTTCATCCACGTAATGCGTGTTACGCAGCATTTCTTCTTTGATGTCCTGCATCCTGCGATGACGCCTTTTTTTGGCGTTGCCGCGATCATCCTGATACCTACTCTCGGTGGATTGCTTGTTGCACCCATAACAACTTACCTGGCTCCGGAAACCAAGGGGCACGGCGTTCCCGAACTAATGATGGCAATCCGCACGAAAAAAGGAAGGCTTAGGCCGCGCGCGGCATTGATGAAGCTCCTGGCAAGCGCGATTACTCTCACTTCGGGTGGTAGCGCGGGTCGCGAGGGGCCAATCGTGCTTATTGGCGGAAGCATCGGTTCAACAATCTCCGGGTTCTTCAACCTGTCACCCGGACGTACCCGCAGGATAATAGCCTGCGGGTGTGCCGCCGCAATCGCGGTTGTCTTCAGTGCACCACTTGCCGGCAGCATCTTCGCCATTGAGATCATCATTGGCGATTTCGCCGTGCGCAGTTTCGCCTCTGTCGTTTTGTCTGCTGTAGCGGGCAGTATTGTGGGATGGTATTTTCTCGGCAGTTCCCCTTCATTCACGATTCCGGCATATGGCATGGTTCCTCCTGCCGAGTTCGGGTTCTTCCTGGTTCTGGGCGTGCTGGCCGCCGTAGTCGCGCTTCTCTTCACATCTCTCCTTTACAGAATGGAGCATATCTTTGATCATTGGCTTCCCATTCCGCGGGTACTTAAGCCAGCTCTCGGTGGTTTGCTAGTAGGAATCATCGCTATCTGGGCACCTCAGGTGATGGGTGTTGGCTACGATTACATCAACCAGGTGCTTACCGGTGACTACGTTATCTGGCTCTTGCTTGTTCTAATTGTGCTGAAGCCTCTGGCGACATCGTTCACGCTGGGCTCCGGAGCCAGCGGCGGCATCATGTCACCTTGCCTTTTCATGGGTGCCATGCTGGGCACGAGCTTCGGCTCGCTGGTCCAAAGGTCGCTGGGATTCCCCATGGCTCACCCGGGCGCGTATGGCCTTGTGGGCATGGCTGCGGTGTTCGGCGCAGCCGCACAAGCGCCGTTTACGTCCACTATTCTCATCTTTGAGATGACACGCGACTACAACCTAATAGTGCCCGTTATGTTCGGCGTGGTAGTTGCCACCGTGATCTACAACCATTTCAGGAAGACAACGATCTACACGCAGAAGCTGCTAAGGCGAGGCGTGTACTACCGAGTTGCACATGAGGTAAACGTCCTGGAGGAGGTCAAGGTAGGCGAGATAATGCATAAGGGCGCCGAGAGCATTGGCGAAGACACGCCGTACGATGAAGCGTACCGCATCGTCTTTACCAGCCACCACAACGGCTTCCCCGTGGTGGACAGTGAAGGGCTTTTAGTCGGCATCATCACCGAGGGCGATTTCGGCCACCACATTATCACCGACCGCCAGCGCGCTCACGAAGTGAAGCTTAAGGAGATAATGTGCACGCACGTAAAGTCTGTGTATCCGGACATGTCAGTGTGGGAAGTGCACAAGTTGTTTGACACGCTCAAGATCGGGCGCTTCCCGGTGGTCAGCCGGGATAACCCGCGCGAGATACTTGGCATAGTAACGCGCAGCGACATCGTGCACGCCTATCCCCAAGCGCTCAAGCGCCACGAAATGGAGTTCGAGATCTAGGCCTCGGGGTTTGCCTACAGCCCGTATTTCCCCACGATCTCGTCCATAGACTTGCCGAGGATGTCGTACTTCCCGCCGATCTTGGTGAAAGCAGCGATGGCTTTGTCCAGATGCTCCATCCCGTGGGCGGCAGAGACCTGCACCCGGATGCGCGCCGCGCCCTTGGGGACTACGGGGTAGAAGAAACCGATGACGTAAATGCCTTCTGCCAGCAAGTCGCGCGCGATGTCTTGCGCCAGTTTGGCGTTGTAGAGCATTATCGGCACGATGGGATGGTCGCCCGGCTTGATGTCAAAGCCCGCGGCGGTCATCTTCTCCCGGAAGTACTTAGTGTTGCTCTCCAGCTTGTCGCGCAGCTGTGTGGATTCGGAAAGCAGGTCAATGACCTTTATCGCGCCGCAGATAATCGGCGGAGGAACGGTATTGCTGAAAAGGTACGGACGCGACTTCTGGCGCAGCATCTCAACTATCTCCTTGCGGCCGGAAGTGCAGCCGCCGGACGCGCCGCCAAGCGCCTTACCCAGCGTAGTGGTGATCACGTCCACGCGCCCCATAACACCGCGATACTCGTGCGAGCCCCGACCGGTCTTACCCATGAAGCCGGTGGCGTGCGAGTCATCCACCATCACCATCGCGTCGTGCTTCTCCGCCAGATCACAGATCTGGTCCAGCTTCGCCACGTCCCCATCCATGGAGAAAACGCCATCAGTGGCGACCATCTTCGCGCGCGTGCCTTTGGCTTCTATCAGCCTCTCCTCCAGGCTGGCCATGTCGTTATGCTCGTAGATGAAGCGCTGCGCTTTGCACAGGCGGATGCCGTCGATGACGGACGCATGGTTTAGCTTGTCGGTGATAATGGCGTCTTCGGCACCGAGCACGCCCTCAAACAGCCCACCGTTGGCGTCAAAGCAAGAGCTGTAGAGAATCGTATCCTCGGTGCCGAGGAACTGGGTGATCTTGGCTTCCAGCTGCTTGTGGATGTCCTGGGTGCCGCAGATAAAGCGCACCGAACTCATGCCATAGCCCCAGCGGTCCAGCCCATCTTTGGCCGCCTTGACCAGTTCAGGGTGATTGCCCAGACCCAGGTAGTTGTTGGCGCAGAAGTTGATGACTTCCTTGCCGCCAGTCACTTGGATGTCCGCCCCCTGGGGCGTCACTATGATGCGCTCGTCCTTGTACAGGCCAGCGCCGCGGATTTCATCAAGCTGGTCTTGTAGTACTTTCTGATACGCTCCGAACATATTGTGGCCTCCAGATTAGGTTGTATTCTACAAGTCCGGCGAAGCGGAGTCCGCCTGCCGTGTGCTCCCCGTGGGGGGCTATTCGGCCGGGGGATAAAGCTCGCCGCGCTCGTGCCGTTCCCGAAGCCTGGCAAGCATGTCCTCGGTCATCTTTTCAAGGTCGTATGCCGGGTTCCAGCCCCATTCCTTGCGGGCAGCGCTGTCGTCGATGCTGCTCGGCCAGCTATCGGCTATCTGCTGCCGGAAGTCAGGCACGTAGCTGACCTCAAAGCCGGGAATGTGCCGTTTGATTGCCGCGGCCAGCTCACCGGCGCTGAAGCTCATCGCGCCAACGTTGAAGTCGCCATGGTGCTTCAGATCATCGAACGGCGCCTCCATCAGGTCCATCGTCGCTTTGATGCAGTCAGGCATGTACATCATTGGCAGCCTTGTATCTTCGCGGACGAAGCACTCGTACTTGCCCTCCTCAATCGCCTTGTAGTAAATCCAGACCGCAAAGTCGGTGGTGCCGCCACCGGGAGGAGTCTCGGCGGAGATTATGCCCGGATAGCGCAGGCCCCGAGCGTCCACTCCGAAACGCCGCACATAGTAGTCGCACAGCAGTTCGCCCGCGACCTTGGTCACGCCGTACATTGTCGTCGGACGGAGAACCGTCTCCTGGGGGGTGTTCTCTGTAGGAGTCTCCGGGCCGAAAACCGCGATGCTAGAAGGGCAGAGCACCTGCGTCAGGTTGTGCTCCCGCGCCGCTTCTAGCGTGTTGATGAGACCCGTGACGTTGACTTCCCAACAGGCTTGGGGATTCTTCTCGCCCGTGGCAGAGAGGATGGCCGCCATGTTCACGATAGTATCTATCTTGAACTCCTTGATGGTCTCATCCAGCTTGGCGCGGTCGATGACGTCACACCAGACAAAAGGACCTGAATCTCTGAGTGCGGGCGCGGGCTTAGTTTTGCGACCGGCAGCAACAACATTCTCCGCACCGTACTTGTCGCGCAGCGCGAGTGTAAGTTCGCTGCCGATCTGGCCGACCGCACCCACGACTAGAATGCGTTGAATACCCGACATTAACTCCCTCCTGAGGGTAGTGAAATGGGGCGCCACCACCGGTTAGCCGGAGCTGGCGAGCCGGTTTCGCCGTGGTGCGGTGCCCGGCGACATAGTTACATCACGCAGTTGCTTTTGTCAAGAGAAATCGTTAACAAAGTTGGCGAATTGAGAGGAAGACCATTGACCACTCGGTACCGGTGACTGCCTACACCAGAGGAAGACGTGGTCCATCGCCTTGCGGCGGCGGTAGCTGGTGCCAACGTCGGATACGCTGGAGCACCTCAGTCTAGTCCAAGCAGTCTCTCGGCGCAGCATCTGGCTGCAACGCCAAACGCTTCACTGATCGTCACGCAAGAATGACGGAGCCTAATCCAGAGTGCGCTGCTCCATCGCCGGCGGACGCTCCACAATTACATCAACCGTCTTGGTCTTGCCCACGGTCACGCTGATGCTGTCCGGCTTCAACACCTTACACTCAAACTGCCCGGCGTTCCTTACGCTGGCAGTGTAAGTGCCTGCATCAATGCCCTCGAAGATCACCACGCCGCGTTCGTTGGTCGCTTCAGCAGCGGCGACCTTGCCGGTGGAATCTACGAGCGCCACGGTGACATAGCCGTAAGGCGTGTTGGACTCATCGTACACCGTGATTTTCACGATGCTCTTAATGTTTTTCTTGACAAAATCACATGAACTGGCGAAGCAAAGCGCAAGAACCGCTGCCAGCGCGATTATCAGCGCAGTTCTCATAAGGTAGCCTCCAATCGTCATTGAATATGTACTCGCCCGTCTCCGGACAAGATTCTTCCAATCACCACGGGCCGCACCGGCCCCTCGGCCAGCAGCCCGACAGCCTCATCCACTTGTTCGGGAGCGATAATCAGCATCATGCCCACGCCCATGTTGAACGTGTGCCACATTTCTTTTTCGGCGACGCCGCCGCGCTCCGCAATGAGGCCAAAGATGGGCTGCGCCGGAACCGCCGCACGCTCAATCACCACATCCAGGCCCGGCGGCAGCACGCGCCCAGCGTTGTCCGGCAGCCCTCCTCCGCTGATGTGGGCAACCGCCTTCACCTCCGCCCCGTTGTCCAGCAGCGTGCGCAGGCTACCGTGGTACAGCTGCGTCGGCCGCAGCAGATCTTCCACTAGGCTGCAGCCCAGCCGGTCGCTGTGCTCCTGCCACTCAGCGTCGCTCAGGCCCTCAAAGACCTTGCGCACCAGGCTGAACCCGTTGGAGTGCACTCCGTTGGAAGGTAGCCCGACGACCACGTCACCGGCGACAACGCTGCCGCCGTCAATCCGGTTGAGCCGGTCAACCACGCCAACCGCAAAGCCGGCGAGATCCATCTCTCCCGGCCGGTAGACTTCTCCCATCTCCGCCATTTCGCCGCCGATGAGCGCACAACCGCATTCCAGGCAGGCATCGCGCATCCCGCGGACTACTTCCTGAACCACCTGCGGCTCCAGCTTGTGGCACGCAATGTAGTCTAGGAAGAAAAGCGGGTGCGCGCCGGTGGTGATAACATCGTTCACGCATACCGCCACCAGGTCGCGCCCCACCCCTTCCCACCGGTTGAAGCGGGCGGCCAGCTTGACCTTGGTGCCGACACCGTCGGTGGAGGCAACGAGCACCGGCTCGGTGATATCCTCGAAGCCAGCATCAAACAGTGCGCCAAATCCCCCCACGCCGGACACCACGCGGGGCGTGTATGTGTCCGCGGCAAGGGGCTTGATTAGCTCAATTGCGGCGCCTTGCGCCTCAATAGACACGCCGGCCTGTTCATAGGTCAGGCCACCGGTTTTCGATGGTAAGTCGTCCATATGAGCGGAGCCGAACTCCGAACCACGATTATATACAAAATGCTGGAAGGCGCAACAGGGCGCGCCTTCAGTAACCAGAGGGGAGGTTCGTGTGAGGGAGACCTAAGCTAAGTGAACATCCCCCGAAGAGAATATATCACACAAGCTTCCCCGTGGAGCGGTGAGTGGGCATTACCGCCGCGCCTAGCGGCCGCGCGAGTACACCCCCACCAGCTCAGCCTTGGTGAGTATGTGCCCCTCCATCGCTTGCTCCACCGCGGCCTTCTTCGCACCGGCCTTGAGGTCAAGCGTCGTGTCCAGCGCATAGAGCTTGAAGAAATAGCGGTGCGTTCCCGACGGCGGAGACGGGCCGCCGTAATCGCTGCGCCCCCAGCCGTTCGCGCCCCGAACCGCGCCGGCCGGCATGCTGCCAGCGGCTATCTCTCTTGTATCAGGCGGGATGTTCCATACAATCCAGTGGTCCCACGTTCCCACCGGCGCATCCGGGTCGTCCATTATCAGCACCAAGCTCTTCGCGCCCGCGGGCACGCCGCTGAACGCAAGCGGCGGATTCACATCGCGCCCGTCCGCGGTGTACTCGGTAGGGATTGTGCCGGTGTTCTCAAATGCGCTTGATGTGATGGACAAAGCATCCGTCATAGCCCCCTCCCTTTCCGCGCCCGGCTCCAGAGTGATGACGGGATCGCTGGGCATCGGCTCGGACAAGTCAACCACCTCTTCACCCTCAGCACCACCCATCTTTTGCTGCGGCGGCACGTGCGTGTCGCTTGCCGGCGGCAGGCTGACCAGGATGACGACGACAATCGCCACAATCCCGATCAGCACCGCCACCCAGATGGCGGTGCGGTCAACCCGTTGTTGTTTGTCTGCCATTACTCGTCCCGGCGGTGCGGGTCAGATACTTATAATATACCGCAGAATCAGGCTTGTGGCATTAGCGCGCTGCCCATAGACGGTATCAGTAGACCCAAATCAACCGCGCGCTGCCCCTGCACCCTACTCCTTCGCCAGCAGGACGTTCACGGCTTTGACGATTATTCTCACCTTGTCTCCGGGCTTCACGCCCAGCTCTTCCAGCGACTCCACCGTCATCACCGAGGCCATGTCAGCTCCAACAGGAACCTTGAGCTTGACAAGCGACATTACGTCACCCTGCTTGATTTCAGTGATTTCGCCAACCAGTTTGATGCGCGCCCCAAACTCCATAGATACACCTCCCACGGTTTACGCCAGAGTATAGCAAACGGTGAGGTTGGCTGGTGATTGCTCCAGGTTTGGTAGAATGAAGCTGCCTATCGGGAGAGGACATATGATGTATTCGCCATTTACAAGACATCTATCGATCGGGCTGATGATTCTCGTAAGTGCTGCTTGTCTCTCACTGGGGGTTGTTGCAGACGTGGACAAAGAGAATACGAAGGTGATTCAGGATGTGGGCCGCCTGCAATGGAGCCAGGGAATGGAGAACACGTTCGTCGGGTCACTCACGGTGGCGATGAGGTCTCTCGGCGAGGATGTCACTTACGACTACCTTATGGGTGTCTCCGGAGCCGCTTTCCGCTTCCACTTCGCCACCCCGGAATGGTGCCCCAGCTCGCCGGATTCCACCTGCGGCTTCAACTGCGCCGATCCGGTTTCCGCAGCTCTAGGCTACGACATACGATTCATCCACGCATTGGAGGGATCACCGGGTGCGCCTGCGCTGCTAGAGGCTGTGGTCAGCTCCATTGACGCCGGACGGCCGGTGCTCGCCATCGACCTGAAAGTCGTCCCCGACTGGGGCGTCATCACCGGCTATGAAGATGGTGGGCAGAAATTGCTTTGCCGCACATACTACGATGAAGGTGAGGAGTACGCTGTCGCCGACAAATGGCCCTGGGTGGTGGCTGTCATTGGCGAGAAGGGCGAGCCGCTACCGCGCATGGAGGCTTTGCAGCGCTCGCTGGAGATTGCGGCGGAAACGGCGCACACTGAGAGTTACGGCGAATACGCTAGCGGCTTCGCTGCTTTTGAGCGCTGGATTGCCGATCTGGAAGACGACGCGCGCTTTGAGAACGCCGACCCGTCCGCGGAGTTCGCCTACGACCACATCAACGCGTGGATCTACTACAGCCTGATGCACTCGCGCGAGGTGGCAGCGCGTTACCTTCGCGAGGTGGTTGGGGAGTTCCCACCCGAAGCGGCGGAACACCTGTCGCAGGCCGCCGGTATCTACGATGAAATCGCACTCAGGCTCAAGCAGAACCGCCAGTACGCTCCTTTCAAGTGGGAGCTGCCGGAGGGCGGAAGCTGGGACGCTGGCATGCGGCAGGCCGAAGTACAGGTCCTGCGAGAGGTGCTTGAGTTGGAGCGGCGCGCCGTAGAGGAATTGGAGGCCGCCCTGTCCGTGATCCACGCCTAAAAGGGGGACCCAGTAAACATCGCAGCAAAACTGCTGGCATCCAACGAGCCTTCGGTGCGTTACAAGACGCTTGTACACGTGCTTGGCGAAAGCCCTTCGTCTCCCAGCGCAATGGCGGCACGCGCGGAGATTGCGCGTGAGGGAATTGCGCAGAGGCTTCTCAGCGAGCGAGGGCTGGACGGCACCATTCCCCACCACCCCTACAGTAAATGGCGTGGGGCGCATTGGGTGCTGGCGGCGCTGGCCGATCTGGGCTACCCGCCCGGCGACCCCTCCCTGATTCCGCTGCGAGACCAGGTGTACGACTGGCTGTTTGACGAAAAGCGTCTGGCGGGAATCCCGACCATCAACTGCCGTACCCGCCGGTGCGCCTCGCAGGAGGGTAATGCGCTGTATGCCACACTCGCGCTGGCGCTGGAGGACGAGCGCACGCCCAGGCTCACCGAATGGCTTGTTGGGTGGCAGTGGCCGGACGGCGGCTGGAACTGCGACCGCAACCCGGATGCAGTTCATTCATCCTACAACGAAAGCCTGATACCGGTGCGAGGGCTGCATTTGTACGCCGAGATCACGGGAGACCCAAACGCCCGCGAAGCGGTTGACCAGGCGGCGGAGCTATTCCTCAAGCGCAAGCTCTTCCGCCGCCTGTCCAACAACCGCGTCATCAAATCCTCATTCCTTCGCCTCTTCTATCCATACTACTGGCATTACTCCACTCTTTACGCGCTCAAAGTGCTGGCCGAAATCGGCCGCATCGGCGACCGGCGGTGCTCCGAGGCGCTGGACAAGCTGGAGGAAAAGCGGCTGCGTAACGGCGGGTTTGCGGCGGAAGCTCGCTACTACTACGTGAGATCCACGGACAAGCGCTGCGGCGGACAATCCACCACGTTTTTCGGCCCCACCGACAAGTCCAAGTTGAACGAGTTCGTTACGGTAGAGGCGCTCACGGTGCTGAGGGCGGCAGGAAGGCTGTAGAGAGAGGCTGCTCCAATGAAGGCTGCATCCGTAATCAGATGGGCCGCCCGGGTGATACTCGTCCTCTGGGTGGGTTTCTGGCTGTTCTTTAACCTCGGCTCGTTCTTCGCCGAACTGCCGACCTGGGGCGTAGGGTCAGCGGTCAATCATCTATCGGTCGCACTCATCACCTTGGCGCTGCTCATCATCGCCTGGCGCTGGGAGTTCGTCGGTGGTTTGTGCCTGTTGTCCGCGGCAGCCTTCGCTATCTTCTTCTTCCACCTTTACAGGTTCGATAGCTCGAGTTCCATTTTCGTGCTGCTCACGCTCGCGCTGCCGATGATCGTGGTTGCAGCGCTACTCACCGCCAGATGGGCGATGAGTAGGCGCACTCGCACCTCTGCGAAGTAACTGGCGCGAAGCCGGAGAAGCTCCTACCCTCGGCAGAGCACTTCCCTTACCACATCAATGAGCTTGAGCACCCGCATGTCCGCCACGGAGTACCACACGTGGTTTTTCACGCGCTTCGCCTTGAGCAGGCCCAGGTCGCGCAGAATCTTGAGGTGTTGGGACACGTTGGATTGCGTCGTCCCCACAATCGCCTCAATCTCGCCCACGGTCTTCGCGCCGTTCCGCAGCGAGTGCACGATCATCATCCGCGTGGGATGCGCCAGCGCCCGCAAGCACTGCGCCGCTTTCAGCGGAAAGTGTTTTCCAGTTTTGCCGTCGATTTTTGTTTTAGCCATAGTTGTCCCTCGGACCTGCTATCAGTATATTAGCATAAGCGGCGTTTTATTCTACTATACACAGAGATTCTTGGGAATTTTATCAGATTGCGCTACTTCAGGTTGAAAGACTGCCGAAAGCACCCACACGAATCCGCCCCTTATTCATATTCTTGAGATATAATATCCGTGGAGGCCGGATGCGAAAACGGCATGCCATTTGGACCATCGCGAGTTTTACCATCCTCTTCGCTTCGTACTTCGCGTATTGCTTCGCCATCGGAGCGTGGCTCAGTATAGTCCCGTACTTTGAGAAGAAGGAAGAGATTGAGGTAGAGCAGAAACAAGCTGAGGACAAAGGCCTGGTATGGGGCGGACGAATGGAGTACGAGTGGCCCCACGAGGTCAAGGTGATGGGCCCGCCTATTTCGGTAGTCTCCGCCACCGGGGATCTCAAGCTCCTGGGCAAACAGGTCATCGCGGTGAGCTCGATGCGAGTCCCCCTGGCGGACGACACGGCAGGACCGGTAATACTCGAACTGGGAGATGGCCAGACAATCACTTTCTGCAACGTTCGTGAGCAGATCAAGAAGATGCTGGGGCTTCCTGAGAAGCACGTGCTGGAAGACCCGTCTTTCTATACGTTCTCTCCACAACGCTCTTATGCAATAGGGCCTGCCGAGACTCAAAGAGTTGAAGGCAGGGAAGCATCCTATGCGGTCATGTTCGCGGTGACAGAAAACGGGCTGGAGCCGGTCTCAGCTGTCTACACTGGCAGGCACCCCAGCAATCATTGCGCGATTTGGATCGAAGAAGACAAGGCCATTGTGATTGCAGTCGGAACACGAGATGCGGCCACCTGGGAGTTTGACCACGCTGGTATCGTTACTCCCCAGACAAAGCAATGGGATGTCCAATGGAAGTGCCCCGGCATTCAGAAGGGCTATCAGCCGCCCTATATCCCTGAGAACGCTTTCTGGTTGTCTCCGGACAAGAGGACGATTGCGGGCTATGACTACGAGTCTAAAGAGGATGATCACCCAGTTCTGAAGGCGGTGTCTCTGGAAACAATGAGCGAAGTAAACATCGCCGCCGATTCGATTGATGAACTGATAGGCTACGAGCCGCTTACCGTCTCTCCAAAGGTATACCCGTCACACGACAGCTTCTACCTGTGGAGAAGCGCGGACAATGCGGTGGTCTTCGCCAAGGTAGACAGCCAGACGCCAGGTTACGCAGCGGAGGTGATCGTGGAAGTGCCGTGGTCGTCTGCATTGCTGTTTGTCTTAGCTCTGCCATGGGACCCCGAGGACGACATTATTAGCTACTGTAACGCTGGAAGAGGTGGAAGGTATTGAGGAAGCACCAAATCAACAGGCCTCATCTTCCGATGCTGCACAGAAGGCTCGGTATTGGGAGCGTGTGCGTTCTAGTGTTGCTTGCGTGCGCCGCCGCACCAGCCCACGCGAACCCGGTGCCCTACGGCCCCCTGGACCCCCTGCCCGGTTTCTGGATGGAAGCCGGCCCGATCCTGTTTGAGGCAATCCTGCTGGGCGCGCTTCTCGGCCTACGCTGGTATCTGGTTCTGCCTGCAGCGCTGGTTGCGAACACTGCTAGTTTCTTCGTGGTACCGCTATTGCTGATGTCAACACCGCTCGCTTCACTCTTCTTTGGCGGACTAGCGGTCTCCTGGCTGACTGTGTGGCTGCTCACCGTACTCATCGAAGCGCCAGTGTTTTCGGCGATGCTTACTCGCAGGATTCCCTTCGGCAGGAGCATCCGGAGGGTGTGTTTCGTGTGCTTCGTATCTGTCGTTATCATGGATGTTGCATGGATGCTCAGTATGAATGTCTACCACAGCATCGCCCGGGGGGGCCAGTGAAATGAGCGAGCCTAGACCGAGTAGGAGCACGGGGCGCCTGAGTCGACTGGAAGTAGTGCTGCTAATACTTGGTGCGGCCCTCTTTGGGCTTTCGCTGTATCTCTACAGCCGACCCGCTCCTGATTCGTCCAGAACAACAGGTTCCGCACCACCAAGGGACAACAGCCAAGCGCCTATCACGACGCGGGCAGAAGAAAACGCCAACATACTGGTGGAAGCTCTGAACGCATACTTCGCGGCAGAGCGGAAGTATCCTGCTTTCCTGGTGGGCGGCAGCAGCTACGAACATACATACGGAGACTTGACTGACCCGCTCGCGGTTGGCGGCTTTCTTGAGGAATACCCGTTGCGAACACCAGCATCGTCTCATCGAGTCTTGCCTGTCGATTATGACGATTACATCAGGAACCTATATGCCCCACGCGGGACCGAGCTGTTTGAGGCCCTAGCGCTCCAAGCACGCCCGGTTGAGCCGCCGAAGCCTCATGAGCCCACGCCTCCAAGCTGGACGTCTTCTCTGGAAAGCGGGTTGCCGTCAGACTCACCCTACTACGCCTTCGGCCGCTTTGAGCCGAAGCCAGCGTCAATCGTGCGTCAATCACCGATAGTCATCTCGGCCAGTCTCTACATGTCTTCCTTTGTGCGCAGGGACGCTAACCCTAGCATCGAGAGACTCACAGTGAACGGCACTCGGATTAACGGAAAGGTAACGCTGGAAAACAACTACTTCTTGATCACATCAGAGCCCTATGAGCCCACCAAGAGCGGCTTCCAGCATGTCTACCTCACAATTGATGATAGGCACGAGTATTTCAGGTATAGGTATACAAGAACCTGGGATTTTACTTTCGATGATACCGCTGCGGCGGAGCAGGTACAGGAGTGGAATGACTCTCCCTCCGTGCTCCAGTCGCGAGAACTAATGCTAGAGGACGGGATGGTGAAGCAGATGGAGAGGAACACAGAGCATGCCCGGAGCTTCTACGAGGAGGAATACGCCGCCAGGAAGGCGGACAAAGAGAGGTACGAGAGAATGAAAGAGGAGTACCCGGCAAAGATGGCGGAGTATGAGAGACAGATGACTGCTTATCGGGAGAAGCTCCGGCTATGGCAGAAACTGGAGCAAGTACCGGCGATTGTCTGTGCGGGAGGAATCGGATACCGCTCGAGCGGGGAGCACGCCGCGAGCCAACGCTTCGCTTACAGCATGTTACCGAAAGGTCCTGAGGCGGTTTTCGCCGGAACAGGACGGAGAATCAATACGGTCCAGACTCCGCACGGGCACTTCGGGTATGCCCGGGGGGATTCGGTCGGCGGCGACAAGGATACGGCGGTATTTTGGATGTATGGGGAGGATACTGCCGCAGACGACAATCTCAGCACATATGAACATCCGGAACCTTTCGGCCTAGACATTCTGAACGCGGAGACCGGCGAGTTGGTGCCCGATGGGATTCCGGATGGCGTTGTGCTGTTCTGCAAGCTGCAGAACGGTGAAGTCGCTGAGATCACCCGCGCGGAAGAAAGCGACCTGCCATCCGGTTAGCCTGCTCTGGTAGAATCCCAGGGCAATCCAAAGGGGGTATCCCATGCGTGTAATCTTCACCTGGATAATCGCGACGGCAATCC
>CAZKNJ010000035.1:18479-19587 GCA_964554185.1 uncultured Planctomycetales bacterium | reverse complement strand
CAAAGGGGGTATCCCATGCGTGTAATCTTCACCTGGATAATCGCGACGGCAATCCTGATGCTCGGCGCGCCCATCGCCTGGGCGGAAAACGCCGAGGTTGACCCGGCGGCTATCAACCCACTGGCGGCAGACGCCGGCGCGTTCCTGGACACCGACCTGGCGGAGTGGCAGACCACGGCCCGCGAGGCCTACGACGCCCAGGACTACCAGAAGGCGGCGCAGTACTACCTCGCCCTACTCCACTACAACGCCAAGGACGGCAACAGCATCTACAACCTCGCCTGCTGCTACGGGCTGATGGGTGAAGCGGAGCTGGCGGCGAAGTACCTGGAGCGGGCGGCCAAGGCCGGCTTCGAGGAGTTCGGGATGGCGGCGCACGACGCTGATTTCGACTCCGTGCGCGACGCCGACGTGTTCAAAGAGACGCTGGCGAAGCTGGCGGCAGCGCAGAAGGCCCGGGACGCCGGAGCCGGCACGCTCATGCTGCTGGAAGCTCCGACTTACCACGAGTGCTACGTCCAGCTTCCGGACAATTACGATCCAGCAAAGACCTACACGCTGGTGGTCGGCCTGCACGGCTATGGCGCCTCGCCCAAGAGCTTCATGGGATTGTGGGAGCGCTTCAGCGAGCACGACTTCATCTTCGCGTCGCTGGAAGCGCCGTACGCGTTCTCGGTGGGCGGCGACCTGGGCTACAGCTGGATTACCGGCCTGCCGGACGACGAGGAGTTCTGGAAGCAGACGGCGGTTTCATCGGCCGACTACGTTGCCCACGCAGTGGAAGAGCTGCGCGGACGCTACAGCGTGGACGAAGTGTACCTACTCGGCTTTTCGCAGGGCTGCACCCTCACATACCTGACGGGCATCCTCCATCATGAGTACTTTGATGGCATCGTCTGCTTCGCGGGCTGGCTGGAAATGGGTGTTCTCACTGACGAGGACATCGCCGCGGCGAATCACCTGCGCGTGTTTATTGCGCACGGGAATGAAGACCGGGTGGTGGAGTTCTCGGCGAGTGAGAAGGCGCGGGATACGCTGCTGGAAAACGGCTACGACGTCACGTTCTTTGAGTTCGCCGGGCCGCACAGCGTGCCTGCCGAGCCGCTGC
>CAZKNJ010000035.1:11171-18379 GCA_964554185.1 uncultured Planctomycetales bacterium | reverse complement strand
GCGATAGCGCCGGAGAACGATTCCCCTACCGAACTGCTAAAGTTCCCTGCGTCGAAGGTGTCAAACGAATCGCCGCTGTACCAAGCCGGATGATACTCCTTCCCGGTCGCGCTTAGAGCGGCGAACACGCTGGCGAACTGAGCCGCCCAGGCTTTCTCAACTCCCAGAGCCAGAGCATACGGCAGGAACATCTCAAACAGCTCGGGCGTGCGGTCCGGCGGATTCTGCAAGTTCAGCCGCTCTCTTTCGGCAACCGACAAGTACATGCGGAAACCCATTATCCGGTCAAGTATCGCGCGCCCTTGTGGCGTGTACGCTTTGAGCAAGTGGTTAAATAGGGCTGTGAGCACGAACATCACAAACACGCAGATCCAAGCCACAACGTTGAAGCTCTCCGTGTTGATGGCGTTGAGGAGCACAACCGCACCGACCGCAAGCGCAATCAACAGGCCGACAGTATACGAGCCCGTGTTGGTGATGTAATACTTGTTGCGCTGCTGGGCGGCGAGCTTCTTCGTGATCTCCGCTTCAGCGCTCTGGAGCCTTCCGGTGCTGTCCTTGTCAATCAGGATGGAGTCGCCTTCACCTCGCACCAGCACATCCAGCAGCGCCGCCTCTTCTTCGGCTAGCCGCTCCTTGCTGCGCACACGGGTCACTAAGTACTTGTCCCCCTGCTCGGTGATAGTGGCGTGCCCTTTCACCGCGCAGTTGATTACCGCCGCGGTCATCACGGTCGAGTCGTATCCCATGCCCCGCAAGAAGCGCACCGCCGCAGGCGAGAAGCCCTCGGGCGGCTCATAGAGCGGGATGATCGTTCCGGCCCTGGGATCGCGGCCGACTTTTTTCCACATCATCAAGTAGTAGAGAAGCAGCACAATCAGCCCCGCCAGCGCGGTTAGCACAGTCGCATTGTCCCGCAGAAGCCACATCAGCTTCTCGGTGAAGGTCGGCTCATGTACATATCCTTTGGGGAAGGAGACGACAATCGTCAGTCCTTCGCCGGGAGACAGGGTTCTCGTAGAAGCGAAGCGGCTCACACCACGCTCATCCACTTCGGCGACGTAGTCCTGCCCTTGATCTCCCTGGTAACCCGTGTAGCCCTCAACCTTGATCTCGTCCACGGGCACGCCTTCCGGCAGGCTCACCGTCGCAGTCGCTTGCTCAATGGTGAAATCCCAATCGGTACCGGTGGCATTCCAGTAGAGCTCGTCATGGTCCTCAAAGAAACCCAGCTGGCGGTTGGTCTCATAGGTCAACGTATAGGTGTAAGTTGCCGGAGGCAGAACGACATCGCCGCTGCCGATCTTCACGCAGTAGCCGTTGGATCTCTTCTCGATATGGTAGGGCTCGCTCTTGCCGTCGCGCTTCACATCAAGCACTTCAAAACCTACCACATAGCGGTTGCCATACTGGTCGCGGTACTTAGTGGGGAACTCGCGGAAGATGCCGTGGTTGATCTGGTTGTTTTCGCAGACCACCTGGATGGTCTCCTGCACGGTCATCGTGGCGTCTGCGGCTACGGAGATGTGGCTGTCGTAGGAGAGGATCCTCTCTTCGGCCAACGTGGCGTATGAGACCAGCACGAAAACCACGCTAATAAGGAGGTAAGTTGCGAATTTGATGAACGCTCCTTGCATAGTCGCTCCTGGTGTTTACTATCCAGCGCCGGAGAGCTTCAGTTCCGGCGCGCTCCGTTCGCTGGCAAGTTCAATCTCAAAATACTCCTGCCGCCGGAAGCCGAAGATCCCGGCGATGATGTTGCTGGGGAAAGCCTCGCAGCGGATGTTGAAATCGCGCACCGTGCCGTTGTAGTAGCGCCGGGCATACTGGATGTTGTCCTCCACCTCAATCAGCGCGTCCTGCAGCTTCAGGAAGTTCTCGTTGGCCTTCAGGTCAGGATAGGCTTCTGCCACGGCGAACAGCGTCTTGATGGACGCGGTAAGCGCGTTCTCCGAATCGCTGCGAACCTTCACGTTGTCCGAGCGTAAGCCTTCGGTGCGAAGCTCCGCCACTTTCTCAAACGCCTCGCGCTCGTGGGTGGCATATCCCTTCACCGTCTCCACGATGTTGGGGATAAGGTCATGGCGGCGCTTGAGCTGGACGTCAATTCCGCTCCAGGCCTCACGCACGAGGTTCTTGCCGCGTACAAATCCATTGAAAACGATTACCGCGCCAACGATAACGATCGCAGCTACTACAATGGCGATGATTAGCCCAATGCCCATCAGTCCCCCAGATATGCAGGAATGCAGAATACTACCACAGTTGCGCGTGACTGAACGCCCGCTCCCTCGGTGAACCGCTTGATTCCGCACCAGGGAAAGGAGTAAAATCCTTCGTGCATGGAACTATTCGATATACGAAGCGACAAAGCTCTCTCGGTAGAGGAGTGCGCGAGATTGGTACTTTCCGCCGTGCCTGAGGTCATGAGGCTGGTGCGCCAGGATATGCGGGCGCGCCGCCCTTCCAACCTGACGGTCCCGCAGTTCCGCACGCTCCTGCACTTGCGGCGACATCCCGGTACTTCCATATCGGGAATCGCCGAGCACCTGGGTCTGGCTCTCTCCACCACCTCCCACCACATCGACGCGCTATGCAAACGGAATTACGTGGCGCGGGACATCGCCGCCGCCGACCGGCGCCGGGCCACCGTGTCATTGACGGCTCAGGGCGAGGAGGTGCTTGGTGTCGCGCGTACCGAAACCCTTGAACGCATGGCCCGGCGTCTTGGCGCGTTTTCGCCGGAGGAGCGAAACAACCTGGGCACGGCCATGCTGCTGTTGATGCGCGTCGTCGGGAAGACGCCGGAGCGGAGGGAGTAGCGCATGATCATTCTGCAAACAGATGGGCTCACTAAGCGCTTTGGCGCTCTCATCGCTGTTGACGACTTCACGATTGCCATTCCCGAGGGAGAGGTTTTCGGCTTGCTCGGCCCGAATGGGGCTGGAAAAACTACGGTGCTCAAGATGCTGACGACCTTGCTGCCACCCTCCGCAGGGCACGCCAGCGTTGGCGGTTTCGATGTAGTACGGCAAGCGGGGGCAGTGAGACGGATCATCGGCTACGTCCCGCAGATGATATCGGCCGATGGCAACCTGTCTGGTTATGAGAACCTGCTCATCTTCGCCAAGCTCTACGACATTCCGCGCCGGGAACTCAGGCAGCGCATTCAGGACGCCCTGGCTCTCATGGGGCTGACTGCGGCGGGTAATAACCTGGTCAAGACCTACTCGGGCGGAATGGTCCGCCGCCTGGAGATGGCTCAGTCCATGCTCCATCGTCCGCGCGTCCTCTTTCTCGATGAGCCTACAGTCGGTTTGGATCCTGCCGCCCGCCACCTGGTTTGGGAACATATCCAGCAGCTTCAGCGCGATTTCGGCGACACCATCCTGGTTACCACGCACTTGATGGAGGAGGCGGATATCCTCTGCCAGCGCGTCGCCATCATGCACCACGGAACGGTGCGCGCAATCGGCGCGCCTAAGGAACTGAAGGCGTCGCTCGGACAGCCCGACGCGACCCTGGACGACGTATTCATGCACTATGCCGGTGACACACTTGATGCAGGAGGGAGATTCCGTGATATCAGACGTCAACGCCGCGTCGCGCGCCGCCTGGGCTAGCATCCCGCAGGCGGTCAGCAGTTTCATAAGAAAGACCTTTGCACTCGTTGAATTGGAGATCCGCAAGCTGCGGCACGATCCCACCGAGCTCATATCCCGGGCGGTCCAGCCGGCGCTATGGCTGCTCGTATTCGGGCAGGTGTTCGGGCGCATTCGTGGAATCGGAATCGCGCATTACCAGGACTTCCTGGCGCCCGGCATCCTCGCACAGAGCGTGCTGTTCATCGCCATCTTCTACGGCATCGCCGTGATCTGGGAGCGAGACCTGGGTTTGGTGCATAAATTCCTGGTCAGCCCGACACCGCGTGTCGTCCTGGTGCTGGGCAAAGCCGTCTCCGCCAGCGTGCGCTCGATTTCACAGGTTCTCATCATCTATGTGCTGGCGGTTATCACCGGCGTCCACCTGAGCTGGAATCCTCTGAGGCTGATAACCGTTCTCGCGGTAGTGATGCTGGCTGCAGCGTTTTTCTCCACCTTCTCGCTCGTTATAGCCTGCCTGGTCAAAACCAGAGAGCGGTTCATGGGAATCGGCCAGCTAATGACCATGCCGCTGTTCTTCGCCAGTAACGCCATCTACCCTATCTCGCTGATGCCCAATTGGCTGCAGGCCATCGCGCGGGTCAATCCCCTGACCTATGAAGTGGACGCGCTGCGCGGTGCCATGCTTGCAAGCGGAACGAGCCAGTACGGGTTGCTGGTTGATGTGGGTGCACTGCTGGCCGCAAGCGCGATATTGATCGCAATCGGCGCACGCCTTTACCCGCGGGTAGTCACCTAGCGGGAGGCGCGAGGATGGATCGGGTAATAGCCCGCACGCAATCCATCTCCACGCAGCACATGATGAGCCTGCGAGAAAGGCCTGTTTACAGCCGGAAGCTAGTTAGCCCGGAGGGACTGCTACCAGCGCCGTTCGCGTCCGCCGCCGCCGCCACCACCACGCTCGCCGCCACGGCCACCACCACCGCCGCCGCCGCCGCGTCCAAAACCGCGTCCGCCCCCTCCGCCTTCAGTCTTGGGGCGGGCTTCATTCACGCTGATCTCGCGGCCCTTGAACTCCTTGCCGTTCACCGCAGCGATGGCCGCCTGCGCCTCCGCGTCATTGGGCATCTCCACGAAGCCGAAGCCGCGGGACTTGCCGGTAAACTTGTCGGCGATTACTCTGGCCGAATCAACCTGGCCGTGGGCGCTGAAAAGCTGCCTGAGGTCTTCGTCCTGGCAGTCAAAAGAAAGATTGCCTACGTAAATGTTCACTTACGAACTCCTTGAAATGATAATGAAGCACGTAAAGGCCGTTCTGACCTAGCCCACGGTTGCTAGTCTGGGATAATTCCCAAAACATGGTTCTCTCGCCAGTTAGCCATCGGAGGGGCGGAATCGACCATCCTTTAAGTGCACTCGCGCCGCATGCAGCGCGGGATTATGCTACCACACGCGCTGCCCGAAATCAAGCAGCGCCTATCCTGCCGGAATGCAAAGAGCCCGCAAGGCATCGCGCCCTGCGGGCTCCACTTGCGTCAGGCTTGATGCGGGCCGCCGCTTACCAGCGCCGTTCGCGTCCGCCGCCGCCGCCGCCACGGGGGCCAGAGCCGCTGCGCTCGGCCTTCGGGCGCGCCTCATTCACCTTGATCTCGCGTCCTGCCAGCTCCTTGCCGTTCAGCTCAGCGATGGCCGCACGCGCTTCCGCGTCGTTGGGCATTTCCACAAAGCCGAAGCCGCGGGACTTGCCGGTGTAGTTGTCAGCGATGACCCGCGCGGATTCGACCTGGCCGTGGGCCTCAAAGGCCTTCTTCAGGTCGCTGTCCATGCAGTCAAACGAGAGGTTTCCTACGTAAATGTTCACAGTAAAAACTCCTAAAAAAATGGTTAGGGCACGCAAAGGCGCTTCATACCTAGCCTACGAAACAAATCTGGGATCGTCTCAGAGTCTGGGAACATTCACCAGGTAGTCATCGAAGGGTTCGGGAAGAATCATCTTTAAGTGCACACGCGCCACATAGCGCATTAGGATGATACCACAAATCCATGGAAACTGCAACTGATGTTACGCCGTGGGTAGTAGATGGCAAGATAAAGAGGGGTAGTGGAGTGTTATCAGTTCCCAGTCGAATCCCCAACCGCGCGATTCTACCAGAAGCGCAGGCGGGCGAAGGCGCGGCCGGAACAGGATAGGAGTACTGGACAGCGAACGAAAGGAAAGAAGCATCTGAGAGCGGCGAAGGTCCGCTAGCGTCCGGGTTCCCCTATTCGACGTAGAGGCATCCGGACACACACTGTGGTCGCAGGATTCAGGCGTGCACGGGTTGCTGTGTCTCCGCCGCCGCCGCCGCCGCACACTCATATTCCCTGACCAGCGACTCGATGAGATTCTTCACCGAAACGATCTCATTCACGCGGTATGCATTGGCGCCCGCGAAGGCGAAGCCTTCCTCAAGCAATCCTTCCTTGGCATTGGTCAGGGCCTCAGCGATGCAGTAGGGCGCGTTCTGAACATCGCAGGTGCGAAGGCACTGCCAAGAGCACTTGTACGGCTTGCGGATCCCTTCGGCTACGTCCTTCAGGTACTGATTGAGAATAGCCCGGCCCGGCAGCCCGACCGGGCTGTCAATAACGACCATGTCCTCCTTCCGGCAGTCCAGGTAAGCTTGCTTGAAGTTCTCGTGGGCGTCACACTCGTATGTGGCAACGAATCTCGTGCCCATCATCACGCCCTGGACGCCCATCTCCAGGAAGCGGTAGATGTCCGCGCCGGTGTAGATGCCGCCACCAACTATCACCGGGATTTGCATTCCATAGCGCTGCTCGAAGGGGCGCACCGCCGCGAGGACACTGGGGACCATCTTCTCCACCACGATGTCCGGGTTGATCAGGTCTTCCTTGCGGTATCCCTGATGACCGCCGGCCATCGGCCCTTCGAGAACAACGGCGTCAGGTACGCGGTCATAGTGCCTCGCCCAATGCTTGAATATCAGACTGGCAGCCCGTCCGGAGGACAGCTTGGGTACGATCATGCTGCCGCAGTCCCGCGGCCAGCCGGGTGCCATATTCTCAGGAACCTTCAGCGGAAGCCCCGCGCTGAGGATGACCAGGTCGATACCCTCTTCGATGGCCACCCGACAGAGGTCACCGTAATCCGACAGGGCCAGCATAATGTTCACACCGATGATGCCATCGGTTTTCTTGCGCGCCTGCCTTATCTCCCGGCGCAGAGCCCGCTCGTTGGCCGCCTTGAGATCGCTCCGGAAGTCCCGCTCAAGCATGCCGATCCCCGCGGTTGCCATCACTCCAATGCCACCTTCACGTGCCACGGCCGACGCAAGGCCCGAAAGCGAGATTCCGACGCCCATACCTCCTTGTATGATCGGAATCCTGGCAACGAGCTTGCCAATCTTGAGCTCCGGCATCTGTGGCAGTTTCCGGTGTACGTTCATATGGCCGCATGCCTCATGGGTATTGAAACCGATACTATAGCGTCAAACGTTGGGTCAGGCAACCTTTTCTGGCAGATGTGCCCATGCAGCAGATTGCCTGCGCGGAGACGCGGGAGGGAAGGTGATTTCTGGGAACAATAGATAGCGCCACAGAAAC
>CAZKNJ010000035.1:4435-11071 GCA_964554185.1 uncultured Planctomycetales bacterium | reverse complement strand
CGGAGACGCGGGAGGGAAGGTGATTTCTGGGAACAATAGATAGCGCCACAGAAACCTGCGCGGCTCTGAAAGAGACGGCAGCAGCGATTATCCTCACCGGTGGAAGACCATGAGCGGAGCGCCGATAGGCGCGAAGTCGAATGGAGGTGGGGGGAATCGAACCCCCGTCCCAGGAAGCTTCCGGCGCGGCGTCTACGGCAGTAGTCCATGCTTGGTGCTTACGCTCTTAGCCGCGGGAACGGCGCATGGACCGCCTTTGATCCCGCAGAGCAGGCCTTGATCTCCCGCCGTTTCGGCCAATTGCGGCGGAAAGCCCGGGAACTTTGCCCCGCCGGCGCGCTCCGGGCGACACGCCGATCGAGGTGCCGCTTATTGCTTAAGCAGCAGCAAGCTGATGATTGTTGGCGCTTGAACCATCCCGCGTGAGATTTAGGTGGTCTTCGCGGGGTCCCACCTGACGCAGCCCCGCCTTCAACTCTTCCGGTCGAAGCCAGAGCACCCCCATGTAAAGGTCCACGCACGGCGCTATGTTGCGCCCTGCGCCTATATTATACCGCCGGAAGGCGCGCATTATGCGATGCAGTAGCAATGGATTCGGTTCATTGAAGCGTAGCTAGCCCAGCTTCGCCCGCAGAAACTCCACTATCCGCTCCGCCGCCCGGCCGTCGCCGAAGGGATTCGGCACCCCCCGTGGAGGCAGCTTGCCGGCGCGCACGGCATTGAGCGCGTACTCCATCTGCGTTTCGATGCGCTGCGAGTCAGTGCCGATGACCTTGGCAAAGCCCGCCTCCACCGCTTCGGGTCGCTCGGTGTGCTCCCGCAGCACCAGCACGAACTTCTCCAGTGCGCAGGCTTCTTCCTGGATGCCTCCGGAGTCGGTAAGGATGAACCACGCGCCCTGCATCAGCTTCACAAACGCGCCGTAGTCCGGCGCCGGCGTTAACATCACGTTAACCAGCCCTGCCAGCAGCGGCTCCAGCCCCTCGCGCAGCAGCGGATTGGGGTGCAGGCAAACCGCGATGCCCACATCATCATTCGCGCGAGCGAAGGAGGCCAAGGCCTGACCGATACGCTGCAGCGGTTCGCCCCAGTTCTCGCGGCGGTGGGCGGTTACCACGATATACTCGGGGAAGCGCTCGGCGAAAGCTACCAACTCCCGCGGCGGCTGCTGAGGCAGCGCCGCTGCCATGCGCACGGCATCCACCACCGTATTGCCGGTCACCAGCACTTCGCCTTCGGTAAGCCCCGCTTTCTTCAGGTTCTCCGCGGCGGATGGCGTGGGGCAGAAGTAGTAGCTCGCAATCTCGTCAACCAGCCGGCGGTTGATCTCCTCCGGGTACGGCAGGAAGCGGTCAACCGTGCGCAGCCCCGCTTCCACATGGCCTACCGGTATGTGGTTATAAAAACCGGTCAGGGCGCCGGCAAGTGTCGTGGAAGTGTCACCATGGACGAGGATGCACTCCGGCTGTTCCTCGCAGACTATCTCGCTCAGACGCGACAGGGCGCGAGTGAGGATTTCATCGAGCCGCTGGCCTTCCTGCATGATGTTCAGGTCGTGCGCGGGCTTCAGCGAGAAGAGGTCCAGCGCCTGGTCAAGCAGCTCGCGGTGCTGTCCGGTGACGATGAGGGAGTGGTCAAAGGCGCTGTCGCCCTCCAGCGCGCGGATGACAGGCGCCATCTTGATGGCTTCCGGCCGCGTCCCCAATATCGTGGCAATCCTCATCCCCACCCGGCTATTGTAGCAAAGTTGCCGACCGGCTCAGTTTATCGCGCTACGCCGCTTGGGTCACCGGTGGTGTTGGGCTGCCGCTGAACCACGAAAAAGAGCACATACATCAGCGCTGTTAGAATAACGCCGGTGAGTATGGTGGGCGAAGCGCCGAAGCGGCTGGCGAGCGCGCCCATTGTCAGCGTGCCGATGGGGAACGAGCCCATGAACACCATTGAGTAAGCGCCCATCACCCGGCCGCGCAGCGCATCAGGCACCCGCAGTTGCACAATTGTGTTGCTGTTGGCGAAGACCCAGGGGAAGCCGAAGCCCACGAGTATTAGCAGCACGTACGCGTGCGTGATGGAGTGCACCTGGGTGAATAGCGCCACGCTCGTGAGCAGAACAACATAGCCGATGCGAAGAATGAATAGCTGCATACCGCGCGCGCTGACATACGCCAGCGCCAGCGCGCCCGTCAACGCGCCGATGCCGACGCACATCACGAGAAAGCCGAACTGCGGCGCGGTCGCCTTGAACTGGTAGCGCGCAATCGCCGGCAGCAGCGAGATGACCGGCATAACCAGCATGGCAGTTATTCCCACCATCGCCACGATGCGGCGGAGCCCCGGCTGCCCAAACAAAAACCGCACGCCCGCAGTGACGCGCCGGAAGTGGCTCTCACGCTCCTCGGTTCCCCGCGCCTGCGCCTTGAAGTTGCCCCTCATCAGCACCAGTGCAATGATGACCGCGAAGAATGAGATGGCGTTGAAGAGGAACGCGTCCGCCACGCGGAAGTGCAGCGCAAGAATCACACCGGTGAGCCCCGGGCCGACCAGCCGCGCGATGTTGAAGGTGCTGGAGTTCAGCGCGATGGCGTTGGGCAGCACCTCGCGCCCGACCAGCTCAATCGCCAGCCCCTGACGCGCGGGCACTTCCATGGAGAACACAAAGCCCAGGAACAGCGCGAGCGTGATGAGCAGGGGCAGGTTGATGAGCCCGGTGTAGGTGAGGATGGTCAGCGCGACCGCCTGAGCGACCGCCAGCGACTGGGTAAAGATGAGGACGCGCCGCTTGTCGTTATAGTCGGCGATGATGCCGGTGAAGGGCGCGAGGAACAGCACCGGTAGCGTTCCCGCGGCGGAGACCACGCCCACCCACAGGTTCGTCACCGAGGGCGCCGCGCCGCTTCCCACCAGCTCCAGCACCAGGTCGGTGACCAGCCAGCCCTGCGCGGTGCGCTGCATCCACGTACCCATCAGGCTGATGAGCTGCCCGAAGAAGTACAGGCGGTAGTTGCGGTGCCGCAGCGCTGCAAAGGCATCCGGCACGAAGGCCCAGTAGCCCGGCGCTTGCGCCGCGCTCCCCGCGCTCCCCGCGCGGCCGGTCCCGCTGTTGTCTGTCGTAGTGGAATCAGGCATCACGCACTGGGGCTCCCGCCCCGCCGCGTGATTGTAGCATTGGGGAAGCAGTGACGAGCGGGAACTTGCCCCCTACCCGTCCCAGCGCTGGACAGCGGCGGGGAGCCACTCGGCGAAGGCGGCGGCCACCGTCTGGTTGCCGGCGGCGTTGGGATGCGAGTCGCTTTCGTCGCGGCGGTACTCGCGTTTGAGCATCCCGCCCTTGTCCGCCAGCACCGCGTTGCAGTCAAACACCGCGACGTTCTTCTGCCCCTTCACCCACTCGCTCTTCAGCCAATCGCAGAACCGGCGATGGCGCGCGGCGTTCTCCGGCGCAGTCGCCCCGGGCACCAGCGGCGGCGCGGTCCAGGCGACGAACAGAACTTGCGGCTGCTTGGCGAAGTATGGCTTCAGCGCCTGGTAGTAGCCCTGATACTGCTTGAGCATCTCGTCGGAAGTGACATTGCTCGCGGGGAAGCAGCTCTTGAACGCGACGATGTCGTGTTGGTCGGCGCCGGCGAGGTCCCGCCTGAGCACTTCGCCCATGTGCTCGCCGAAAGTGGTCGGGAACTGGTCAGGATTGGTGTTGTCGCCAATCCAGCCGTCGCCGTAGCCAATCTCATAGACGCTCAGCCCCAGATCCTCCAGCTTCGCCCACATTCCGCCTTCGCGCAGGAAGCCGCTGCCGCAGGAATGGTGGAGGAACACGAAGCTGCGCCCGTCCAGGCCGTCATCCGCCCAGGCGGCGCCTGCCGCGGCCGTCGTGCGCTGGACGATGTACTCGTCAGGAGTGTCATCATCAGAGCCGCCCTTCCGGTTGCAGGCGGTCAGGCACAGCGCCAGGCCAAGAACAGCAATCAGCAGGATTATCTTCTTCATCGTTGCCACCCCCAGGCTGCCATTATACCGGCACGCGGGATGACTCCAACCACGCTCTGCTAGAATCACTCGCATGGAACGCATCTGGGACGACCTCATCCGCACGGCGATCAAGGAAGACATGGGCGCCGGCGATATTACGAGCGAGATGCTCTTCTCACACGAGCACCGCAGCAACGCTATCATCTTCGCCAAGAAGCCGGGCATCCTCTCGGGGCTGTCGCTGGCGCGCCGGGTGTTTGAGCTGCTGGATGAAACGGTGGAGATGGTTGCGCACTACGAGGACGGCGACTACCTTGAGCCGCACGAAAGCGTGCTGGATTTGACCGGCAGTACGCGCAAGTTGCTCAGCGGCGAGCGCCTGGCGCTGAACTTCCTGATGTGGCTGTCGGGCATCGCTACCGCCACTTACGAGATTCAGTCCAAGCTGCAGGCGGCCGGCGCGAAGGTGCGCATCTCCGAAACGCGCAAGACTACGCCCGTCTGGCGGTTTGCCGAGAAGAAGGCGGTGCGGCACGGAGGCGGGCTGAACCACCGCACTTGCCTGTCCGATAGCATCCTCATCAAGGAAAACCACCTGTTCTTCTGCAGCGACCAGGCGGAGGCGGTGCGCCGCGCCCATGCCCAGAAGCGTATGGTTGACCTGGTGGAAGTGGAGGTGCACGACCCCGTGCTGATTGAGCCGTTCATCACCGCCGGCGCAGACATCCTCATGTTTGACAACTTCACGCCGGAGCAGGTGCGCGCCGGGGTGAAGCAGGTCGCCGGCCGCACGCTGATAGAAGTTTCCGGCGGCATCACGCCGGACAACATCCTGGACTACGCCATTGAGGGCGTGGACGTCATCTCGCTAGGCTACCTCACACACTCCGCGCCTGCCCTTGATTTCAGCATGGAGTTCACCGGTGAGGTGACGGGCTGATGCTGCTGGTAGCGGACGTCGGCAACACCAATATCGTCATCGGCGTATGGGATGAGACGCGTCTCGTACACCGCTTCCGCATCACCACGCGGCTGGAGGCCACCAGCGACGAATACCGCAGCCTGCTGCAAAGCCTGCTGCAGCCCGCGCAACTCGCGCCCAACGTGTTTGACGGGGCGATTCTCTCCAGCGTGGTCCCGCCGCTCATACCGCGCATTGAGAAGGTGGTCGAGCAGGTGGCGGGCCACGAGCCGCTGGTGGTCGGCCCCGGCATCAAGACCGGTCTGAACATCCTCTACGAAGACCCGCGCGAAGTCGGCGCCGACCGCATCGTCAACTGCGTGGCCGCGCTGTCGCTGCACGAAGCTCCGCTCATCGTGGTGGACTTCGGCACCGCCACGACCTTTGACGTGGTCGTCCCGCCGGCGGACTACCTCGGCGGCGCCATCGCTCCCGGGATTGAGATCTCCCGCGAGGCGCTGGCGGAGCGCACTGCGCGGCTGCCGCGCGTGGAGCTGGCGCTGCCCGAAGCGGTTGTTGGCCGCACGACAGTGGAGAGCATCCGCAGCGGCATCCTCTGGGGACACGGCGCGATGGTGGACGGGCTCATCGCCCGCATAGAAGCGGAGTGCGGCATCCAGGCGAAGGTTATCGCCACCGGCGGCTTCGGCGAGCTGATGCGCCGCGCCTCCTCGCGCCTTGACCAAGCCGACCCCAACCTCACCCTATTGGGCCTGCGCCTCCTCTGGGAGCGGAACCGGTAAGCGGAAGCACATGGTTTCCATCAGCGGGCACGCCGCGATTCCCGCCAGCGGCTGATGGTATAATCCCTTGTGCCGGGCTTGAGGCGAACCCTGGCCACAAAGGAGGAGGTCCATGACGCATGGTGGCCGTGAGAAGCAGGCGGAAGAGCGCCCGCTTAGAGTCGAATCCGCGATCGCTGTTTACTACGATCGGCGCGAGCAGTGCTATGTAGCCCAGGACGTGCATTTCGGGCTGGGGTCCTCTGCACCGACGATGGCTGAAGCCGTTGAGGAAACAATACAGGTAGTGCGCCGCTCGCTTTTGGCCGCCTCCGCCAAGGGTGAACTCCAATCATATCTGAAGTGCCGCCGTTTCATCCTGGCGGGCGGCCGGTGGGCCCAAGCGGGAGACAAGCGAGCGGCTCTGCAAGAGGTGCTCACGGGTATCGCACAGGAGCTTGCCAGCGCGGAACACGCCTACTCCCCGTCCTCGCGTGAGCCTGATGTAGATGTGGCGCTCCGCCTTCATCATTACAACCTGCCTATGGAAGAGGCGGTAGCCGCAGGTGGAGCGTAGCAGGCCGGGGCACCAGCTTTTTGAGGGCTGCGAGTTTGAAGTTCTCCACTTCGCCCTGCTCGTGCTGGGGCTGGAGTATGAGACTGACGGGCGCAACAACTGGTACTACCATCCGGCCAGCGAAAGCCATAATCCGCTAGTGTGGCTTGATAACGGCAGGCACAGATTCCCCGGCAGCCACATTGAGCATGTAGTATTCCGGGAACTTAGAAGATGGACAGACATTACGCGTGAGCAGATGCTCGCCGCGCTTGTGGGACGCAAGTCGAAGCGCAAAGTGTCGCTTCTTGAGCAACCACGAAGCTTCGATGAGATGTAGCGTTCCCATCCTTGATCTTCAGCTAATCCCTGGCTACAACCCCTCAAACAGGTGGTGGGGATCCTCCGTCTTCGCCACCTGCATCACT
>CAZKNJ010000035.1:0-4335 GCA_964554185.1 uncultured Planctomycetales bacterium | reverse complement strand
CTACAACCCCTCAAACAGGTGGTGGGGATCCTCCGTCTTCGCCACCTGCATCACTACCACGCGGTCTTCCAGCAGCGCGAACAATAGGAACACGTCTCCTTCGCGGTAGGCCACGGTGCGCTTGTGGCCGCTCAGCTTCTGCGTGTAAGCGTCCTGCCCGTAGGCCGCGCGGATGTCGTCAAAGCTGGAGCCGAAGGTAATCCCCTTGGCCGTCTTGAGCGAAGGCACCAGTTCCTTGAGGCGGGCGACCTCCCGGTCGTAATCCGCCACCACGAAGTCTTCCGGCCGGCCGCTTCGCCCAGGGCCGCGCAGCACAACGCCCGCCAGCCGGTATGCCTGGGGCGCCACCCGGACGCTGTCCACCCGCCCGTTGAAGTCGAAGTCCTGATAGGCGACCGTGTACTTCGCATCCTTGTCGGTGCAGGTGAAGCTTCCGCGCACGCTGGCGTAATTGACTTGCTCATCCACTTCAATGTGCTGCGCCAGGCACTCCGCCACGCGCTCCAGCCGGTGGTTGATCGGCACGCCGAACCCGAAGTCCTCGGCGCCGATGCCGGGTAGATGGGCGCAGGAGGCAGCCAATGCAGCTGCCGCAGCGGTGAGCAGCGCCAGCAGGCGCGTAGCAGTAAACGGGCTGGCTGTCCGCACCAGAGGCATAGCCATTCCGGCTCAACTCAATGCACAAGCGGTTGGTCGTTACTTCTCCGTCGCAGGCACGTCGCCGCCCGCCGGAGGCTCCGGCGTCAGCTTCGGCGCCGGTGGCGGCGAATACTCGAACTTCGTCGCACCCGCAGCCTTCTCCGCCTCCTTGGCCTTTAGCAAGAAGTCCGGCAGCGACAGCCCGGCTATGTTGAACAGGTTTTCCAGCGGCGGCAGCGACTTCATCAGGCTGGCAAGGTAGTTCGCCGTGGTGGAGGATGCTCCGCCTTTCCCGTCGCCGGCCATGGTGTCCCAGACCACTACCTTGTCAATGTTGAGGCCCTTCACCGCGTCAACCTGCGTGCGCACCATTTCAGGCAGCTTGTCGGTGATCATCAGCATCGCCGCCAAGCGCGGGTCGCCGGACGCGGCTTTGACGATTTCCATCAAGCCCTCGGCCTGCCGCACCAGTATTTCCCGGTTACCGCGTGCTTCCGCTTCCAGCTTGGCGTAGATGGCGTCGGCCTGGCCGCGGGCCACCCGGCGCAGCCGCTCGGCTTCCGCTTCGGCGGCGATTTCGATGCGCTGCTTCTCAATCTGCTGCGGCACCACGATGTCGGCAGTCTGCGTGGCGCGGTGGCGCTCGGCACGCTGCAGCTCGGCCGCGCGCTCGGCCACATACGCCTCTTCCAGCGCCTTGGCGGACTGCACCTTCTCCGCGGCGGTTCCGCGCTTGTTGGCTTCGGCCTCCTTCTCGCGGCGGTCGGCGTTGGAGTTGGCGATCTGAATCTTCGCCTGGTTCTCCCCGTCCACCGCCTCGGCGTCCGCCGCAGCCACCTGAATGCGCTGCTCGCGTTCGGCATCGGCCCGGCCGATTTCGCCGTCGCGGGTGCGCTCGGCCACGCGCTTCTTGGCCTCGTTGATGGCCTGAGCGGCGGCTTCCTTACCCAGCGCTTCAATGTAGCCGGACTTATCGGAAATGTCTTTGACGTTGACGTTGATTAGCCGCAGGCCGATCTTCTTCAGCTCCACCTCGACGCCCTGGGTGACATTGTCGAGGAATTTGTCGCGGTCGGCGTTAATCTGCTCGATGTACATCGTGGCGATGACCACACGCAGCTGGCCGAAGATAATGTCCTCCGCCACCCGCTTGATAGCATCGCTGGAAAGGCCAAGCAGGCGTTCCGCCGCGTTCTCCATCACCCCGGTTTCGGTGGAAATGCCGACCGTGAAGGTGGAGGGGACGTTGATGCGGATGTTCTGTTTGGACAGCGCCTCGCGCAGGTCAATGTCAATCGTGAACGGCGTTAGGTCCAGGAACTGGTAATCCTGGATGATGGGCCAGACGAAGGCCGCGCCGCCGTGGATGCACCGCGCGGACCTCCGCCCCTCCGGCCCGCGCCCGACGCGGCCGTAGGTGACCATAATGCGGTCGGGTGGGCACCGCCGGTAGCGCGACAAAAGCCAGGTCGCAAAGAAGAAAACTACGACTACTAGGGCAACAACCAGCCCGATGATTCCTTGTATTTCCATCGCTATTCGCTCCCCGATTTCCTCACAACAAAGGTTGATGGGTCAATCTGCTTGGTGATTAACACGCGGGTGCCAGGCCCCAGGCGTTCTTCCTCGTCGGAGACCGCCGCGACTTCGCGCAGCCGCCCCTGCACCGTCACCTGCACCTGCCCCGCGCCTTCGCGCTTGGCCGGAATGGACACGTACACCGTGGCGGTGCATCCGATGGCGTTGGCATAGTCAATGTTGCCGGCTTCGCGCAGCTTGAAGATGCTGTTCATCAGCCAGAAAGCAATCATCATGAAGGCGAAGCCGATGAGCGCGGCGACGAGGAGCGACAGCGCTGCGTTTCCGGTCGCGTCGTACAGCGCAATACCGCCCCAGCCGAAGCCCACAAAGAAAGCGATGATGGTGCGCACCGATAGGATGCCGATGCCGCCGTCGTGCGAGACTACGTGGTCGGTTTCCACACCGCTGTCAAAGTCGAAGTGCGCGTCACCGCCGAAGTCACCGCCGGTGTCGCCGCCGAAATCCGCATCCGCGCCGTGCGCCATGCCGACGAGCGAAAGCACGAGCTGAATGATCATAACCAGCGAAGCGACGAACGCGACGCCGTAGAAGAATTGCTCTATCCCCGGTAATGCACTCCACCATACGTCCACACGGGGCCCCCTTCCTCCTGGGCTGTAACAACAGCCCGGGCGTGCTATGAGTTTAACACCGCGCGTCTCTCAGTGTCAATCGGCAGTGGCTTATGAGCGCTGCGTCATATGAGAGAGGTTCTCCGCCGGGCTTCTCATCCGCGCCGGTTTGCCCTAGAATAGGGATGGAACCGCCCGGGTGCTCTAAGTTAAGCCGGTTGCACGGGGCAGAGCCCAGGGGCCCACTATGAGGGTCAGAGCCGTAAGTTGGAACGTCCACAGCTGGAGGGACAGCTACTTCCGGCCGCAGTTCAGCGATATGCTGGCGATACTGCACGACCTCAGGCCGGACTTACTCCTCCTCCAGGAGGCCCGCTGGCACCCCGACCGCGGCGTTTACTCGCCTGAGATCTCCACCCTGCGCACCGAGTTTGACCTTCAGGGATTCGCCTTCTGCCCCACCCATACGAGCCCGGTGCGCCACCACTCCATCGGCCACGTGATTCTGGCCAGGCCCGCGCTCACGGATTCCCGCTCCCACCCGCTGGGCCAGTTCCTCAACATGAAGCGCCTGCTGCTCACGGCCCGCGCGCGCTTCGGGCCAACCACGCTGAACCTGGCCACCACCCATCTGTCGCCCTGGCCGCTGCCGGGCTTACCGGCCTGGCACTGGGAGTGGCTGCCGCGTTGCTCGGAGACCAGGAACCTCATCAACTGCCTGTCCGAAGCCGACGGCCCGGTGCTGCTGGGGGTGGATATGAACGCCCAGCCCGCCGCCACCGATGTCAGCCGGCTCGCCAGCGTCCTGCGCCCGGCCAGCCTCTCCCACCAGAGCCACGTCACCGGCTGCTGCCTGGACTACATCTTCGCCTCGCCCAACCTGCAGGTCAACCACCTGCCGGTGAACCTCACCAACTCCCCCTCCGACCACTACCCCGTCGCCGCGGACCTCATCCTGCCGGGGTAGCGGGGAGTGTGAAGGGAGCAGCGTCTCCTGGTTACGAGGAATGTAGCCAGACACTTACGTTTCCGGGTCCCTGCAGTCGCACATGCAATACTCCCAGTCGGCAGGTGCGCCTTTCCACAGACGCATCCTCGATCGCATATCGATCCTCAAGCAGATTGCTAAGCTCCTGAAGGCACTTGTTTGGATTACGGACAACCTCGTGTTCCCAGAATCTTAGTACATACCAGCCAATCGCTTTCAGTTTTCTTCGGTTCTTGCGATCGCGATTGCGGTTTCGCTCGATTTTCTCCTGCCAGTAACCGCGTGGAAGCCTCTTTCTTAGCCGACCGTACTGCCACCCGTGCCAGAAATCTCCGTGGATGAATACAGCTACCCGCTCTCTTTCAAAAACGAAATCCGGTTTTCCAGGAAGGTCAGCAGCATGTTTAGCGAACTTAAGTCCGGCTCTCCGTAGACCCGACTCGAACAGGCGTTCTGGCTTTGTATTCGTGGATCTGATCCGCGACATACAGTAGCTCCGCTGTTCTTTTGTCATCCTATCAGGCATGACTGTCCAGAGAGATCATAGATCAAGCT
>CAZKNJ010000034.1:0-19951 GCA_964554185.1 uncultured Planctomycetales bacterium | reverse complement strand
TGCCCGGAGCGCTTATACTTCTCACGACTCCCACCTCCTCGCTGAAGTCTACCGCAAAATGCGCCGCCCGTCAACCGTCAGCGGCGGCAAAGGCTATGGTAGAATCTCAGTGAGGACACCTGCGGTGTTCGAGCGGTGGGACTTAGGACCGAGCCAACACCTTGAGCTTGGGAGCTGACCGTCCGTTGCCCCGTGGGGTAACGGCTAGGCGCCCACCTGGACATTAGGCTCGAGGTTCGTGCCCGCCGTCTGCGGCACAGGCGGGGTCCTCGCTGCATTTGCGGCCGCGAACGGGAGCGGCTCACCCGTCCGCTATAATATGCCGCGATGGATATTCCTACCCTGAAGGATGCGAACTTCTTCTCGTTTCTGGCGGAGAGCAGCCTGCCGGTGCTGGTCACCTTCATGACCAAGGCCAGCAAGCCCTCCAGCGAGCAGCTGGCCACGACGGTGGATCTGGCGGAGAGCTACGAGGGCGTCATCGCCTTCGCCATCGCGGACGCGGATGAATCCCGCCAGGCGGCCGACCATTGTGGAATACTCTCGGTGCCGACGCAGGTACTATTCCATAACCAGAAGGCCGCCGACCGCATTGTCGGGCTGGTGAGCAAGACCGCGCTGGCCGACCGGCTGGAGGAAAACCTGAGGAAGCTCGTATGAGAACCGTATACCTGGATCATTCCGCGACGACCTATGTGCGCGACGAAGTGCTGGGCGCGATGCTGCCGTACTTCGGCGAGCGCTACGGCAATCCCAGCTCCATCCACCATATGGGGCGGCGCAGCCGCAGCGTGCTGGACGAATGCCGCGAACGCGTGGCGAAAACGCTGCGGGTGAAGCCCGGGGAGATTATCTTCACCGGCGGCGGCAGCGAAGCCGACAACCTTGCGATCAAGGGCCACGCCTGGGCCAAGAAGGATAAGGGCAACCACATCATCACTTCGCAGATTGAGCACCACGCGGTGCTGTACGCGGTGCAGTGGCTGGAGAAGAACGGCTATACCGCGACTTACCTGCCGGTGGACCGGTATGGGCTGGTGCATCCCGGCGTGCTGGAAGACGCCATCACCGACAAGACTATTCTCGTGTCCATCATGGCGAGCAACAACGAAGTGGGGACCATTCAGGACCTGAAGGCGCTGTCCGAAGTCTGCCGCAAGCACGGTGTGACCTTCCACACCGACGCGGTGCAGAGCATCGGCTACCATGATCCGGAGCTGGACCGGAACCCCGTTGATCTGCTGAGCCTGAGCGCGCACAAGTTCTACGGACCGAAGGGCGTGGGAATGCTGTTTGTCCGTGCGGGGACGAAGCTGGAGCCGCTTATCCACGGCGGGACGCAGGAACGCGACCTGCGTGCCGGCACCGAGAACATCCCCGGCATTGTCGGCCTGGCGAAAGCACTCGAGCTGGCGGTGGAGGAAATGCCGGCGACAGTGGCGCGCCTGACCTCTATGCGCGACCGGCTGATCAATGGCGTGCTGAAGAGCATCCCCGACACCGGCCTCAACGGCCATCCCACCCAGCGCCTGCCGCACAACGCTAACCTCTACTTCGCCCGCATTGAAGGGGAGGGCATCCTGCTGCAGCTGGACATGGAGGGCATCTGCGCTTCCAGCGGCTCCGCCTGCACCAGCGGCTCGCTGGACCCGAGCCACGTGCTCTCGGCCATGGGTCTGGACCCGATGCTCATCCACGGCTCCGTGCGGTTCAGTCTGGGCCACCGCACCACTGATGAGGATATCGACTGGGTGCTGGAGAAGCTGCCGCCCATCGTGGAGAAGCTGCGCTCCATCAGCGCGGTCAGCGCCTAAGCGCCAGCCGACAGCACGGCTCTACCTTTGCCCGTGCTTGGAAGGGCGCGGTCGGTCGCATTTGCCGCCCCATGGCCGTGACAATATTGTGACATAGTTCACAATGCAGTTTGCGGTGCCGCTGAGGTTATCACCTACAAAGCCTTGGGCACGGCTGCTTGGAGGCACCGGGTGGGCTGCCCCGGCCTTATGGCACTGAATCTGGGCAGAACATACCATTGACATTTCACAAGCGGAGTGTTAATCTAATCACGACCGGAAAGTGAACCCAGTTCGCCGTGACCTCCAACTCCGATGTGTGGGCTGCGCATAGGTGCAGGCGGACTTGGGAACGGTGGCGATGGCGCCGCATTTCCGGCGTTTGGTTGTAAGACTCTTGTAAGGAGCCTTCCATGCCGCGAGGCGAATTGCTAAAAGCGCCGCCTGCCGAAAGGCTGTCACCTGAGGAGCTAAGGCGGGTCTTTCTCCAGGATGTATACGCATTGCCCGAGGGCGAGCGCATCGACCTGTGTATTCAGTGTGGCACCTGTAGCGCATCCTGCCCGACTGCGAGCTATATGGAGTACTCTCCCCGTGAGATTATAGCCGCGCTGCGCGCCGGCCTGCTGGACCGCGTGCTTCATGCCAACACCCATTGGATGTGCACCTCGTGCTACACCTGCACCGTGCGCTGCCCGCAGAAGATCAAGATCACCGATCTGATGTACGAGCTCAAGCGGCTGGGCATCAAGTACGGCTACACCGACAAGCACGCCCGGGCGGCGGCAATGGCTCACATCTTCATAGACCTGACGAACAAACGCGGGCGTAACCATGAGACCGAGCTGATGATGCGCTATTACATGACCCGTCCGGCGGCAGCTATGGCCAACGCCGCCCGCGGGCTGAAGATGTTCTCTCAGGGAAGGCTGCCGCTGCCGGGCACGGGTAAGTCCATCAAGGGGCTAAAGGAACTGCGCAAGATACGCGAGGCTCTGGAGCGCATTGAGGCCGAGAAGCTCGCAAAGGAGGCCGGCAAGTAATGGATCTGCTGTATTACCCCGGTTGTTCGGTTGAATACACTGCGAAAGCGTACGATGTGTCCACCAGGGCCGTGTGCCAGAAGCTCGGTGTCGACCTGAAGGAGTTGGAGGATTGGAACTGCTGCGGCGCCACCACTTATATGTCGGTGCGCGAGCTGGTGTCGCACGGCAACTCCGCGCGGAACCTGGCGCTGGCGGAGAAGCAAGGCTACAAGGAAATGGTTGCGGTCTGCCCCGCCTGCCAGACGGTGCTGCACAAGACGAACGACTACATGGAAAAGGACCCGGAGTTCGCCCAGCTCATCCGCCAGGGGCTTAAGGCCGCAGGGCTGGACTACACCGGCGGAGTCAAGGTGCGCCACTTTATTGACGTAGTCGTTAACGATATCGGGCTTGATGCGGTAAGGAACAGCGTGACCAAACCGCTGGGGGGCCTGAAGGTCGCCGCATACCACGGCTGCATGCTCACCCGTCCGTATGGCACTATCGATTCCAGCGAGCGTCCGACCATAATGGACCGGCTGCTGGCGGCGCTGGGAGCCGAGCCGGTGGAGTACCCGCTGACAGCCAAGTGCTGCGGCGGAATGGTGGTCAACACCGAGACCGAGAAGGTCGTGCCGGTGGTGGCGGGACTTCTGCGGTGCGCCCGCGACATGGGAGCTGACTGCATCGCGGTCGCTTGCCCGCTGTGCCACATGAACCTTGATTTCTACCAGCCCGAAGCGAATAAGTTCCTCGGCGGCGACTACACGACGCCGGTTGCGTATTTCACGCAACTGATGGGGCTGGCCTTTGGCTGCAGCCCGAAAGAACTGGGATTCGGCGGCGAGCTGGTTTCCACCGGGAAGCTGGTCGCGCAGTACGCATAATCGCAGGTGCGGACTATGAGTTCACTTGATGGAAACGGGAAGAAGCTACCGCCCCTCACTACGTTTGGAGGAAGCAATGCAAGCGGTGCTCACTAGCACACCGGTGCGAACCGAGATGGAGAAAGAGATTGAAGCGCTGCTGGCCGATTACGACAAGACGCCGGAAGACCTGATAATGGTGCTCCAGGACATCCAGGGGAAGTACAACTGGCTACCGCGCGAGGCGCTGGAATATGTGAGCCGGCGGCTGGACGTGCCCCTGGCGCAGATATACCACATCGGCACCTTCTACAAGGCGTTCTCACTGGAGCCGCGCGGCAAGCACATTCTTCATCTGTGCATGGGTACTGCGTGCCATGTGCGCGGCGCTATGCGCATCGCCGAGGAGTATGAGCGCCAGTTCGGCCTGAAACTGGGGAAAACCAGCAAAGACGGAATGATCACCTTTGAGCGCGTCAACTGCCTGGGCGCTTGCGCTATCGGGCCGATCATCGTGGTGGACGGCGAGTACAAGGGCGACATGACGGTCAACCGGGCCAACGCGATTATCAAGCGCCTCAGGCGGGAGGATGCCGGGGAGGCTGACGATGCCTAAGATCACGTCGGCCGAACAACTGAAATCGCATCAACAGAAGGCGAAACAGGAGCTGGACAACTACCCGGTGATGGTCTCCCTCTGCCACGGCACCGCGTGTTGCGCTATCGGCGCGCGCGAAGTTGCGGCGGCGTTTGAGAAGGAACTTGCGGCCAAGCAGTCGGTGAAGTTCATCAAGAGCGGCTGCCACGGATTCTGCGAGGTCGGGCCTCTGGTAGTAGTAAGGCCGATCGGCGTGGTTTACCAGCGGGTGAAGCCGTCTGATGTCCCGGAGATAGTTGAGCGGTCGGTGCGGAAGGGCGAGATTATTGACCGTTTGCTCTACCGCCCGGGTGATAACGGCAAGGTCTACGCCAAAGAGGACGAGATCCCCTTCTACGCCAAGCAGAGCAAGGTCGTCCTCGCGCAGAACAGCCACATTGACCCGTTCAGCATTGACGACTACCTGGCGTCCGGAGGCTACAGCGCTCTGGCTAAGGCTCTGTTTGAGATGACGCCCGACGGAGTGCTCAAGGAAGTGATGGACGCCAAACTGCGCGGGCGCGGCGGCGGCGGCTTTGAAGCCGGCTGGAAATGGAAGTTCTGCAAAGAAGCGCATCCCGACCTGCCACACCATATCGTCTGCAACGCCGACGAGGGCGATCCCGGCGCGTTTATGGATGAGTCAATCCTGGAAGGCAATCCCCACAGCGTCATTGAAGGGATGATTATCGGCGCGATTGCGGTTGGCGGGGCCGATGGCTTCATCTACATACGCAACGAGTATCCCCTGGCGCTGAGGACTTTCCATCACGCGCTGAAGCAGGCGCGGGAGTACGGTTTCCTCGGAGAGAACATCCTCGGCTCAGGGATGAGCTTCGACATCAAGATTTCGCGCGGGGGCGGCGCATTCATCTGCGGCGAATCGTCGGCGCTGTTCCGCAGCCTGGAAGGCAAGGTCGGCGAGCCCCGCGCCAAATACATCCACTCAGTTGAGCGTGGGTACCACGATGAGCCCACTAATCTCAACAACGTGGAGACCTGGGCGAATGTGCCGCAGATTATCAACAGGGGAGCGGCCTGGTTCACCAGCCTGGGCACCCCCGACAGCCCGGGAACCAAGGTTTTCTCTCTCGTAGGGAAGATTGAGAACACGGGGCTCATTGAAGTCCCGATGGGGATTACGCTGAGGGAGATCATCTTTGATATCGGTGGCGGTATCAAGGGCGGCAGAGCGTTCAAGGCCGTGCAGACCGGAGGGCCCTCTGGCGGCTGCCTGCCGGAATCCTGTTTGGACCTGCCGGTGGACTTTGACAAGCTCACCGAAGCCGGCTCAATGATGGGGTCGGGCGGCATGATCGTGATGGACGATCAAACCTGCGTGGTGGATGTCGCCCGCTACTTCATTGACTTCCTGATTGAGGAATCCTGCGGTAAATGCTTGCCCTGCCGCGAAGGTTTACGCCAGATGTCGGTCATTCTGCATCGCATCTGCGACGGTAAGGGGCTGCCGGACGACGTGGACGATCTGGAGAAGCTCGGCAGGACGATCATTGACTGCTCGCTTTGCGCGCTGGGCGGGTCGGCGCCGAACCCGGTGCTGTCAACCATCAAGCACTTCCGCGACGAGTACCTGGCGCACATTAACGAGAAGAAGTGCCCTGGCGGCATCTGCACCGCGCTGATTGAGTACTTCATCGTGGCTGACCTGTGCAATGGCTGCAGCACCTGCGAGAAGGTCTGCCCGAGCGATGCGATTCACCCGGTTGTGGGGCAGAAGCGCGAGAAGGGCGAACTCCGCATCATTGACACGGCGAAGTGTGTGAAATGCGGCGCCTGCATTGAGGTTTGCCCAACTGACGCCATCATAAGGAAATGAAACGGCGAATCCGAGGAGAAATACATGGAAGATAACGGAAACAAGGCCCGGGGTTTTACTGAAGAGGAGCTCCTTCGTCCCTATCTGGAGAAGGAGCGTGTTGGCGTGTTTGTGTGTCACTGCGGCACGAACATTTCGAAGATGGTGGACATCGCCGCCGTGGTGGATTACGCGAAGACGCTGCCTGGCGTGGCGTTTGCCGCGGACCACAAGTACATGTGCTCCGATCCCGGGCAAGATCTGATAAAGCAGATGGTCTCTGAGCATCATCTAACGCGGGTAGTCGTGTCCTCGTGTTCTCCGCTCATGCACGAGATTACGTTCCGCCATGCCACGGCTGATGCTGGTCTGAATGAGTACTTCTTCCAGATGGCGAACATCCGCGAGCAGGTTTCATGGGTAACTGTGGACATGGCCGCTGCAACGGAAAAGGCGAAAAAGCTCATCCGTAGCGCGATCTACCGCGTGGTGTTCAGCACACCGCTTGACGTCCGCAAAGTACCGGTGCATCCGGCAACGCTAGTCGTGGGTGCCGGGATCACGGGTATTGAGGCTGCGCTCAAGATCGCTGAGGGCGGCCACCAAGTGTACTTGGTCGAGAAGCAGCCTACCATCGGCGGGAATATGGCGAAGTTCGATAAGACGTTCCCCACGCTGGACTGTGCCGCCTGCATTCTCACTCCTAAGATGGTCTCCGTCTCTCAAAACAAGAACATCAAGCTTCTTACTTGCTCGGAAGTAGAGGAGGTTTCGGGCTACGTAGGCAACTTCAAGGCGCGAGTGAGGCAGAAGGCCAGCTACGTTGATGCAGACAAGTGCACGAGCTGCGCCGAATGTGTGGCTGTGTGCCCGGTGACAGAAGTCCCCGACGAGTTCAACCTCGGAATGAGTTCCCGCACTGCGATTTACCGGTCGTTCCCGCAGGCGGTGCCAAACACGTTCTTCATTGACAAGAGAGGAGCCGCACCATGTAAGGTCGCGTGCCCGATTGGCCAGGACGTACCGGGATACCTCGCCATGGTCGCGCAGGGCAAATACAAGGAAGCCGTACAGGTCATCCGCAGAACCAACCCGCTTCCCGTTGTATGCGCGTATTGCTGCTATCATCCTTGCGAGGACTGGTGCGAACGCAAGGACGTTGATGAGTCTGTAGCCATCCGTGACCTGAAGCGATTTGCCATGGACTGGGCCGTGCGCAACAACGTCGAGATGGAACCCCCTCCAGTTCAGGAGGTGCGCCACGATAAGGTGGCGATTATAGGTTCGGGACCGGCAGGCATGGCGGCAGGGCACGCGCTTGCGCTCAAGGGATATCGCCCCGACATCTTCGAAGCAGCCCCGGTAGTTGGTGGCATGATGGCTCTCGGGCTTCCCTCCTACCGCATGCCTCGTGAGATGCTGAAGCACGACCTGGATTACCTGGAGAAGATGGGTGTGGTCTTCAGGCCGAACTTGGCCCTGGGGAGAGACTTCAGTATCACTGACCTGAAGGACCAAGGATACAAGGCTATCATCCTGGCGGTCGGAACACACCGTGGAAGACCGTTGGGCGCGGAAAGCGAGGACTTGCCCGGCATAGAGGAGGGCTTGGACTTCCTCAAGCAGGTAAACCTTGGCGAGGAAGTCAGGATGGGCAAAAAGGTGCGCATCATAGGCGCAGGCAACTCGGCAATGGATGTGGCGCGTACTGCGTGGAGGCTGGGCGCTGAAGAGGTCAGCATCGTCTACCGCCGCAGCCAGGAAGAGATGCCTGCTGATGAAGAAGAGTTCAAGGCTGCCCTGGAAGAGGGAGTGAAGGTTCAGTATCTCACTCTGCCCACGAAGTTTCACGCCGGGGATGATGGCCGGGTCAAGAGCATGACCTGCATCAGAATGGAACTCGGGGCGCCGGATGAGAGTGGAAGACGCCGTCCAGTACCCGTTGAAGGCTCCGAGTTCGAGATGGAAGCTGACAGTGTTTTTCTCGCAATCGGCTTGGTGCCTGCGACGGACTACTTCGCGGGCAGCGAGGATCTCAAACTCGACAAGTGGAACGCGCCGGTCGTCGAGGAAGGCTCTTGGGCAACGAGCATCTCCGGCGTGTTTGCTGCCGGTGATCTGGTTACAGGCCCAAGCTCAATTGTTCAAGCGATGCGGTGGGGCAAGCAGGTTGCTCTGGGAGTCGACAAGTATCTACGGGGTGAAGCTCACGGGAGCGAAGTTGAGCCCTTGCCCGACCCCTCAAAGATACGCCGTGAAGACATCATCAATCCCCGGTGGAAAGCAGACTACAGCAATGTTCCGCGAGCGGCTAGAAGCCGCATGCCGATGATTCCGCCTGAGAAGCGCGTGGCCAACTGGGATGGCGTGGAGACCGGCCTGCCGGAGGATGTGGCCCAGGCGGAAGCCGCTCGTTGCTTGCAGTGCGGCATCTGTGTTAACTGCTGGGAGTGTGTGCGTGTTTGTGAGCCTAAGGCTGTAGTCATGGATGATACCGACAAAATCCATGAGTTCGATGTGGGCAATATCATCGTCGCCACTGGCTTCGGAGTGTTTGATGCGCGGCGTGCAGAGCCGCTCGGGTACGGAAGACACGCCAACGTAATGAGCTCGATAGAGTTTGAGCGTCTTTGCCATTCTGGCGGGCCGACGGAGGGCAAGATTCTCACGAAGGAGGGGGTTGAGCCGAAGGCCGTCGCTATATTGCATTGCATCGGCTCCCGCGACAAACACTACAACGAGTACTGCTCGCGCGTGTGCTGCATGTACTCGCTGAAATTCGCGCACCTCATAAAGGAGAAGTGCGAGAATACCGAAGTATACGAGATGTACATCGATATGCGCTGCTTCGGCAAGGGGTACGAGGAGTTCTACAACCGGCTGCTGGAAGAAGGCGTCCACTTCATCCGCGGCCGGGGTGTGGAAGTGAGCGACTATCCCTCAATGCCCTCCACGAAGTTCGCCGCCAACGGCAACAAACTCTACGTGCGCTGCGAAGACACGCTTCTCGGCCTACCGCGCGAGATACCCGTTGATATGGTCATCCTGTCGGTTGGCCTGGAGCCTGCGGCGGACGCGACTCAGGTGCAGAACCTGCTGCGCATCAGCCGCAGCAAGGACGGCTTCTTCCTGGAGAAGCACCCGAAGCTCGCGCCGGTGAACACGGCGTCGGACGGCGTGTTTATCGCGGGCTGCGCCCAGGGGCCGAAGGATATCCCCGACTCGGTGGCCCAGGGCGCGGCGGCGGCGGGCGCGGTGATGAGCCTCATCTGCGCGGGGGAAGTCGTGCTGGAACCGACCACCGCCCATATGGACGAGGATGTTTGCACCGGGTGCGGCGTGTGCCTGACCGTCTGCCCCTATGAGGCTATCTCGCGTAATCCCGAGACGCGGCAGGCGCAGGTCACCGAAGCGCTGTGCAAGGCTTGCGGCACCTGCGTTGCCGCTTGCCCGAGTGGCGCGGCACGGCAGTGGGGCTTTGACGATGTGCAGATTACTGCGGAGCTCGAGGCGCTACTCATGGCGTAGCGCTGTCCGCTCTGCAGGGCGATACTTGTAAGGAGAACGTTATATGGCTGACGTTGCGACAGCTGATGTGAACATGGAGAAGGGCGCGGCGCCCGCGGTGAAGTTCGAGCCGCGCATCATCGGTTTTCTTTGCTGGTGGTGCGCCTACACCGGTGCGGATCTCGCCGGCACCAGCCGCATCAAGTACAGCCCGAACGTGTCGGTTATCCGCGTGATGTGCAGCGGCCGCGTCGACCCGAGCTTCGTGATGAAGGCGCTCGCCGGCGGCGCGGACGGCGTGCTCATCGCGGGCTGCCATCCCGGCGACTGCCACTACATCAACGGCAATTTGAAGACCGTGGCGCGCTTCCCCATCCTGAGGAAGATACTTCGGGACTTCGGGGTGGAAGACGAGCGCGTGCGGCTGGAATGGGTGTCCGCTTCCGAGGGCGATAAGTTCGCCCACATCGTGAACGAGATGACCGTGGACCTCCGTAAACTAGGTCCCCTTAACTGGCCGGCCCGCATGGCCGAACGATAAAAGAGGTATTCCGATGGAAGCACCAAAAGAGAAACTCAAGCTCGCGTTTTACTGGGCAGCCTCTTGCGGCGGCTGTGAGATCTCGCTTCTGGAGATTGGCGACAAGATTCTGACCGTGGTGGAGCTGGCCGACCTGGTCTTCTGCCCCTGCCTTGTTGACACGAAGTACAAGGACGTTGAGGCGATGCCGGACGGCTACATTGACGTCGCCTTCTACAACGGCGCCGTGCGCAGTTCCGAAAACGAGCACATCGCCAAGCTGCTGCGGCAGAAGAGCAAGGTGCTGATCGCTTACGGTTCTTGCGCGATGCAGGGAGGCATTCCCGCGCTGGCGAACCTCTACGACCTGAAGCAGATCAAGCACCGCGCTTACCATGAGACGCAGAGCACGGTTAATCCGGATGGAGTGGAGCCCGTCCCGGATTGCGCCACCAACGGCTACGCCCTCACGCTGCCGGAGCTGTACAACACGGTGTTTAAGCTCTCGGACAAGGTGAAAGTGGATTTCTACATCCCTGGCTGTCCGCCGGCGAGGGAGACCACCTGGAACGCCATTGAGCAGCTCGTAACCGGCAACCTGCCGGAGCCCGGCGGAGTACTGGGTGCGGGGCGCAAAGCGGTGTGCGAGGAGTGCCCCTACGAGAAGAAAGAGACGCGCATCACCGAGTTCCACCGGCCGCACACTTTCATCCCGCCGGACAATGAGCAGTGCCTGCTGGAGCAGGGGCTGGTGTGCTTAGGACCGGCGACGCGCTCCGGCTGCGGCGCGCAGTGCTTGCAGGCTCACATGCCCTGCCGGGGCTGCTATGGGCCGCTGCCCGACATTCAGGACCAGGGCGCGAAGCTGGTGGCCGCCATCGGCTCAATGATTGGCGGTACCGGCGAAGAGGAAATCACGGGTATCGTGAACCAGATTGTGGACCCTGCGGGTACTCTCTACAGATTCTCCATGGCCGACTCGTTCATGGTGAGGAGGAAGCTCGATGGCTAACCGCGTAACAATTGACCCTATTACCCGCTTAGAAGGCCACGGGAAGATTGAGATCTTCCTGAAGGACGACGGGAGCGTGGATAACGTTTTCTTCCAGGTGCCCGAGCTGCGCGGCTTTGAGAAGTTCTGCGAGGGGCGGCCCGTGGAGGAGATGCCCCGCATTACCACGCGCATATGCGGCGTTTGCCCGGAAGCGCACCATGCAGCGTCCGCGAAGGCGTGCGATGCGGTGTACGGCATCACGCTGCCCCCCACCGCGGCCAAGCTGCGCGAATTCCAGTACAACGCATTCTATGTGGGAGACCACACTACGCACTTCTATGCGCTGGCGGGTCCCGACTTCGTGATGGGGCCGGACGCAGATCCAGCCGTGCGCAACATCATCGGCGTCATCGGCAAGGTTGGAGCGGATATCGGCAAGGAGGTCATACGAACCCGCCTTGAAGCTCATGAGATAGCCGGCATGCTAGGTGGCAAGCGCATCCACTCCGTGGGCATGATCCCAGGCGGCATGAGCAAGGGCCTGACCAACCCGGAGGACCATAAGCGCGCCTTGGAGATCTGCGAGCGCTTTGTAGAGTTCGCGAAGTTTACTATCAAGATCGTCGACGACATCGTGCTGGCCAACAAGGCGTACGTTGACCTCATCCTCTCCGATCCCTACAAGCTTGTGGTCAACGACATGGGCCTGGTGGACGAGAATAATCACGTGAACTTCTACCGCGGTAACGTCCGCGTGACCGATGTTAACGGCAAGGAGCTGCACAAGTACGCGCCCAAGGACTACCTGGACGTGGTGGGCGAGCACGTGGAGAAGTGGAGCTACCTGAAGTTCCCCTTCTTGAAGCAGCGCGGATGGACCGGATTCACCGAGGGCACGGACACCGCCGTTTTCCGCGCAACTCCGCTTTCGCGCCTGAACGCCGCCGATGGCATGGCTACGCCACTGGCACAGGCCGAGTACGAGCGCTTCTACGCTACGCTCGGAGGCAAGCCGGTGCACTCCACGCTGGCGACCAACTGGGCGCGTGTGATCGAGCTGCTGTTCGCGGCGGAGGCCGCACTGCAACTGATCAAGGACCCCGACATCATAGGCGAAGAGCACCGGGTAATCCCGAAGAACGTGCCCAGCGAGGGTGTGGGCATCGTGGAAGCTCCGCGAGGGACGCTGACCCACCACTACATCACCGATGAGAAGGGCATCGTGCAGAAGGCCAATCTCATTGTCGGCACGACCAATAATAACGGGCCCATCGCTATGTCCATCAAGAAGGCGGCGCAGGGCTTGATCAAGGCTGGCGCCGAGATCACCGAGCCCATCCTGAATATGGTTGAGATGGCCTTCCGAGCGTATGACCCATGCTTCGGGTGCGCCACGCACTCGCTGCCGGGCCAGATGCCAATTGAAGTGATATTGCGGGACAGCACCGGCAAGGTACTGGACCGCGCGTCGCGTTTCTAAAACCGCACTATTGCAGGCATCAAGTGGGGGCGCAGATGCGCCCCTCTTGTTTAAGCGGCGTCTAATGCGGGCGCATCGAGTATCATGCGTGAGGTATAATTCCACTTATGACGAAGACCCTCGTGCTCGGCGTGGGTAATCCTGTGCTGGCCGACGACCGGGTGGGGCTGTATATCGCGGAGCGGTTGGTCCGGCGCATCTGCCTCCCAAGGGAGGGTAGAGATTTGCTCTGAGCTTCTTTACAAGTGCAGTCTCATGTGCTATTTCTCCCATACATCTTCCCGCGGCAAGTGTCGTTAAAGCGAGGTACTATGATGTCTATAAACTACGAAAGAATGAGCGACATCTTGAGGGTGTTAGCTCATCCGGCGAGGCTTCGCATTATAAGGGGTTTGCTCGCCAACGAGTGTAATGTCGGACAAATCCGCCAGAAGCTCTCAATCCCGCAATCTAGCGTGTCGCGGCACTTGAGCGTGCTCAAGAGCCATCGTATACTCAAGAGCCGAAAAGAAGGACGAAAGACCTGCTACCGCGTAGTTGACCCCCGGGTTATAGAGATAATACAGATCTTTCAGGGAAAATAAAACGCGTTACTTGAGCGGCCTTTACCGAAATAACGAATTCACCTATTCGGATTAGTTGACATGAGCTTGTGCTAGCGTTATCATGCCGTGAGCTTTCTGGGCCAGCTCTGAGGTCGGGGAGGCTTTTTCCAACTACAGGAGGATCTTGCTGTGGCTACCAAAGTACTTATCTTTTGCGGCTCGGATGAGCCCGAGCGCGCGTTCCCGCCTTTCATGCTGGGAACCGGCGCGGTGGCGAGTGACATGGAAACGACCATGTTCTTCACTATGAGCGGGCTCAACATTATCCGCAAGGGCGGCGCTGAGAAGATCAGACTGGAGGGCGCGCCGAAATCCCTGCCGGAGTTCATCAAGATCGCCCAGGATCTGGGTATCAAGATGATTGCCTGTTCTGCGGCGTTTCCTATAGCAAAGATCGCGCAGGACGACCTCATTGACGGTGTTGAGATGGGCGGTGTGGCTACCTTTCTTATTGACGCAGAGGAAGCTGACATCGTGCTTACCTTCTGAGCACTGGGCAAGCACTTACATCAACCGGGACGAAGGAGTCAACATGGCGGACGTGGATTTGGAAAACATCAAAGCTGCCAAGGTCGTGGACGCACGTGGGTCCGCGTGCCCGGGCCCGTTACTTGAAGCGAAGAAGGCCATCGGGACGGTTGCAGTAGGCGAGACCATTGAAGTATGGTCCGGCGACGCTTCCACCAAGGCAGATATTCCCCGCTGGGCGGAGAAAGTGGGGCACGAGTTCTTGGGCGTTCTTGAGGCAGACGGTTACGATCGGATATTCGTCACCCGCAAGAAATAAGCTGCGGATGAGGGCTGGTGAAGAAGTGACCGAAAGCGCTCAACGAACACCCGGGGTCGAAGCTGGCAAGAAGCCGAAAATACTGATTCTGGCAACGGAAGCTTGCGCCTATCCAGGCGCCAACTATGTCTCGCAAACGCACACCGATTATCCGGCCAATGCATACATCATCAGATTGCTGTCGCCCGCAGTGTTGCCCGAAGACTTCTACTTGCGCTGCTTCGATAAAGGAATTGACGGGATACTCGTGATGGCTTGCGGGCATGAGTGCCCTTACCCGGGAGCCTTCGAACGCCTTACGAAGAGGATTTCCACGGTACAGAAGCAAATGAAGGAGCGCGGCATGGACATTCGCCGGCTGCGCGTTTGCGCCATCTGTACTGTGTGCGCGAAGGCGTTTCTTAAAGAAGTCAACCAGATGGACCAGCTGCTGAGGGAACTGGGTGCTGCCTGAGCAGCTTCAGGGACACCGGACAAGCGAATCACGAGCGCGTGCCGCTTAATGGAGTGCGGCTCCGCGTGCGGCGTTGTTAAGGGAACACTGGATATGGCCCCAAGGAAGATAAAAACTGATGTGCTGGTGATTGGCGCGGGTATTGCGGGGATGCAGGCCTCGCTCGATCTTGCTGACGAGGGTTTCAAAGTTCTCTTGGTTGAGCGAGACCCCAGCATTGGCGGCAAGATGATCGCTCTGAGCAAGGTTTTTCCTACTCTGGACTGCGCCAGCTGCATTTGCACCCCGAAGATGTCTGCGACAGCGCATCATGAGAATATCACTGTGATGACCTACGCTGAGGTCAAGAAGATCAAGCGCTCCGGTGGAAGATTCGAGGCTTTTGTTCTGCAGAAGCCGCGCTACGTGGTTGCAAAAGACTGTATTGGCTGCCCGCTCTGTGAGCAAGCCTGCCCCGTGTATCTTCCACACGAGTTCGAGGGCAACCTGGGCGTGCGCAAGGCTATCTATGTGCCCTTTTCCAACGCGATACCCCAGGTGGCCCTGCTGGACATTGAAAACTGCATATTCTGCGGGCTCTGCGTTAAGGCTTGCCCAAAGAACTGCATAGATTTTCTGCAGGAACCGGAGGAGATCACCGTAGACGCCGGGGCGGTCATCCAGGCCACGGGCTTCGATCTCCTGCCGAAGACGGTCCAAGAGCGCTATGGCCGGGGCAAGTTGGCCAATGTCCTGGATTCGTTGCAGGTGGAGCGACTGCTCGCGCCCCACGGGCCGTTCGGCAGGGTGCTGCGTCCCTCCGACGGTAAGGTGCCGGATTCGGTAGCTTATGTGCTCTGCGCGGGATCACGCGATCTAAGTTGTGGAGTTCCTTACTGCTCCCGCGTGTGCTGCATGTACTCGATCAAGCAGGCGATGTTGCTGTCCGGTGCCTTGCCTTTAGTGGATGTAACGATTTACTATATGGATATTCGTGCTTACGGCAAGGGCTTTGAGCCTTTCTACCGCAACGCGCAGGCGATGGGCATCGAGTTTGTCAAGGGTTCGGTTGCCCAGATTACGGAAGACGGCGAACACAATCCAATCGTCCGCTTTGAGCAGATAGATGGAAATGGCCAACCCGTCGAGCGCAAGCACGACATGGTGGTGCTGTCGCTCGGCATTGTGCCCGCGGAGAATGCTGATAATGATTTTCTAGCGTCACTGGATCCGGAGGATGATTTCGTGCTTCGCGTCCAGCCGAGCCTTGCGCCAGCACGGACTCATGCCGATGGTGTCTTTGTTGCCGGGGTGGCCGCAGGTCCTAAGGACATTCCGGATACTATCGTTGAAGCCGGCGCGGCTGCCACGGAAGCATCGGCTTACCTGCGCGGACAGGGGGTCCGCGGCAGAATGCCGGACCAACCTGGTGAAGTCGACCGAGAAGCCGTTACTACAACTGGACGGAATCAAGTGTAAACGTGATGGATATGCCGAATACCGAAAACCGTGCGACTGAGAGTGATTCCGCAAAAGAAGGCATGCGGGTAGGCGTCTACGTCTGTCATTGCGGAGGGAACATCTCCGATGTGGTGGATGTCGAGCGCGTGATTAGGGCAGCGAGCAAGCTGCCCGGTGTAGCGGTGGCGAAGCACTATATGTTTATGTGCTCAGATCCCGGCCAGATTATGGTTGCCGAGGATATCGCCAAGGAGAATCTCGACCGCGTGGTGATTGCAGCTTGCGCCCCAAGCCTTCACGAGGGCACTTTCCGCGGCGTGCTGAACCGCGCAGGATTAAATCCATACCTCTACGAAGCGGTGAATATCCGGGAGCAGGTGAGTTGGGTGAGCCACGCCGACCCGGAGGGCGCGACGGATAAGGCAATCAGGTTGGTCGCTGTTGGCGTTGCTAAGGCGCGGCGGAGTCATAAGCTTCAGGCAAACCGCATTGACGCTAACAAACGCGTGGCAGTAGTGGGCGGCGGCGTTGGCGGATTGCGCTGCGCACGCGACCTCTCCCGTAACGGGTATCAAGTTACTCTCATTGAGAAAGCGCCGTTCCTCGGTGGCCGAATGGTTCAGCTCGGCTCTATCTTTCCATTAGAAGATAAGGCCCGCGAGCTGCTTAAACCACTGCTAGATGAGGTTCTCGCGGATGCGAATATCACCATACATACCTCAGCCGAAATCATTGATGTTAGCGGATATATTGGCGATTTCACGCTCACAGTTAGCGTGGAGCCGCGCGGAGTCACTGCGGAACTTAGTAAGTCGGAGACCCAAGCAGCAATCGATGCCTGTCCCGAAACCACCGAAAACGAGTTTGACTACGGTCTTTCCCAGCGCAAGGCGATTTATCTGCGCTACCCGGGCTGCTACCCGGCGATACCGGCGATCGACTGGAAAACTTGCACCAAGTGCGGGAAGTGCGTGGAGGCAGTGGGTGGTAAAGGGATCAAGCTTGACGCTGAAGGGGAGGAAATGAAAGTATCCTGCGGGATGATTGCTTTGGCCACCGGCTTTGAGCCTTACCAGCCCAAGCAGGGCGAGTACGGCTTTGGGGTGCATCCGGAAGTCATCACCCTGCCGCAGCTAGAGCGCATGCTCGATGAGGAGGGGCCGACCGGAGGAAAGCTAGTGCTTAATGGTAAGCCAGTCAGGAACGTGAGCATGATTCACTGTGTGGGGAGCCGGCAGGTGGAAGGCATCCACGAGCCTGGGCCCGATGGGCGAGTGAACGACTACTGCTCCCGCTACTGCTGTACCGCCGCGCTGCGAGCGGTGAATGAGTTGCGCCGTCGCTTCCCTAACATCAATGTGTACGACTTTTATCAGGATATTCGGACCTATGGGCGGGGGCACGAAGACTACTACCTTGCCTCCTCGAAGCTGGGTGTTCTTTTCTTCCGCTGGCTTCCGGAACAGCCGCCAGTGGTTGAAGAGGCTGATGGCAGGGCTAACTCGCCCCTGTTCGTTCGCGTAAAGGACACTCTCACCTGGGGCGAGGAGCTAATAGTGCCGACAGACCTGGTGGTGTTGGCGACAGGTATGGTGCCCAGCAACATCGACAAGCTGGTTGATATTATGAAATTGCCGCGCAGTCCCGACCGGTTTCTGCAGGAGGTCCACCCAAAGCTGCGCCCGGTTGAGCTCGCAGTAAGCGGCGTGATTATGGCCGGCAGTTGCCAGGGACCGATGGACATCACCGAGACCTGCGCGGCGGCATCCACCGCTACCACTAAAGCAGTAGGCATGCTTGAAAAGGGATATATTGAGCTTGATCCGTTCATCGCGCAGGTTGACCTCGACCTCTGTAAGGGGGAAGGTCTCTGCGTGGCGGAGTGCACGCCGATGAACGCCATCACGCTGGTAGAGCGCGATGCGGGCGGCAAGCAGATTAAACAGGCAGAGGTGAATGCAGCACTCTGCAACGGCTGCGGGATGTGTGTGGCGGTTTGTCCGCACAGTGCTATTCAAGTGGCCGGTTGGCGCATCGACCAGTTCGACGCGATGGTGGATGCTCTGGTGGGGGATTACGAAACAGCGGCGGAGGTGGGCAGTGAGTAGCGATACCGCAAACAACAAAGCGCCGCGCGAAGGCACGGAGAAGACGAAAAAGCCCTTCCAAATCGCGCGCGAACGGCGCGGTGGGGTGCCCAAAGTGCTGATTGAGCGTAACCGCGAGCAAATGGATATCCGGAAGAAGATAATCAAAGCGCTCAAGGAAGGACCGAAGACGGCCCCTGAGCTCGCCACCGCGGTTGGACTTGAAACCGAGGTAGCATTCTGGTGGCTGATGGCGTTAAGGAAATATGGTGATGTTGTGGAAGGGGCTGCCAGCGGCGATTACATCCAGTACGAACTCAAGAAGGACGGGGGGGAGGAGAACAAGTGAGCACGCAAGCAGCGAGTATTCCCGGCGGCAGGTTGGTTGATCCGACATTCCTTGGAGAACTTGAGCGATTCGGCGCGTTTGATGTGAAAGCGTGTTTTAACTGCGGTAATTGCACTGCCACCTGCCCCTTGACGACCGAGGACGAGAAGTTTCCGCGCCGCATAATCCGCCTTGCCCAGATCGGCGACCGCAGTTCCATCGTTGCCAGCAAGGAGCTTTGGCTCTGCTACTACTGCGGGGAGTGCTCGGTGACCTGCCGGCGGGAGGCGGAACCCGGCGAATTTATGGCCTCGGCGCGGCGCTACGCGATAGCGTCCTTTGACCCTACGGGGCTTGCGCGCTGGCTCTATACCTCCTGGACAGCCAACGTTGCGGCTTTTGTAGCGGTAAGCGCCCTGCTGTTATGGTTTATGCTGCGGCATGCAGGCCCCGTGGACGGCAGGTTTTTCGAGTTCGTGTCCGGGCACACCATCCACGACATGGGAATTGTAGTTATCGCAGTAACCGTTATCGCGGCTATTCTCGGAATCGCCAACATGTCACGGCGCATCTGGGTCGAGACCCGAGGGAAAGCTAAACCTCCCGGCGGAAAGAAAAAAGGTCTGATAGCGCGCGTTGGCGGTGCCATCGGGCACGTTATATCCGAGTGGGCCGCCGAAGGACGCTACCGGGATTGCTCCGACCCGTATGCCGTAAGCGAGCCCTGGTACCGGGCGCGCTGGCTCGTTCACTGGTGCATATTGTGGGGTTTTGTGGGCTTGCTGGTCGCCACGACCTGGAATTTTCTCTTCAAGCCGGAGTACGGAGCCTGGGTGCCTCTTTGGTATCCGGCACGGCTGATAGGCACAATTGCGGGAATTCTCCTGGTATACGGCGCCGCGATGGCGCTGTGGCAGCGGCTGCGCCCCACCATTAAGTACGCGGAACATACGTTGCACACGGACTGGATATTTCTCGCTTTCCTGTTCCTTCTGGGAGTCAGCGGGTTCATCCTGGAGATTCTCGACTACACGGCGCCGGCAACGGTCACCGGTAACATAGTGCTGCTTCTTCACATTGTGCTGGGCTTTGAGATTGTGCTCATGCTGCCGTTTACCAAGTTCGCTCACGTGATGTACCGGTCACTGGCTTTATTCGTTCACGCTCTGGCGCAGGAATAGCGGCCTACTTATGGCGGCTTCCACGGGATTCCCTTCGCGGATTGCGGCAGGTGATTGCGACCGGTGTCGTGCGTGGACTGTGGTAAACTGGCGCAACTCGGTTCTATGGGAAGGGTACTTATCCTCGGCGTGGGCAATCCGGTGCTGGGCGACGACCGGGTGGGGCTGTACATCGCCGAGCGGCTGGAGCGCGACCTCCCGCCGGTAGCCGGTGACGATGAGGTGGCGGTGGATATTGCCACCCGCGGCGGCCTGGAGTTCGCCGAGAAGCTGGCGGGCTACGACCGCGCTTTCGTGGTGGACTCCATCAAGACGGTGGGTGGCCAGCCGGGGACTATATACGAGCTCTCGGTGGACGATCTGCAGCGCACAATCCACCTGCTCACGGTTCACGGCATCGGCTTCCGCGACGCCATTGAGTTCGGCCGGGA
>CAZKNJ010000033.1:17996-20202 GCA_964554185.1 uncultured Planctomycetales bacterium | reverse complement strand
AGCAGCAGCACCCAGAGGGTGATGGCGGTGATGGTAGCGCGACGGGCGCGCCCGGCTTCCCACCAGGCTAGCGGGCGGATGCCCTGCACCAGAAAGGTGAGCACGCCCGCAAGGTTGATGCATATGAGGTTGGTGAAAAACAGCAGGATGGCGCCGCCGGCCAACGACCAGTAGCCCGCGCCGAGCAGCAGTCCCGCGGTCACGAGAGGCGGCAGCAGCGCTACCGCAACCATTACGCCAACGAGGGTGGCCGAAAGGCCGGAAGTGAACGCGAGCGTGCCGGCAGCCCCGGCCGCCAGCGCCAGCGCCACATCCGCCAGGTCAACAACCAGGCGGGACTGAATCTCTGCGCTCTGCGGATCAACTCCGAGGAAATATCCCAGCCCCAGAGCCACGAGCAATGCCAGCAACGCCCCCACTGACACCGCCACGATGGAACGGTGCACCAGCTTGAGGTCGCCCAGCGTCGTCCCCAGCGCCAGCCCCACGTTGGGGCCGAGCAGGGGCGCTATTACCATGGCGCCGATGACGACGACCACGCTGTCGCGCATTATCCCCACGGCAGCGACCACGGCGGAGAGGATGACCATGGCGACGTACACGGAGCTGAAGTTTGCGGTGTCCTCCACATCGGAGTACAGCTCCTCGCGGCTCAGGCGGGAGAAGCCGAACTTGCGCTCCTCGGCCTCCGGCTCGTCTTTCTTCTTTTCGCTCAGGCGTGGAAGAGCAGCTTCCACCGGCAGCAGTATCAAGCGGAAATCCTCCAGGTGCCCGAAGCGTTTTTCCAGCTCGTCCAGCACGGCTTCGCTGCCGTCCGCCGGCACCAGAATCTTGATGCGGTGGCGGCGCGCGTCCAACTCCTCGCCCCAGCAATCGTGGGCCTCAAACTTCTCCAGCGCCCGGTGCACATCCGGCGCGGAGTCCGAGGGAATGATGAGCTCAATCAACCGCAGCGCCAATGGAAGCCTCCCCGCATGGCACTATGATAGCGCAGAGCCTCGCCGTGCGGGGCTAGTTGCGGCTGACGGGGAAGCGGTGGCGCAGGCGCTCCTGGGCGGTGAAGCCCAGGCAGGCCGGCCCCAGCTCCAGTACTTCGGGCGGGAGCTTGCCCTCGGTGCACATGCCGCACCAGAAGGCGTCAACCTCTTCCGGCAAGCAGCGGTTGACCGCCCGGCAGTAGCGCTGGCGCCTCGGCCGGGGCAGCGCACGGATGGCGGCGCATACCGGCCCCACCTGCGTGTGCCCGCAGTGCAACTTATCCAGGCAAGCGCGCAGCAAGGCGGACTCCAGTTCGTGGGTGGACTCCGGGGTGTCGGAAGACGGCCGCCGTGCCCTCAGCTTCACCACCCGCCGGAGGGTGGTTTCGTCCCCCAGCTCCATCGCCCGGTAGCCCGCCCGGGTAATTGTGTCCAGCGCGGTCGCGGGGAACGATTCCAGTTGGCGTTTGGCCGATCGCAGCACCTGTGCCGGAGTAAGCAAGTCGCCGAGCATCAGGCACACATTGCGCAATAGCGCACTCGGCGCGTCCAAGGGCTGGTGGGCGGCAGCGGCGTGTGCGGCCACGCGGGCGAGCCAGCGGTCCTGCAGCTCGTGGGCTGCCACCGAAACGGCGTGCAGCACCTCCCAACCCCTTGCGCTCGTGACTACCGCGCCGGCGCCAAATCGCAGCCGCGCCGCCTCCAGCAAGCCTGCCATATGCTCCGTCAGGCCGTGCTGAAAGCCCGGCTGGCGGATCTTCTCCAGCAGGCACGCTTCGTCTGTATTCCAGTAGATCGTCATCTCGGGCCACCGTTACTAATCCTGATTCGGCAGTCGCACAGTGGAGCGAACCGTTTTCCCCTCCCGTGGTATCCCGCCTCGCGGATTGCCCCGTCCGCTGACCGTGACTGCCACCAGTATTCATTATACAGCAGATTCTGGGCTTTGCCAACATGCGACACGGGGTTTTTGGGGAATATCCGGCTTGGAGCTACTGTGGCAGCTTTGAACCGCCAGCAGTCAGCCGTCAGCAAGGGTGAGAAAGCTGGACTGGCGTCCACGGCTGTTCGTCCCGCCTTCGCCAAGGCTATGGCGGGCAAGCTCGAACGCGCTTGGTGGCGGCAAGGGAATTGAGACAGCCGAGCTAAAGCCCGGCGTACGTGGATGTTGTTGTTTGCTGGTAGTTGTTGACCAGAGTCGAAGAGCCGGGCTGGTCAGCCCGGCGTAC
>CAZKNJ010000033.1:0-17896 GCA_964554185.1 uncultured Planctomycetales bacterium | reverse complement strand
GAAGAGCCGGGCTGGTCAGCCCGGCGTACCCGGTAGCTGGACAATGCGGAAGGGGGGACTCGAACCCCCACACCCTTATCGGGCACAAGGCCCTCAACCTTGCGTGTCTGCCAATTCCACCACTTCCGCACAGGTGGGATTCATAGTTTACCACGGCTGCGGCCGCTGTCAATCGGCCGCGCCGGGGCGGCGGAATCATTCATCTTCGTCCAGGTTCAGGCCCTTGAGGGTAAAGGAGCCGTCTTTCTCCTCGACGAAGCGGTCAATCCGCAGCCGCGCGTCCTGCAGGTAGCGGTTGCAGTCTTTGATGAGGCCCACGCCTTCTTCAAAGAGCTCCAGCATCCGCTCCAGCGGGATGTCCTCGCGGTCAATCGCCTCCACAATCTCTTCCAGCCGGCCGTACTTCTCCTCAAAGGGCACGCCGGCGGGCTTGCCACGGGGCGCGGCCTTGGCCTTCTTGCCGGAAGGCTTGCGCTTGGGTTTCGCCTCGGGAGTGCCGCCCTCGGCGCCGAAGATGTTGTCATCCGCCATAGGCTGATTCTAGCATCTCTCAGCCGCGCTTCACTATGGCGATGATATTGGCCACGCTGCGCGCCGCCCCGTCCTTGGGGCGGTTGGCCACTCTATCGCCCACGTACATGGTGGAGCTGCCGCCGCCGTCAAAGCCCATCAGGTCCTCCACGTTCAAGAAATCCCGGCTGACCACCGCAAGCTGGTGCCAGGTCGCGCCTACGGAGTAGTCCTTGGCGCCGGCGTCAATCACCACCAGGACGGTGCGGCCGTCCCGGGTCTTGCCCACGGCGGTGCGGGCGGTGGGCGAGTTCATTGCGCTCTTAAACTTCTCTTCGCGGTAATTGAGCACGTACGATCCGCCGCTGAGCAGCATCGGGCCGCCGCCCAGCAGGTGGGGGAAGGACGCCCAGCCTTCGGGCAAGTCGGTCAGCACCTCAACCTCCGCGCCGGGGTACAGCCCCGCGAGCATCTTGCCGTAGCGGCTCAGCGCATTGCTGTGGAAGCTCACAATCATCCCGTCGCGGGGGATGGCGGCGTTGCCGGCTTCCTCGCCCAGGATGATGTACTTCTCTCCCAGGTAATTGCTCCCGCCGCCGGGCACCGCCTGGGGCGAGACGCGCTTGAGCACAAACTCCCGCCCCCACTCGTTGGTACGGGTCATAGGCCCGAACTCCGGGGTGTAAGCGATGATTTCACCGTACTTGCGCGCACGGTTGTAGCCAAACAGCGGCAGCATCACGCTTGTTTCCGGCGCAAACAAACAGGAGTGAAGTTCGAAGGTGGCGAAGTGGACGCCGCCTTGGGCGTCTATTCCCAGGACTGGACGGTGCAGGAACTGCTCAAACAGCGTCTGGTAATCAATCTTGATGAGGCCGACCGGCAGGCGGGTGCGCCCGGTATCAAAGAAGCCACCGTTGATGGCGGCCACCGCGCCAACGCCTTTGGCCAGTTGCTCCACCGGCGCCAGCGAGCCAATGCGGTTGTTGGCTACTACGGGCCGGATGGTGTACCGGCTGTCCGGCTGAATCTCCAGCATATACAGGTGGACGGGCCCCTGCTCAAACCGCAGGCGGAAGTGGTAGAAAGCCACGCCCGGCGCCACCGGCTTGGTCCATTGCTGCTCCAGCTCCCAGGCGCGCGCCGGTAGCGGCGCACTTAGCGCCAATACCGCTATACAGAAGATTAGCAGCAGGCGTTTCATCACGTTGACGGGCGCTCCCGGCACCCGTATGCATCATTCTACCAAAGCGCGCGGCGATGTGCTAAGATACTGGCACCAAACGCTCGTTATTTGGTTCATGGCAGATGGCTGAAAACCAAGACAAAGAGAAAGCGCTCGAGGTAGCCACCAAGCAGATTGAGCGCCAATTTGGACAAGGCGCGATAATGAAGCTCGGTGATGCACCGCGGCGCCCGGCACTCGGCGTGGTCTCCACCGGCTCGCTCGGCCTGGACATTGCACTCGGAGTGGGCGGAGTTCCCCGCGGCCGGGTGATTGAGGTTTACGGCCCCGAAGCTTCCGGCAAGACAACCCTGGCATTGCACATGATCGCGGAAGCGCAGAAGTCCGGCGGCCGGGCAGCCATCATTGACGCGGAGCACGCTGTTGACCCTGAATACGCCTCCAACCTCGGAGTGAACATTGACGAGCTGCTCATCAGCCAGCCGGATACCGGCGAGCAGGCGCTCGCTATCGCCGAGCTGCTGGTGCGTTCCGGCGCCATTGAGATCATTGTGATCGACTCCGTCGCCGCCCTGGTCCCCAAAGCGGAGATTGAGGGCGAGATGGGCGACGCGCATGTGGGATTGCAGGCGCGGCTGATGAGCCAGGCACTAAGGAAACTGACTGCGATTATTTCCAAATCGCGCGTGGTCTTCGTGTTTATCAACCAGATTCGGGAGAAGATCGGGGTGCTGTTCGGCAACCCCGAGACGACGACCGGCGGCCGCGCGCTGAAATTCTACTCCACCGTGCGCATTGAGGTGCGGCGGAGCGATTCGCTGAAGGACGGCACCGAGATCATCGGCAACCGCGTGGTGGCCAAGGTGGTCAAGAACAAGGTGGCGCCGCCCTTCCGGCGAGCGACCTTTGACATAATCTACGGCAAAGGGATCAGCAAAACTGGTGAGATACTCGACCTCGGGGTCGATTCCGGATTTGTCAGCAAATCGGGCTCATGGTATTCGTACGGCGACGTCAGGCTCGGCCAAGGAAGGGAGGGAGCCAGGCTCTTCCTGGAGAGCAATCCTGACGTGTCCGCCGACATTGAAACCAAGATACGCGGGCAATTCGCCCTGACCGTCCCGCCCGCCGCGGACGACGAAGACGCCGCCGGCGACGGCGCGGGCACGGACGAATAGGCCGCAAGCCGCGTGACGCCTCTCACCTAGCCGCCCCGGACGGGGCGCAACCGCTGCACCTGCTGCCGCTCTGAGGAGACTCCCATGCTCACTGCTGCCATTGTCGGCGCCGCCGGCCTGCTCGTGGGAATTGCCATCGGCTACTTCGCCCTGATGCACACCGGCCTGAGGCGCCTGGAACAAGTCAAGGAGGAGTACCACCGCTACCGCACGGAGAAGCGCGAGCAGGCGGAACAGGAGGCGAAGGACATCGTCAATTCCGCCCTGCACGAAGCCCGCGCGCTGCGGGACAATGCGGAGAAGGACCTCCGCAACCGAAAAACCGAAATCGACCGCCGGGAGAAGAACTTCTACCGGATGGAAGAAAAACTGTCACGCCGGCTGGACAACCTTGACCACAAGGTAGCCGAGGTGGACAAGGCGCGCGGCCTGGTTGCCAATAAGGAAAAGGAGCTGGAAGAGAAGGAAGCGCAGATTGATGTGGAATTGCAGCGCGTGGCCGAAATGGCGCCGGAGCAGGCCCGCGAAATCCTGTTCAAGCGCGTGGAAGAGGAAATGGGCTACGAACTGGACAAGCGCCGCCGCGAAATGGAAATGGAAGCGGAGCGCGAAGCCGTCCAGCAGTCGCGCAACCTCGTGCTCAAAGCGCTGCACCGCTGCACGGTTGACCATTATTCCGACGCGGTCATTACCACGCTCGAGCTGAAGAAGGACGACCTCAAGGGGCGCATCATCGGCCGCGAGGGGCGCAACATCCGCGCCATCGAGCAGCTCACCGGCGTGGACGTCATCATTGACGACACGCCGAACGTGGTGGTGCTCTCCAGCTTTGACCCCATCCGGCGCGAAACCGCGCGGCTGGCGCTGGAGCAGCTCATCGCCGACGGCCGCATCCACCCGGCGAAGGTGGAGGAAGTGGTCGCCAAGGCCGCGGAGGAGATGGAGGATGTGGTGTGGGAAGCGGGGCAGGAAGCCACCTTCCGCACCGGCATCACCGGCCTGCACCCCGAGCTTATCAAGCTGCTGGGCAAGCTGAAGTTCCGCACGAGCTTCGGCCAGAACATACTCAAGCACTCGGTTGAGGTCACCAACCTCGCCGCGGTCATCGCCGCCGAGCTGGGGCTTGACCTCAAGAACGCCAAACGCGGCGCGCTGCTGCACGACATCGGCAAGGCGGTGGACGCGGAGGTGGAGGGCACCCACCCGCAGATCGGGATGGAGCTCGCCAAGAAGTACGGCGAAAACCCGGTGGTCTGCAACGCCATCGGCGCCCACCACGGCGACATTGACCAGACGGTGGAAGCGGTAATCGTCCAGGTCGCGGACGCCATCTCGGCTTCGCGCCCCGGGGCGCGCGGGGAGGCCATCTCCAGCTACCTGCAGCGGCTGGAACGGCTGGAGGAGATCGGCCGCAGCTTTGCCGGGGTGGAGAAGTGCTACGCCATCCAGGCGGGGCGCGAGCTGCGCGTGATGGTGAAGCCGGAGGCGGTGGACGACGTGGTGGCTTACAGCCTCTGCCGTAAAATCGCCAAGCGCATCGAGGAGGAGCTGGAGTATCCGGGCATGATCAAGGTCACGCTCATCCGCGAAGTGCGCGAGACGGAATACGCGAAATAGCGGTTGTTGGCAGTTGGTTTTCGGTTGTTGGATGGAATCACGGGCGGAATCCTCCGCCGCTGAAGCTGTGACGGGCAAAGTCCGGCGTACTTGGCTAGGGAGTCTCGCTGCCGGGCGCGCCTAGTGGGCTGGGCTCGCTGATAACATGCACTAGCCGCGAGTTGTTTATGCCTTCGCTACTGTCCACAACCTGGCCGTTAAGCAAGAGTTCTATACGAAGAAACTCATCGTCGCTCTTCTTGAAACAGTCGCACTGCACGGCGGCTCCACGCGCTTCGTAGGTGGCGGGAACCGTGCCCTGAATGCGCCGTGAACGTCCCATCATGTTGGGCTGCACTTCAAGAATGACGCCATCAAACTGCAGACCCGGCGTGCCCGTAATATTAATAGTGTAGGTCGATATCTTCCGTGGTAGCCTGTTGCCACCGAACGGAAGGCGGCCAGAGCACCACAGCCACCCTATCGCCAGCGCCGCGAGAATCAGCACAAGCCAGATTGCAGTCTTGGTGTTTATTGGTTCACTTCCTCAGATTCTCCCGCGCCGTTTCGCTTGCAGTCCGAGTAGATGACCGCCTTGGAGCGCTAGTCGTGGAATAGCGCATAGCGCTCCTCGAAGACCTGGTCCAGCTCCGCAAGCCGCTGTTCGATACTCTCGGTGGTTCCATCAAAGTCCACACCCGAAGAGGTAAGCCTGACTATCGCCAGGACCTCCCCCGCCTCCAGGTACTCAGAAAGCCGCTCGGGGTAATCTGAGGCACGACCATCCTCCAGGTCAAGTCCTTTCTCTTTGGCTACCGCGACTCCTTCGGGCGACAGAACTACTGCATGAGACACCGTATCCAGGTCGATTCCACGGTACACGCTGATAAGGGTATCAAGGAAGTCGCTGGACCGCAGGACATCGTCGGATGACGAAGCGTCAAACTCGTATATCAAGACATCAACATCCTGCCTGCCGAAAATGTACATCTGCAAAAGCCGGGGCTCGGGTTCGTCCACCGAAGCCAGACCGCCGGGCGAGGGACCGTACGCCTCGAAGGCCCTGATCTCGTCCTGCAGATGAAACCACGACCGAGCGACAAAGGAGAACATCACCGCCACCAGCACGAGCCAGATAGCAATGCCGGCTACAACAGCGCCGATGATAACCGACGGTTTCCCCAGAGGGCTCTTCGTGATATCGTCATTCACGCAACCCACCTCCCCCATTCGGAGGAGCCGCAATCTGCAGCATGGGATTGGGGTTAATACGGAATGGGGCGCGATGAGCGCCGTGGTTGCGGGCGGTTGTTGCGTTCCCCTGCGGCACAGGGCGGCTCCCTGAGGGCAAGTATACCACGAGCAGCAAACCAGCGGTCAGCTATCAGCAAGAATGAAGACGGCGCGCCACAGGTGCGCGCCCTACAGAAAGAGCCGGGCTGGTGAGCCCGGCGTACTCACTTGGTGAGTTGACGGTGGCTGGCGCAACGGGCACGGCATGCCCGAGCAGCGGCCAGTCGTCAGCTTTCAGCTGCCAGCAGGAGGCGATGCGGCGGGCGAGAAGACGGCGGGGCACAGGTCCCCGCCCTACAGGAACAGTCGCCGGTGGTATAATGCCCGCCCATCGTGAATGTGGAGGTAACAAAGGTGCGTACTATTTTGATATTGGTTTTGGCGGCGATGGCCGTCATGGTATTCGGCTGCCAGAAGGCGGCGGAGAAAGCTGCCGAGAAGATGATTGAAGCCCAATCCGGCGGAAAGGTCAGCGCCGACATCAGCGGCGGCAAGGTCACCGTCACCGACAAAGAGACCGGCGCGGAATCCGTGGTCGGCACTGGCGCGAAGATGCCCGAGGGCTGGCCCGCCAGCATGCCCCAGTACCCGGGAAGCACCGTGATGCAGTCGGTGACGCAAGACGCTCCCGAGGGGAAGATGCTGCACGTGATGATGACCACGCAGGACAGCCCCAAGGCGGTGCTGGACTTCTACAAGGAGAAGGCCAAGGCTGCGGGATACAAGGTGATGACCGAGTCGTCCCTGCCGGAAGGCGGGATGATTGTGTTTGAGGGCGCAAGCGAGTCGGTGCACGTTAACGCGATGACCGCGGAGAACGGCTGCAACATCGTGATGGACGTTATGCCGCCGCGCGGCAAATAAGCGCCAGCCGCCCTTTCTAAAGCAGCGCCTGTTTCAGCGCATCCACCAGGTCCAGGCGCTCCCATGGCAGGTCCAGGTCCGGGCGGCCGAAATGGCCGTAGGCGGAAAGCTGCCGGTAAATGGGCGCGTTCAGCCCGAGATTGTGGATTATCGCGGCCGGCCTGAAGTCAAACAGCTCGTGTGAGTTGAGGAAGTCTTCCACGCGCTCCATCGCCACCTTCCCGGTGCCGAAGGCGTCGAGGGAGATGCTCACCGGGTGGGCGCGGCCGATGGCGTAAGCGACCTTGACCTCCAGCTTGTCCGCCACCCCGGCGGCCACCAGGTTCTTGGCGGCGTAGCGGGCGTAGTAGGCGCCGCTGCGGTCAACCTTGCTGGGGTCCTTGCCGGAGAACGACCCGCCGCCGTGCCGCGAGTAGCCGCCGTAGGTGTCCACGATTATCTTGCGGCCGGACAGGCCGGTGTCCGCCATCGGGCCGCCTTTGACGAACTTCCCGCTGGGGTTCACCAGCACGCGCTTGGTGACCACTTCCTTTTCCGGGAACCACTCGGCGGGAACGATCGGCTCCACCACGGCTTCAATTATCTCCTCGCGCATGGCCTCGGGCGAGACGTCTTCCGTGTGCTGCGCGGCGATTAGGATGAGGTCAACCGCGACCGGCTTCTCTTCCTCGTAGCGCAGGGTGACCTGGGTCTTGCCGTCGGGGCCGATGTAGCCCAGTATCCCCTGCTTGCGCACTTCCGCCAGCCGGCAGGCCAGCCGGTGGGCAAGGTGTATCGGCAGGGGCATAAAGGTGTTTTCGCAGAAGGACTCGCTTTCGCGGCAGGCGAAGCCGAACATCATCCCCTGGTCGCCCGCGCCCTGGCGGTCGAAGTCGTCCTCCGCCACTCCGCGCCGCGCTTCTTCGGACACCTTCACGCCGTTGGCGATGTCGCTGGACTGCTCGTCAATGGAGATGAGCACGCCGCAGGTTGCGCCGTCAAAGCCGAAGGCGGGCGAGTGGTAGCCAATCTCCTGGATAGTGGAGCGGGCGATGTGGTTCATATCCGAGTAGCAGGCGCAGGTGACTTCGCCCGCGACCATCACCAGGCCGGTGGTGCACATCACTTCCACCGCCACGTGGGCGCTGGGATCCTGGCGCAGGATATCGTCCAGAATGGAGTCGGCGATGGCGTCGCACACCTTGTCGGGGTGGCCTTCCGTCACCGACTCGCTGGTAAACAGGTGGCTTCTTGCCGCAGTTCCTTTCGCAACCATAGCCGCCTATTTTACCATTGGCCGGGTGCGGCGGAATCGCAGTTCACGATTGAGGCGAGTGGTAAACTACTGCTCGCAAGATGGCCGGGAAGAAACGAACCGTGGTTATCGGGATGAACACCTTCGGGCAGGCGCTGATGCGCTCGCTCATTGCGCACGGCGTGGACTGCCTGGGGATTGACAACAACCGCGAGCGGGTGCAACGGGCGTCCGCGGAGTTCCGTTCGCTGCTGGAGGCAGACGCCACCAGCGCGGATGCGCTGGAGGCTGCGGGGGTGCGGGAGTATGATGTCGCAGTGGTGGCAATGGCCAGCGACCTGGCGTCCTCCATCCTCACCACGCTGACGCTCAAGCACCTGGGGATCAGGACCATCGCCGCGAAGTGCCGCAGCGAACTGCACGCGGAAGCCCTCAAGCGCGTGGGCGCGGACGTCACCATCTTCCCGGAAAGCGACAGCGCCGAGCGGCTGGCGCAGATGCTGGTGTTCTCCGGGCTGACGGACATCCGGGTCATCACCGACGGATTCTGCCTCGCACGGGCGCCGGTGCTGGAGAGCATGGTGGGGACACCGGTGCGCAAAGCGCATCTGCGCGCGCAGTTTGACCTTAACATCGTGCTCATTGAGCACCGGGATGGCAGCAAGTCGGTGCCGCACCCGGATTACCTGCTGCAAAGCGACGACGTGCTGTATCTCGTGGGCTGGGAGAAGGCGCTGGGCCAGTACAGCCAGGCCGTGGACAAAGAGCATGCAGGACGCGGAAGATAGCCTGCCGGCGGGCCCGCCGCCCGCAGGCCACACCACGACCAGGCGCAGGCGGCAATGGCCGCACGTGGCGCGCGTACTGGTGTTGGGCTACCTGGGCGTGATCCTGCTGGGAACCGCGCTGCTGACTCTGCCCGTATCCAACATGCAGGGGGCGTGGACGCCGGTATGGGTGGCGTTTTTCACCGCGACTTCGGCGGTGTGCGTCACCGGCCTCATCGTAGTGGACACCGGCACCCACTTCAGCTACTTCGGGCAGACGGTGATAATGCTGCTCATCCAGATCGGAGGGTTAGGATACGCCACGGCGTACATCTTCATCGTGCTGCTGCTCGGCCGCAAGCTCTCCACCGGCGACCAGAACATCCTGCGCACCGGCCTGAACCTGCCGCACCTGGGGCACTTGCGCGAAGTGGTCGTGCGGGTGGTGATCATCACGCTGGCTGTTGAAGCGCTGGGGATGGCGATAATGCTCCCCGCGTTCCTGCGCCACCGGGGCGGCGGAGGCGTGTTTGATGCGCTCTTCCAGGCGGTCTCGTCGTTTAACAACGCGGGCTTCTCCACCTTCACTGACAGCCTGGTGTCCTTTGCCGGCAACCCGGCCATCGGGCTCACCATGCCCATACTCACGGTGCTCGGCGGCATCGGCTTCATCGTGATGATGGACTTGCACGAGCGGTTTTTCCTGCGGCGGCGCCGCATCCTGTCGCTGCACACGCATGTGGTGCTGCGCGCGACCGCGCTGCTGCTCATCGTGGGGTTTGTGCTGTCGCTCGTGTTTGAGTGGAACAACCCGGCGACGCTGGCGGGGGACCCGCTGGGCGTGAAGCTGCTGAAGGCGTTCAGCATGTCGGTGTTTCCGCGCACCTGCGGCTTCAACACTGTGGGCTACAACGTGGTGACACCGAGCACCTACCTGCTGACGTTGGTGCTGATGTTCATCGGCGCCAGCCCCGGCGGCACCGGCGGCGGCGTGAAGACAACATCATTCGCCGTCATCAGCCTAGCGACCCTGAACTCGTTCCGGGGCCGCACCGCGACCATCATCCACGGGCGGAAGGTACCGGCCAGAGTGCTCATCAACGCATACGGGCTGCTTACTGTGTGGTTTGCCGTGCTGCTCGTCGCTTCGGTGGCCATCGCGCACTTTGAGCCGTTCGGCACCGAGGACATAGTGTTTGAGACGGTCAGCGCGCTGGGGACGGTGGGGCTTTCGCGGGGGATTACCGCGAACCTGCACTGGACGAGCCAGGGAGTGCTCTGCCTGCTGATGATACTCGGGCGCGTGGGGCCCATAACCGCCGGCTCCATCGCCTTCCACCCCGCGCCGCCGGAAGTAGTGCATTACCCGGTGGAAGACGTGCTGGTGGGGTAAGGGGCTACTTGCGCCAGAATGAAGGCACCAGCAGCACCAGCAGCGCATACACTTCCAGCCTGCCGGCCATCATCAGCATTGATAGAACCCACTTGCCGACCGGATGGATGAAGGAGTAGTTCTCCGCCGCGCCGACCAGCCCGAGTCCCGGGCCGATGTTGCCCAGGCAGGCGATGGAGGCGCTCATCGCGGTGTCAAAGTTGTAGCCCAGCAGGCTCATGGTGAGCGTGCCCAGCAGAAAGAGGCCGATGAACGCCACGAACAGGCCGGTGACCTGATCTTCAATCTCCTGGGTCAGCGGGCGGCCGCTGATGCGCACCGGCACGATGCTCTGGGGGTGGAAGGTGCGGATGACGCTGCGCCAGGCCCACTTGCCGAGAATAACGACGCGGACAATCTTCAGGCCGCCGCCGGTGCTGCCGGCGCTGGCGCCGATGAACATCAGGCAGAAAAGCACGGCTCGGGCGAAGGCCGGCCAGGCGTCGAAGTTCTCGGTGGTGAAGCCGGTGGTGGTGAGGATGGAGACCGTCTGGAAGACGCAAGCGCGGATGCCGTGATGGCCGGTGGGAACCGCGCCGTGGAGCAGGTTGGTGGCGTACAACGCAGCGGCGACCACTGCGGCTATGCCGATATAGGCGCGAAACTCGGTGTCGCGGAAGAAGAGCATGCGCCCGCGGATGAGCTGGAAGTACAGCGAGAAGTTGATGCCCGCCATCAGCATGAAGGCGATAATGACCCACTCCACCGCAGGGCTGTGGAAATAACCGACGGACGCGCTGTGGGTGGAGAAGCCGCCGGTGGCCATGGTGCCGAAGGTGTGGGTGGCGGAGTCAAACCAGTCCATCCCGCAGAGCATCAGCGCGGCGAACTCCAGCAAGGATATCGCCAGGTAGATGCCCCACAACACCAGCGCGGTGTCGCGCAGGCGCGGCATAAACGAGTCTTTGCTTGGGCCGGGAATCTCCACGCGGAAAAGGTGCTTGCTGCCGACGCCGAACACCGGCAGCACGGCGATGAAGAGCACGATGATGCCCATGCCGCCGAGCCAGTGGGTGAACGAGCGCCAGAAAAGGAGTCCATGCGAAATGGACTCAATGTCCGTGAGGATGCTGGCGCCGGTGGTGGTGAAGCCGCTCATCGTCTCGAAGAACGCGTCGGTGTAGGAGGGTATCTCGCGTGAAAGATAAAACGGCAGCGCGCCGATGGCGGCGGTGAGCAGCCAGCCGCCGGAAACGGTGAGCAGGCCTTCCTTGCGGTACATCCGCTCGCGAGTGTGGCGCTGGCTGAAATACAGCCCCGCGCCGAGCCCGGCGGTGAGCAGGGCGACGAGCAGGAACCAGCCCGCGATGCTGCGCTCGCGGAAGTCCAGCGCCACCAGCAGCGGCAGCACGAAGACTATGCTGTAGAAGAGGAAGTAGAGGCCGAGAACCTTGCCGACGATGCGGAAGTTCACGGCAGCAGCACCTCACCCGGGGAGAGTATGCTTCGTTGAGTATTGGCGGGCATGGCTGCTACGAGAAGAGATTGGATACGGTGGAGACGTGCTCCGCAAGCGTGAACGCGATGACCGTGTCGCCGTCCAGCAGGACCGTGTGGCCGCGCGGGATGATTACATCGTTTTCGCGAACCACCGCGCCGATGATCACTCCCGGCGGCAGATTGAGTTCCACCAAAGGCCGGCCGCTGGCGCCGCTGCCGTGGGGCAGGTGGTACTCCAGCACCTCGGCCTCGCCCACGCCCACCAGCGACAGCGAGTGGATGTGGGGGCTGCGGGCAAACGCCAGTATCTTGCTGGAGGCAAGCAGGCGCGGGGAGACGGCCACGTCAACTTTGAGCTTCTGCGCGAGCGGCAGGTAGCTGGGGCGGTCCACAATCGCCACGACTTTGCGCGCGCCCAGCTCGCGCGCCATCAGCGCGGAGATGATGTTCATCTCGTCGTTGTGGGTTACGGAGATGAAGAGATCAACGTTCTCTATGTACTCGCTGCGCAGCAGTTCAATGTCCGTGCCGTCGCCGTGGATCACCTGCACCCGCGGCAGGTCCTGCGAAATCTGCCAGCCGCGCTGGCGGCTCGCCTCGATTATCTTCACCGCCACGCGGTGGCGCGACAGGCGCTTGGCGATGGTCGTGCCGATGCCGCCGCCGCCGAGAATCATCACCGACTTGGAGGGGCCGCGCTCGATGCCGAAAAGGCCATGCAACTCCTTCTTGCTGTCGCCGCGGGTGATGACATGGACGGTGTCGCCCACGGCCAGGTGGTCGGCGCCGGTGGGGATGAGCAGGTTGTTGTCGCGGATAACCGCCACCACCAGGCTGTCTTCGGGAAAGCCCACTTCGTGCAGCGGCTTTCCGGCAATGCGGCAGCTGTCGTCCAGCACAATCTTGCGCAGCTCCACGCGCCCGTCGGCGAAGTACTCCACGCCAACGGTGCCGGTCTCGCGCACGAGGTTCTCCACTTCCACCGCCACCAATGCATCGGGGTCAACCACCAGGTCAATGCCCAGCAGGTTGCGGTAGAAGCTGTGGCTGACGAAATGCTCCTTGTGGCGGATGCGGGCGATGGCGCGCTTGGCGCCGAGTTTCTTCGCCACCATGCAGGCGACCAGGTTCACCTCGTCGCTGTCGGTGGTGGCGAGAATGAGGCCGGCGGACTTGCACTCGGCTTCGCGCAGCACCTCCACGGACGCGCCGCTGCCGTGCACCACGAGGATGTCAAGCTGCTCCTGGAGGGATTTGAGCTTGTCGGCGTCAATGTCAATGACCTTGACTACGCTGTGCTCCTGCGACAGGTACTTCGCGAGATAGGAGCCGACTTCGCCCGCGCCGACGATGATGGTGGATAGCGCCATGGGACGGTTGAATGATAGCACAGGGCGGAGTGGTTTCCGGTTGTTGGTTGTCGGTTGTTGGAAAGAGCCGGGCTGGTTATCAGTTGCCAGCGGCCAGCCTCCAGCCGCCCGCAAGAGAGAAGAGAGCTCACAGGGTGCGTTAGCCACGTATAGTCACTGCCCAGGTAAGCGAAGGAGAAGTGGGTGCACGCCGCTTCGCGCGGCGTGCCAGCCGCGCTAACGCGCGGAGCTCCTCCCTCTGGCGCCCGAAGCCCGTCCCCGCCACCGCTGAAGCCAGGGCGGGCAAGCCTCGCGTGCTTCGCACGCTCCGCCCGCCAGGGGGAGGAAGGTGGAATGGGCAACTGCCAATCAACGGACATACCGCAGTAGCGGAGGGCATCCTTGCGTTTGGCTGCTAATCACGGGAAGAAATCTGCCACCGCTGCAGCTAGACCGGGTAAAAGGCCCGATGTACTTGTAACCGAACGGGCTACTCCGAGCCGAGGGCGATGATGGGGTCCAGCGACGCCGCCTGGCGCGCCGGCAGGGTTCCGGCCAGCAGGCCCACAACGATGTTGACGGCGACCGCGATGTAGATGGTCGTGGCGGTAACCACCGGCGGCGGGAACGTGTCGGGCAGAGGCGCCATGCGCATTATGCCGGTGAGCAGCAACCCCACCGCCATTCCCATAATTCCGCCGATGAGCGCAATCGCCAGCGACTCCGCCATGAACTGCGTGAGTATCACATAGAAGGTTGCGCCGATAGCCTTGCGCAGGCCGATTTCGCGGGTGCGCTCCTGCACCGACACGAGCATTACGTTCATCACGCCCACGGCGCCGATGGCGAGCGTGAGGATGCCGATGGTGTAAAACACGGCGAAGAACATGCCGAATATCTTCTTGGCCATATCGCGCCACTCGGCGAAGTCGCGCACGCGGATGGCGCTTTCGTCGGTGACATCGTAGCCGTGCCGGGCCGCCAGCAGCCGCTTGACCATCTCCACGCCCTTGTCGTAGTCATTGATGCTATCCAGCGTGGCGTAGATGGAAAGGCTGCCGCTCTGCACGCCCGGCTCGCCGAAGAGCGATTCCTGCACGCTCAGCGGGATGTACACGTGGAAGTCGGGGTCGCTGCGCTCGCGTCCAATCATGCCGATCACCTTGAACGGCACGCTCATAGTCTCATCACCGGAGACCGTGATGCTTACGCTGTTCCCGCTGCGCTGGACGCTGGAAGACTGGACGGTGAGCACAATATCCTCCCCCACCGGATTCACCCCTTCGCCCCAGAAGTGCTCGGCCACGCGGTAGCCCACGATGGCGACCTTGCTGCGCGAGTCGTTGTCCACGGCGTTGAAGAACCGGCCGTGCAACAGCTTGAGCTGCATCTGCTCGGCAATCTCCGGCGTGGACGCGGTCACGCCGAAGCGCCGTTCCTTATCGCCCACCGTCATATTGAGCCAGGACTCAATCTGTGGCACGGCTTTCACCACGTAGGGGCAGTTGTCCACGATAAACTGGGCGTCGGCAAGGTCGTGCTTCAGCGGTATGAGCGCCCCGTCTTCGGTGGTGCCGAAGCGGCCGTAGTCCAGCACGAGCATATTCAGCCCGCTCTGCTCCATCCGGCGCATATTCTGGCGCTGGAAGCCGGACACCAGGCTCGCGAGCAGGATGACCGTGGCGATGCCCCAGGCGATGCCGAACATCGTGAGCACCGTACGGCTGCGGTTAATCATCAGGTTGTAGAACGCCTGCCGGATGACTGTGGTTAGCGCTTTCATTATTCGTCCCGCAGCGCGACAATGGGGTCAAGCGCCGCTGCCTGGCGCGCCGGGTAGGTGCCGGCGATGACGCCGACAACGAGGTTCACCAGCACCGCGACAACGAGGAGGCTGACGGTCACATTGGGTTCGGGGAACTCCTCAACCTTCTGGGGGATGACCTTCATCAGCCCTACCATGGTCAGCCCCAGGCCTATTCCCGCGAAGCCGCCCACGCCAGTGAGCAGCAGGGCTTCGACAAGGAACTGAAGCTGGATGGAGCGCCGGGTGGCGCCGAGCGCCTTGCGCAAGCCGATCTCGCGCCTGCGCTCGCGCACGTTCACCAGCATAATATTCATCACGCCCACCGCGCCGATGGCCAGCGTCATTACGCCCACGAAGTAGGCGACGATGAGCATCATAACCACCATCGTCTGGCCTTCTTCGCGCCAGCGGGCAAAGTCCTGCACCCGGATGGCGGTTTCATCATTGGGGTCGTAGCCGTGCCGGGCGGCCAGCATATGCTTTATCCGGGTAACGGTTTCGTCGTACTTCTCCGGGTTTTTCAGCTTCACCAGCAGGTTGAGGTCGCTACTACCCGAGGGGCGGATGTTCTTCTCGTAGGTGGAATAGGGCATCAGCACATGCCAGTCAAGGAACCCCGAGTCCTTTTGCAGCAGGCCGACGATTTCAAAAGACCTGCCGGAGAGGCTTACCAGCTCGCCGATGGGATTGGCGTTCTCGCCATAGAGCTCCTTGAGCACGCGCGAACCCATCACGATAACCTTGTTGGCCTGGTCGTAGTCAACCGGCGAGAAGTAACGCCCCGCCGAGACCTTCACCTCGCGGATAGCTTGAATACTGGGGGACACTGCGCGCACGCCGAACCATTGGGGCTCCGCCGTGCCGCCGCTGCCGCCGGCTGCGTCGCCCGCCGATGAAACCGGCTGCATCTCCATCCACTCGCCTTCCTCCACGCCCACCGACTCGACATTGGGGCAGTAGTCCTCCAAAAACACTGCATCCGCCGGATCGGCCTGCAGCGGGTATTTCACGCCGTCGTAGGTGAAGGAATCGGAGTATCGCAGCTGCACTGTGCTGGAACCGACGCCCGCCCAGTGCTGCTCGTTCTGGGCACGGAAGCCCTCAAAGATGGCCACGAGGATGATGACCGACGCGATGCCCCAGACGATACCGAACATCGTGAGAAGTGCGCGCAGGCTCTTGCGCAGAAGGCCACTGACCGAGAGTTTAAGCAGCTCCCACATTACCTGTCCCGCGCTAGCGCCGCATCCGGCCGCCGCCGCCGGCCTGCGGCTGCGGTTCGTTCGCGGTCAGTTCCGCCACGACCTTGTCGCCTTCCTCCAGCCCGGAGATTATCTCCACCGAGCGGCCGTCGGAGATGCCGGTCTGCACTTCCACCTCCTCGGTCTTGCCGCCGGGAAGCTGCTTCTTCACTATCTTCTTACCCTCCTTGGCGGAGACGGCGACCACCGGCAGCGAGAGCACGTTCTCTTTCTTGGAGGCCACGATGGTGCCTTTGGCCGTGCTGCCCAGGCGCGGCTCGCCGATGTCCTCGGAGAGCTCCATTTCCATGGGGAACATCACCACGCCGTTGTTGTTGGGCCGGCCGAAGTGGGATATGCGGGATATCTTGCCCTTCACCTTGCGGTCCTTAATAAAGGACAGATCAAAGTCCACCGGCATTCCTTCCTCCAGCACGCCGATGAGGTCCTCGCCGATCTCGCATTCCACGAGGATGGAAGTGGTGTCGCCGACTATGAGGATTACGTTGCCTTCGCGGCCGTCCACCGAGGCCACGACCGTGGCGCCCGGATCCAGCTCAACCGCCAGCACCTTGCCGTCCACCTCGCTGCGGACGGTCGCGTTCTGCAGGTCTTCCTGCGCGATCTCCAGCGATATTTTCGCCTGCTTGAGCTGGGCTTCGGCGATGGCCAGGTCCTCCGGCGAGGCCTCGGACCGGGCGTACTTCAGGCGCTGCTGCCCATCTTCATACGCCGCCTGCGCCCGCTCAAATCGCCCCTTGGCGTCTTCCAGCTCCTGGTCGGAGGAGTAGCCCTTGTCGTAGAGCGCCTGGATGCGGCTGAGGTTCTCCCGCGCCAGCTCCATCTCCACTTCGCGGTTCTTCATGTCCGCTTCCAAGCCGGAGACCTGCTCGCGGGTCCCGCCCTTCTTGGCCTTATCATACTGGGCCTTCGCCAGCTCGTAGCGCACCTGCGCCTGCTTGAGGTCCTTGCGCAGGTCAACCTCGTCAATGCGCGCGAGCACCTGACCGAGCGTAACCGAGTCGCCTTCAATCACCGGCACTTCCTTGAGGATGCCGCCGACCTTGGCCTTGACCTCCACCTGGCTCTTGGACTTGAGGGTGCCGTGGATGGTCTCGCTGCGGACAATAGTCTTGCGCTCAACCGTGAAGACCTCCTCCACCGGCTTGGGGCCGGAGGCGAAGTTGGCCTTGACGCCGAACCAGAGCGCGCCGATAACGGCAACGACGAAGAGGAGCCACCATTTGCTGCGATACAGCCAACGAAGAAAACGCATTTGCACTCCCGGGAGAGGTACCTGGTTAGTTAGATGATACTACGCGCGCGAAAGTTCAGCAAAACCGGAGGGAAAACCCGATTAGCCGCCGGGGCCGCAGGCCCTACGCGATTGCGCAGTAGACTTTCTTGCCCTTGCGGTAGAACTTCACAAAGCCGTCGCGCCGGGCGTAGATGGTGAAATCGCGCCCCTGGCCCGCGCCGTCGCCGGGGTAGACGCGGTTGCCCACCTGGCGCACGATGATGTTGCCGCTGATGACGGCCTGGCCGCCGTACATTTTCACGCCGCGCCGCTGGCCATTGGAGTCTCTGCCGTTGCGGCTGCTGCCGAGTCCTTTCTTGTGTGCCATATCAGATCACCTACGCCTTTATCTTCTCCACGCGCACGACCGTGAGATCGTCGCGGTGGCCCCAGGCGCGCTTGTAGTTGATTTTAGCCTTGTACTTGAAGCCGCGAATCTTCGGGCCGCGGGTGTGCTCCACCACCAGGAGGTCAACTTTCGCGCCTTTCACTTCGGGCGTGCCGACCTTCACCTCGTCGCCGCCAATGAGCAGCACGCGGTCAGGCGTGAGCTTCGCACCCGCCTCGGCCGCGCAGCGGGGTAGAGAGAGGGTGTCACCCTCGCTGACCCGGAATTGTTTGCCTTTGATTTCGATTACGGCGTACATCCGCAGACTCCTGAGCGAACGGGTAGTGTATTGCGCGGCGGGGCGGTTTGTCAAG
>CAZKNJ010000032.1:5347-21172 GCA_964554185.1 uncultured Planctomycetales bacterium | reverse complement strand
TTGATTTCGCGCATGAGGCGGATTTCAGTGGGCGAAAGCTCAATGCCCAGGTAGCGCTGCTTGGTCAGGCCGATGCCGTGCTCGGCGCTCAGGCTGCCCTTCAGGCCCACCGCCAGCTTGAACATCCGCTCCACCAACTGCTCCACCTGCGGGACGCGCGGGTCCTGGGGGCTTTCCAGCATAAAGGTCACGTGCAGCGTGCCGTCGCCGATGTGGCCGTATGACACCAACGGGGCCGGGTACTCGCGCACGATCTCCTTCAGTCCGCGCATGAACTCCAGGCACTTGCTGCGCGGCACCGAGATGTCCTCGCTGATCTTGTAGTCGCCTAGCTTGTAGGCCGCCGGCGAGACGTTGTTGCGCACGTCCCACAGCGCCTGGCGCTCAGCCTCGCCGCGCGCGACCTCCACCGAAAGAGGTGAATACTCCGCGCAGACTTCGCGCATCGCTTCCAGTTGCGATTGCACGTCGGTATCGGATACGCCGTCCGCCTCCAGCAGCAGCGCGGCCTTGGCCTCGGGCTTGAGTTGCGGTAGGTCGCGGTAGGCGCGCAAGCACGAGAGCGTGGCGTCGTTCATAAACTCCATCGCGCGGGGCACCAGCGGCTTGGCCACGATGTCCTGCGCCGCCGCCAGCGCGTCCTCGTCGGTGGCGAACAGCGCCAGCAGCGTGCCGATATGCGCCGGCAGCGGAATGAGCCGCACCGTCCCCTCCAGCATCACGGCAAGCGTGCCCTCGCTACCCACCAGGAAGCGCGCGAGGTCGTAGCCGGTGACGTTCTTCACCGCGTGGGAACCGGTGGTGAACACCTCGCCGGAAGGCAGCACGCACTTGAGCTGCAAGACATAGTCGCGGGTCACGCCATACTTGTAGGCGCGCATGCCGCCGGCGTTTTCCATGATGTTGCCGCCGAGGGTGGAGTAACCGGCGCTGCCGGGGCTGGGCGGATAGAACAGGCCGAGCTTCGCGGCCTCCCGGTCCAGGTCGCCGCAGACCACGCCCGACTCAACCGTAGCGGTGAGATTCCGGGTGTCTATTTCAACGATGCGGTTCAGCCGTGTGAGGTTGAGCAGCATCCCGCCGGCGGTGGGCACCGCGCCGCCGGTGAGGCCGCTACCGGCCCCGCGCGGGAAGATGGGGATGCCGTGCTTGCCCGCGAGCGCCACCGCTATGACGGTCTCCTCCTGGTCCGCCGGCGAAACCACGATATCGGGATAGCCCTGCTGCTTGCTGCCGTCAAAGCTGTAGATGATGCGGTCGGCCGCGTCGGTGGAGAGGCTGTCCGCCCGCAGCTTCGCCTTCAGCTCCTCGTAGAAGGAGCGCAGGCGCTGCGTGCGCTCATCGGTCGGATTCGCCGTGGGTGCCATTGCTCCGCGCCATTATACAACGGCTCCGTGCCCACGCAACTGAGACCTTTTTGACACGGGCGCTGGAGTTGTCTACAATTCACCCGTGCAATCCGCGCGCGAAGCGTTCGTTGAATACCTGCGCCGCGAAGGGCTGAAGGTGACGCGGCAGCGGCTGGCCATCCTGGAAACGATACTCCGAAGCGAGCGCGCGCACTTCAACGCCGAGGACTTGGTGGCGATGGTAAACGCCGGCCGCGGGCCGAAGGCGTCACGCTCCTCGGTCTACCGCACGCTGGAGCTGCTCAAGGACTGCGGGCTTCTGCGCAAGGAGATGCTGCACGACCAGGTTAGCCATTACGAGAAGACGGTGGGTGAGGAGCACCACGACCACATGATCTGCAACGCCTGCGGCTGCATCATTGAGTTCTCCTCCGAAGAACTGGAACGGCTGCAGGACAAGCTCTGCCGCGAGCAGGGATTCAAACCTGAGAGCCACGTGCTGCACATACGGGGAATCTGCCACTCCTGCGCGGCAAAGCAGCGCAAGCCGAAGTCCTAGTCGCGTTTGCGCGCCAGCCCGTGCGCGAGTTGCCCCAGCGACACGCCGGCGTCGTTCATCGGCACCGCGCTGTGCGTGTAGACTTGCAAGCCGCGCGCTTGCAGCTCCTGCCTCATCCCTTCCAGCAACAGCTTGTTCTGGAAGCAGCCGCCGCTGAGGACGACACGGCTCAACCCGTGCTGCTGGCCCACTCTTTGCGCGGCTTCCGCGTAAGTGCGGCAGAGCGTAGCGATGAATCCGCGCGCCAGCCGGCATACGGCCTTCGACAGCCGAAGCTCCGTCCGTGCCGGGCTGAACTCCTCCGGCAGCAGCAGCGGCGTGAGCTTCGCCTGGGCCAACTCCCGCAACACGCCACGCAGCGCCGGGCGCCAGTCCACCACTAGCAGGCTGTTTCGTTCATCCAGCTCCATTTCCAGCCGTGCTTCTCCGGTGGCCATGGCCGCGGCATTTTCCAGCTCAATGGCCGCCTGCGCTTCGTAAGTGGCGAACAGGCAGATGCCCAACAGCGCGGAGAAGCCGTCAAACAGCCGGCCCAGCGAGGTGCAGGGAACCAGGTTGATGTGGCGCTGAAGCATCGCCTGCACCACCAGCGCTTCCGCGGCGAAGGGCGCTTCCTCCAAACTGGTAACTGCATTACTGAGCAGTTTCTCGTCAGTTGCGTGCAGCAGCGAGAGCGCCAGCCGCCAGGTCTCGCGGATGGCTTCTTCGCCGCCGGGAAGAGGGAATTGAAGCAGCGTTCCCACACGCTCAAAGTCGAGAGCATCGCCAACCAGAACTTCACCGCCCCAAACGGTTTCATCGGTGCCGTAGCCGGTGCCGTCCAGGCTGAGCGCAACGACCTCGCCGTCTAGCCCAAATTCCTGCATCACCGACGCCAGGTGTGCGTGATGGTGCTGAATATCGGTGAACATTGCGCCGCTGGCTTTAGCTTCCACCTGCGCCCGCTGGCGCGAGTGATAGCCAGGATGCAGGTCGGCGACGATGGTGTCCGGCGACTGGCGGAAGACGCGCTGGAAGTGCTCATAGGTTCGGCGATGGAACGCCTGCGCCGGCAGCGTCTCCTGGTCGCCCAGGTGCGGGCTGATGAGCGCGAAGCGCCCCGCCTGCAGCGCAAAGGTCGCCTTGAGGTCCGGCCCCCAGCCCACGGTGCAGCCCTCCGGCGCGGCCTCGCGCGGATCGCGGGTGAGCGCCACCGGATACGGCGCATAGCCACGCCCCAGCCGCAGCACGCGCGGCTCGCCCGCCATCACCCGCACGATGCTGTCGTCCGACGGCGCGATAATGGGGCGGTCGTGCAGCAGGAAGGCGTCGGCCAGGTGCGCCAACCGCTCCAGCGCTTCGTCGTTGCCGTGCACTAGCGGCTCCTCGGCCAGGTTGGCCGAGGTCATCACCAGCACCTCTAGCGTGTCCGCGCCGCTCTCCGTCGGCTCAGCACGCTCAGTGTTGAACAGCAGCAGGTGCAGCGGGGTGTAAGGCACCATGACTCCCAGCAGGTTCGTCCGCGGTGCCACCATCGGCGCCAGTATGTAAGGCGAATCCGCGCGCTTGTCCACGAGCGCTATGGGCGAAATGGGTGACGCCAGCAGCGAAAGCTCAGGCTCCAAGGCCACCGCCAGGTCGCGCAAGACTGCAAAGTCCTTCACCATTACCGCCAGCGGCTTGAACTGCGCGCGTTTCTTGCGCCTCCTGAGCTCGTTCACCGCATCCGTGTTCAGCGCATCGCACGCGAGATGAAACCCGCCAAGCCCCTTCACCGCCAGGATGCGGCCCTCGGCGAGCAGTTGCACGGCCTGCCGAATGGCATCGTCGCATTCGGCCTTGCGCCCGCCATTCTTGCCGCACAGCCACACTTGCGGGCCGCACACGTGACAGGCGTTGGGCTGCGCGTGGTAGCGGCGGTTCTCCGGGTCTTCGTACTCGCGGCGGCAATCCTCGCACATCGTGAACGCGCGCATCGTCGTGTTGGGACGGTCGTAGGGCAGCGACTCAATGATGGAGTAGCGCGGGCCGCAGTTGGTGCAGTTGATGAAGGGGTAACGGTAGCGGCGGTCGTCCGGGTCCAGCAGTTCGCGGGCGCAGTCGGCGCAGATGGCGGTGTCCGGCGAAATCAGCGTAATCTCGCCCTCCTCCTCCTCGCTCGCGCGGATGTGGAAGCCGCTGAATCCCACCGGCGGCAGCAGTTCCAGGAAACTGGAGGTAATGCGCGAAAGCGGCGGCGCCTCGTCGTGCATCCGGCTGAAAAACTCGCGGCACCGCTCCTCCGGGCCCTCCACCTCGCAGATGACGCCGGTGGTGGTGTTCAGCACCCAGCCAGCCAGCCCCAGCTCGGTGGCCAGGCGGTGCAGCGTGGGGCGGAAGCCCACGCCCTGCACGATGCCGGTGAAGTGGCACCGCGCACGGGTTTTTCGGCCATCAGCCAAGGATGTGGATTATAGCCCCAAATCGGTCTTCGCTTCACTTCCTTGGCGGCTTCAACAATTGGTCTTGGCGCATGAGAATCCGCTTTTCCCCACCTGAATCCCTTGACAACACCCCCATCGCGCGGTAAAACTGACCGGTCAGTCAGCGCCACCATACAACTGGCTGCCGGGAGGAAGCGGTAATGGAAGTCGCAACGGACAAACGGGCGGCCATCCTGGACGCCGCAGCGGCGGTAATCCGCGACAAGGGCATAATGAGCGCCACCGTGGACGACATCGCCCACCGCGCGGGCGTGGCCAAGGGCACGGTCTACCTCTACTTCAAGAGCAAGGAAGACGTGTTTGTGGAGATGGTCGTGCAGAAATCTGACGAGACGCTTGAGGCGGTTCGCCGCGAGGTAAGCAACATGACAGGCACCTGGGAAAAGCTGCAAACGGCCTTGCGTATCCACTTCGCCAATATCGTGGAGCGCATGCCTAACGTCATAATCGACGAGGGCATGCTGAAGCTAACCGCTGCGCAGAAAAAGAAGCTCTTCAAGGCGAAGTTCGCGCACGTGAAGTTCTACGAGGAAATCATCGCCGAGCATTTCGCGGCGTCCGGGCGCGTGCCGCCTTTCTCGCCACTGGCGGCCGCCTTGGCGCTCACCGGTGGCATTATCGGCTACGTGTTGCAGCGGCAGCTTTTCCGCGACTTCATGCCCGATCCAAAGGAGTATTTGAACGCCTTTGAGAGCATCGTGAATGCGGCTCTCATCGGAGGGGAGGCAAGCCATGCAGGCTAAACCACGGATTCACTTGTTAGTGCTGGTTGCGTTGCTCGCAGCGCTGGGCGGCGGCATAGCGGCGGCGGACGATTCTATCGAGGTCAAGCGCCCGGCTTCTGCCGACACGGTAAGCACTGCCACCGTCGCATCTCTCAGCGCCGAAGCCGGCAGCGAGGAAGTGGTGCCGGTTGAGGAAGAAACCTCCGAGCTGCCGCCGGTGTATACATTGACGGCGGAAGAAGCCATCGCGCTGGCGCTGGCCAACAGCTACGGTCTGCGCATCGCTGAGAAGCAGGCGGAAAGCGCGTACTTCGAGTATGTGAAGTACACGGGAATGGCGGGGCTGTCCATTGACCTTTCCAGCAGCATCAACCGCGCCGGCCCGCTTAAGGGCATCTCCACCGGATCCAATTCACCGGAGATGACGTTCCAGAAGGAGACCACCTCCTCACTGGGCGCCCGCGCCTCCTACCCGATTGCTCCCTTGGGCAACCTCGGGTATGGCAAGCGTGCAGCCTGGGCGGGATACCAGGCCGCCAAGGCCGCGGTGGACGCCAAGCGGGCGGAAGTCATCACCGCCGCTTTCCGCGCCTACATCGCCTGCCTGACGGCGCAGAACGCCGTGGAAGTGGCGGAGGAGGGAGTGGCGCTGGGGCAGGAGCAGTTGCGCAACGCCCGGCTCAAGTACGAGCAGGGAATGGTGCCGCGCTTCCAGGTGATGCAGGCGGAGGTGGAAGCGTCGCTGGCGGAAGAAGCGCTCATCAAGGCGCGCAACGGCAAGGAACTGGCACGCTCCGGGCTGTATCTCACGCTGGGAGTGGTCCCCGAGGATTACTTCCAGGGGATGGAAGTTGAAGTCGCATACGCCGAGAAGCTGGACCGCGCGGTGGGGATACTGGCGGATGAAGTGCTGCCGCGGCTCGATCCCGAGGGGCTTTCCCAGACCTTCGTCGAGAAGACGCCGCAGTACCACTCGCTGGACAACATGATATCGGTCTACGACTACCAGATGCTGGGTTACCGCCGCGCGCCGCAGTTCTCGCTGACCGCCGGCTACCAGCAGCAAACCGGCAGCAGCTTCCAGGCGCGCGACTCCTGGTCCTTCGGCATCAGCGGCGTGATGAACCTGTGGGACAGCGGCAAGACCGCCGGTACCCAGAAGAGCTTCGCCGCGCAAGCCGACGCCGCCCGCGTGCAGCTGGCGCAGTACCGGCAGGCGTTCCGCTTGAGCATGGTTGACGCGGTCAGCAACCTGGAGGCGGCGGTTCAAGGACACACGACTGCGCAGGACACGCTGGCGGCGGCGGAGGAAGCGCAGCGCATGGCGCGGCTCGGCTACAACGAAGGCGTGGTAACCAACGCCGACCTGGTGGGTGCACGCGCCGCCTATCTGGGCGCGAAGCTCAACGAGTTTGACAAGCGCATGGCCATCGTGGCGCGTTACCAGGACTTGCTCGCTGCGCTGGGCATCGGCGACGCGGACTTATATTTGCCGACAACGACCTCAGACCTTAGCGCCATCACGGCCAGGATTATCAACGATGAGAAAAACTAACCCTGCTGTAATCGTCATAATCGCCGCACTGCTGCTGTTCGTAGCGCTGCTTGCGTCGGGCCTGTTCATTACCGCCCGCGCCAAGTTTAGCAGGAAGGTGGAAGAAACATCCCCGGTTGCTGTGGAAAGCGTAAAGGCCGCCGTGCAGCCTTTCAAGGAGGCATACACCTACACCGGCACCGTAACCTCGGACTTGGACGCTATAGTCTCAGCCCAGGCGGCAGGGACCATTAAGCAAGTGCTGGTGGATATCGGCGCGGAAGTTAAGGCGGGAGAAGTGCTCGCCATCATTGACGATACGGTCTACGCGCAACAGGCGACAATCGCCAGATCGGCTTACGAGATGGCGAAGCTGAACCTCGCATCTGCATCTTCGGCACGCCCTGAGCAGATAGCGCAGGCAAAGGCGAACTACGCCGCTGCGCAGCTCGCCGCCGAAACCGCCTTCCGGAACTATGAGCGCAATAAGAACCTGTTTGACGAAGGCGTCATTAGTAAGGCCGTGCTTGAAGGCGCACAGCTTCAATATGAGACCGCCAAGGCGCAGTTTACCGCTGCCAAGGAAAATCTGCGCATTGCGCAGACCGGCGCGCGCGCTGAAGACCGCAAGGTTCTCCAGCTTGCTGTAGAGCAAGCCGGTGCGCAGGCGACACTCGCTCAAACAAACCTGGGCTATACGCGTATCACCGCGCCATTCTCCGGCACAGTCATATCGCGCATGCTAAGCGAGGGTGATTTCATCGCTACGGGAATGCCCGCATACCAAATCGTGGGCGAAACGGGCCTGAAAGTTGAGATCTTTGCGCCCGTAGAGAAGATAGGCAACTTCACACCCGGCCAGGAAGCCAGCATCAAGCTTGCCGGCGTTGCCGATCCCATCAAGGCATTGGTCTTTCGGGTCGTACCCGCTGCTGACCCAAAGACACGGTTGTTCAAAGTTGAGCTTGCACTGCCCGAAGGCACCGGCGCGCGCCCGCAGGAATTCGCGGATGTGACGCTGGAATGGGTGCTTGACGAAGGCAAGGTCGTCTTACCGGCCAAGGCGCTCCTAGGCGCAGCTACCGATAAGCCTTACATCTTTGTGATTGAAGGCGAGAAAGCGAAGAAAGTAGAGGTGGCAGTTGGGTTGCGCAACGGCATCAGCGTAGAGATTCTCTCGCCGCTAATTGGTGGCGAAGAGGTTATCATCGCCGGCCAAAACTATGTAAGTGAAGGCTCGCTGGTGAACACGGCTGCTAGTGCTGATAGTCCCACCAACTCGCAGAATCACCAACCGCTGGAGTAACTAATGAACATTGCCCAGATATCCATACGCCGGCCGGTGTTTGTCGTCATGTTGATGGCGTTCTTCGTTGTCGTCGGTATGGTCTCCTGCTCCAAACTCGGGCTGAACATGATGCCCAAGGTGAAAATCCCGTACATTACGGTGATGACCACCTACCCCGGCGCCAGCCCGGACGTTATTGCGACCGAAATCACAAAGAAGATTGAAGACCGCGTTGCGGTCGTTGAAGGCATAGACACGCTGACTTCTTACTCTATGGAAAGCGTGAGCGTCGTCGTCATAAAGTTCGTTTCGGGAAAGGACGTGGAAACCGCAGCGCAGGATGTGCGCGATAAAGTAGCGCTGGCGCGAGCAGACCTTCCTGACACCGTTGATGATCCGATTATTGGCAAAGTTGACCTGAATGCGATGCCGATAATGACCTATACTCTTTCTTCGGACACGATGGGCGAGCGTGAGCTGCGGGATTACGTTCGCACGCAGGTTGTTGACAGCTTGCAGCAAGTAAGCGGCGTCGCGAGCGTTTCCATCCAAGGCGGGCTTGAGCGCGAGATTCGCGTAGTCCTGGACCCCGCGCGGATGAACGCTTATGGGCTGAATCCGTCGCTGGTCGGCCAGATGCTGCTGGCGACCAATGTCAACATACCAGCGGGGACCATTAGGCAAGGCGGCTTGGAGTATGTTCTGCGCCAACCCAGCGAGTTCCAGAGCGTAGAGGACATACGCAAGACGGTAGTTTTCTCCAGCGACAGTATGACCGTGCGCCTGGGCGATATCGCGACGATATCAGACAGCCAGAAAGAGCAGACCGTAGCCGCACGTTTGAACGGCAAGAGCTCAGTCAACCTGCAGATTGTCCAGCGCAGCGATGCCGATACCGTCACAACCGCCGAAGGCGCCAAGCACAAGGTGGAGGTGCTCAAGAGCCAGATGCCACCAGGCATCACGATCCTATTGACCTCCGATTATTCGCGTTATGTCGTAAGCGCCCTCGAGGATATCCAATTCAGCATCATCCTTGGCGCGATACTTGCGAGCTTCTCCGTATGGCTCTTCGTCGGCAAGATGCGCCACACGATTCCGATAACAATATCCATTCTCGTTTCCATTATCGCTGCTTACTCAGTGATCAACTTCTCCGGCTTCACTCTCAACTTCATCAGCATGCTCGCGCTCGCGGTCGCTGTCGGTCTGGTCGTTGATGATGCAATTGTGGTGCAGGAAAACCTGCTGAAAGTCTACGAACAGACCGGGGATCGTGAGAAGGCAACGGTACAGGGCATAGCTGAAGTCGCCCTGGCAGTGCTCGCTGCGACCTCAACGCTCATCGCCGTATTCCTGCCCATCGGCTTTATGACCGGCATGATCGGCCAGTTCTTCAAGGAGTTTGGCGTCACAGTTGCGGCAGCGGTCGCCATCTCGCTGGTTGTCTCGCTCGTGCTTATCCCGCTCATCTTCTACCATTTCACGTCAGCCGCCCACCATGAGGGCGAGCGGGGGGTCTTCCTGCGCATTATTGATTTCTTCTCACGGCTGTTCAACCCGATTCACCTCGGTTTCCTCAAAGCGTATCTCCTGCTGGAAGAGCGGTATGAGGGCTTCTTGCGCGCGGCCCTGCGCCGGCGCGCCATGGTTGTAGCCATAGCTGCTGGTTTCTTCCTTCTCACTATTCCGTTGCTGAAACTCGTGCAAGTAGGCTTCCTGCCACCTTCGGACCAGGGGACGTTCTCCATCAGCATTGAGCTGCCCGTTGAAGCCGATTTCGACTCTACCGACGCGATCGTGCGCAAAGTGGAAACCAGGGTGAAGGAGCTTCCGGAAGTCGAGAGCGTCGTCTCCCTCGTTGGCTCGTCCAGTGGCGGCCGGCTTACCGCTGGCGCCTCGCAGTCTAACACCGCCTCGGTAATGGCCGTGATGATGGATAAGAAACTGCGCAGAGTCCACTGGCGCTGGTGGGGCATCATCCCGGTTCCTTACCGCAACACTTCGTTTGACTTGGTTGAGAGCACTCGCGCGATGTTCGTCGATATTCCCGGCGCGAAGATTACTGCCGCTTCCGAGGGCGAAGGCCCTTCGCAACACTCAGTTCAACTCACCTTCGCCGATACCGATTACGAACGCCTGCGCAGCGTGACGTCCAGGGCGCAGGAAATGCTGGCGAAAATACCCGGTGCAGTGAACGTAGACAACTCCGAGCGGCCGGGCAAGCTGGAAATGCGCGTCATCCCGAACCTGCAGAAGATGGCGCAGCTAGGTATCACGCCCGCTCAGCTCGGCCAGTATATGCGCATCCTCTACAATGGAGAGCAGTTTAGCAGCTACCGGGAGGGCGGCGAGGAATACGACATCACTCTGGTTTTTCCTGAAGGGCTTAGGCGCGATCTTCAGTCGGTGAAGTCGCTGACGGTCTATTCATCCAAGCTGGAGCGGTCAATCGCGCTGGATTCAATAGCCGATATGCAGCTGGGGCAAGGGCCGTCGGTAATCCAACACCTGAATAAAATCCGCTCTATTGATGTTTACTGCGACGTGACGCAGGGCGTTGGCGGCGGCTCCATCGTTGCCGCCTGGCAGGCGCAGATGAAGAAGGAGAACATCGTTCCTCCCACCACGCAAGTCACCGCTATTGGCGAATCGCAGATGGTCGGCGAGATGTTCCAGCAGTTCTTCCTGGCGATTATGCTGGGCATTATCTTCACCTATATGGTTCTCGCCAGCCAGTTCAACTCGTACAAGCACCCCTTTACGATTATGATGACCGTGCCGCTGGCGACGACCGGCACGATACTCACGATGATTGCCACCGGCAAGTCGCTGAACCTGATGACCTTCCTTGGAATCGTCATGCTCATCGGCCTAGTAACAAAGAACGGCATTCTGCTAGTTGACTTCGCCAACCAGGCGCGCGATAAAGGCGCGAGCGTGGCGGACGCACTGGTTACCGCCGGCGTGCGCCGAATGCGCCCCATCCTGATGACGAGCTTCACCACGATCCTGGCGCTGCTCCCGACAGCATTCAGCCTCAGCGAGGGCGCCGACATGCGCAGCCCGCTTGCCGTCGCCGTCATCGGCGGAATGCTCTTCTCTACGCCGTTGACGCTGGTAGTGATACCGGTGGTGTACTCGCTGATCGAAGGATTGGGCAGCAGACGGCCCGAGCCCGAGGCGGCTGCGGTAGAATAGGTGCGTGCATCTCTCCCTCGCAGGTGTCCTGCTTGACCTTGACCGCGCGCTGAAGTCCCGCACGGGCGCAATAACACAGGAACAATCCCTGCGTGGCGCCAAAGCCGCCGAACTGGCACTGCCGCTGGCCGCCGCCCTCAACATCGGAAGCGAGGCGCTGGAGCGCGCCCGCATAGCCTACCCCTTCTTCCATTTGTTGGCACCGGAGTTGGGCGAAGTACGCAGCGCGCTGCCATTGCGTCTACGCGGCAAGTGGGATGCCCTGCGCTCCGGCGAGTTGATTGCAGGCGAGGGCGAGCGGTGCGCGAAGTGGCTGGCGGCGGTTGAGACCGCCTTCGCTGTGTTTGCGGGCTCTAACGGCAGCGAGCTGCCTTACCCGTCCGTGCAGGTTACGTTGAATCCCTCGGACGGTGTGCTGCTCACTTGCCTGACTGAAGGACTCGCGCTGGATGACGCTCTGGCGGCCGGCCTTCACGGCCTGGTCACCGTAGGCCGGCGCGACGGCCAGCCGGGGCCGGGAGACTCGGTGTTGCTGCTGGGGCATTTCGACCCGCACGGGTTGACGATGATGGCCGCCACCTACCTGCACTTGCGCGCTCTCCACGTGAGCAATATCATACCGGTGTGCGGCTACACCGAGACCGGCGACTATGGGAAGTTCTGGAAGCGCACGCTGCCCCGGCTCGCTGCCGGCGGCGAGTTCAACCACGCCGTCATTGTGGATATGACCGTGTACGCGCGCGACCCGATGCGCACCATCTCCGGCCTGGGAAAAGCCTCACTGGAGCACGTCACGCTGCATCTGGTTGACCACCACCTGGACACGCTGAGCGCGGTGCCGCAGATGGTGCAGGCGGGAGTGGAAGTGGTGTTGAGCGACATCCCCGGCTGCTTCTACGGCGACCACATCACGCGTGGCATCCTGCCCTACTCGCTCGTGGGCGCGCTGGGCGACCGGGACTCCACCGTGCGCTGCGCCTACGCCCCGTACGGGAGCCGCCCGCTGCCGGAGGGCGTCGATGAGACTCTGGACGCGCTATCGCACCTGATGCACGCGCTTTCGCCGCCGCCAAAGCACCTGCGCCGGGTCAACGCGCTCCCACTGGAGCAGCTCTTCGCTGCGGTGGAGCACAGTTTCCAGCGGTTCCGCAGCACTGCGGTGAAACTGTGCAGCGAGGGTTACGCGGTGCCGCTATCTGAGAGCGGCGGCCGTCAGCACTGCACCACCGCCGGCTCCGCCGAGGCCGCCGGGCAGGTGTGGATGCGCCCTTCCTGCGAGCCGCTGGACGCGGCGAAGGTCGCCGGCTACGACACGGTTCAGCTCGGGCGGGTGCTCCTCGTGCGCGAAGCACTGCAGGAATCCGGGCGCGAGTGGTACGAGCTGCTGGAGCACCTGCTCACACACCACCCGCAGGCCGACTACGCGCTAACCGGGCGGTTCATGCCCGACGGCGCGTTCAACTTTCTCTGCCTGCGCAACTGGACGCGGCTGGAGATACCGCCGCCGCTGGCGTTCGTGCCGGAGCACGAGCGCAGCGAGACCCTGGGGCACTACGGCGCGTTCTGGTTCAACTTCCCCGTGCCCGCGGTGGCGGAGGAGCGGCTGGCGGCGTTCATCCAGCGCATCAACCGCCACTTCGGCGTGAAGGGCGGCCGGGTGAAGGACAATGTCCGCCGCACGCTGCTAAGTCTGGTTAAGTCCCGTACCGAAGGAACAAACCACTCGTGAGCGTAGTCTAAAGTGGTATCTCGTTCTAAGGAGGGTCATAATGACCAAGTCAGATGCGTCCTCAGCTACGCGCCGCCCAGAGACTCTGCGGCAGGAGGCAGGTGAAGTCTCAAGCGTAGCAGTCACAGTGTACAACGCCGATCTGGCGCTGGTGAAGGAAGCACGCAAGTTTAATCTCACAAAGGGTGTGAACTACGTCACGCTCACCGGTGTCCCTAGCAGGATTGACGCAACGAGCGTTCACTTCAAGCCGCTCGGCGGCGAGGTCACGCTGCTGGAGCAGAACTACGATTACGACCTGGTCAGCCGCGCCAAGCTGCTGCAGAAGTACATCGGCGCCACTATCACCGTCATCGGAGAGGACGGCTCGCGTATGCAGGGCAAGCTGCTGTCCGTGAGGGATGGCACCGTCATTGACTGCGGCGGCAAGGTGCTGCTCAACCCGCCCGGCTACTTTGAGCTGCCGAGCCTGCCCGGTGGGCTGCTTCTCTGCCCTACACTGGAGTGGATGCTGAAATCCCCTAAAGCGCTGGAGACTCGCGCCGAGGTGAGCTACACAACCTCTGGGCTTTCCTGGTCGGCGGACTACATTCTTGTTCTGAACGATAACGATGATTGCGCTGACCTGGAAGGATGGGTTACGATGACAAACAACAGCGGTGCGTCCTTTGAGAGCGCCCGGCTAAAGCTCGTCGCCGGCGACATCCACCGCGCGCCCGCTCCAATGCACGAAATGGGAGCGGAGGTGGCGCAGGCTCTTAGGGCTCACCCGCGCGGTTTTGAGGAAGAAGCGTTCTTTGAGTACCACCTCTACACACTTGAGCGGCCTGCTACAATCCTCGATGCGCAGACTAAACAGCTCTCGTTACTTGAAGGATCAGACGTGAAGGTTGGGAAGACGTACGTATTCCGTGGCCAAGGGGCAGTTCGCGCCTTCTTGGAAATAGAGAATACAGAAGAAAACGGCCTCGGGATACCGCTACCTGCTGGGCGTTTTCGCGTTTTCAAGCGCGACCGCGAAGGAAGCCTGCACATGGTTGGTGAAGACGGAATCGACCATACCGCGAAGGGCGAACTTGTGGAGTTGGAACTCGGCAACTCTTTTGACATCAAGGGTGAGAAGCGCCGCATTGCGTACACCGACTTCAAGAACGGCCATCGCGCTACCTATGAGATCGTTATCCGCAACCAGAAGCCGGAGGATATTAAGATCTCTGTGCCGCAATTGCTTGAGCGCGGCGCCAATTGGTCGATGATTGAACATAGCCACCCTTACGAGATAGTCGTAGATTCAGGCTTATTGTTTGCACTGAGTGTCCCCGCTAATGGAGAGACAAAGCTCACTTACACCTACAAATGCTGGTACGAACTCAAGAAAGAGATTGAGGGGAAACCGAAGAAAAAGGCTAAGAAAAGGACCACGGACAAGACCAGGACCAAAAGCAAGTAAGGCGCCCTCGGTCCCGCGCTGATGATATACACCAGGGGCAGCCGCACCTTACGCTGAATCGTAATCAGCGGCTGCCCCTCCCATATGTTAGACTTGCGATGATCGCACTAGTCCGCAGGAAGTGCGGGAGTGAAACAGCTCCCCGCGAAATCAGTCTTACGTATCACATTCTCCAGGGAGGAAAACGATGAAAACTGTTATCAAGGCGATGTGCATTCTGCTGGTTCTCTGCGCCGCAAGCGTCATTGCGAGCGCCGCCGAGGTCGGCGGGGTGGATGACGTCGCGCTGACGGTCTACAACCAGAACCTGGCGCTGGTGAAGGAGACGCGCGAGTTCAGCTTCTCCCAGGGGCTGAACTTCCTCACCCTCACCGGCGTGCCCAGCGCGATTGACACCACCAGCGTGCACTTCAAGCCGCTCGCCGGCGCGGTCACGCTGCTGGAGCAGAACTACGACTACGACCTGGTCAGCCGCACCAAGCTGCTGCAGAAGTACATCGGCGCCACCGTCACCGTCATCGACGACAACGGCGAGCGCACGCGCGGCACGCTGCTGTCGGTCAGCGACGGCATCGTCATTGACGCGGGCGGCAAGGTGCTGCTCAATCCGCCCGGCTACCTGGAGCTGCCCAGCCTGCCGGGCGGACTGCTGCTGCAGCCGACGCTGGAGTGGCAGGTGTATTCGCCCAAGTCCTTCTCCACCAAGGGCGAAGTGAGCTACCTCACCACCGGCCTGTCGTGGAACGCCGATTACGTGGTGATGCTCTCCGACAGCGAGAAGTTGGCCGACCTGGAAGGATGGGTGACGATGCACAACTCCAGCGGCGCGGCCTACGAGAACGCACGGCTGAAGCTCGTCGCCGGCGACATCCACCGCGCGCCGGCGCCCCGGCCGGTGGCCGGCAAGATGCTCGCCGAGGCGGACATGGCGCGCAACGGCGCGGGCGGCTTCGCCGAGGAGGCCTTCTTTGAGTACCACCTCTACACGCTGGAGCGGCGCACCACCATCAACAACAACCAGGACAAGCAGATTTCGCTGCTGGAAGGCTCCAACATCCCCACGGCCAAGATCTACACCTACGATCCCGACTGGCGCGGCGACAAGGTGGAGGTGCGCATCGAGTTCAAGAACTCGGAGCAGAACGACATCGGCATCCCGCTGCCCGCCGGGCGCGTGCGCGTGTTCAAGCGCGACAGCGAGGGCATGGCGCAGCTCGTGGGCGAGGACGCGATTGACCACACGCCCAAGGACGAGATGGTGCGGCTGCTGCTGGGCAACGCCTTTGACATCAAGGGCGAGAAGACCCAGACCGATTACGTGGACTTGAGGCAGGGCTTCCGCGGCAGCTACGAAGTGGTGCTGCGCAACCACAAGAAGGAGGCCGTGACCGTCCTGGTGCCGCACCACATCGGCTACGCCAACTGGAAGGTGCTGGAGAGCAGCCTGGACTACACCAAGAAGGACGCCACCACCATCGAGTTCGCGGTGCCGGTCAAGCCCGACGGCGAAACCAAGCTCACCTACACC
>CAZKNJ010000032.1:0-5247 GCA_964554185.1 uncultured Planctomycetales bacterium | reverse complement strand
ATCAGTGGCAGCAGTCGCCACCCTTGGCCTCGTCGCCGTCCTTTTCCTTCATGCGGGCGAGCTTGTGCTCCACCGCCACGTTGCACAGACTGCGCTGCCGATCCGCTCGCAAGCGTTGTTACGGAAGTACCTCTTCAACCGGTGCCGGGTGTGATTCGAACCAGCGAATTGCCCTGAACGGCACCTCAAACCCGGGTGGAAGAGGTGTGCTTGGATTGAGTTCTTCGCCATCGGCTATAACAGCTAGCCAATAGCCAACAACCTTCCGCGCATCCCTTTCTCCCACCTCTTGTGGGTAGTACCGGACATGTCCTTTTGGCCGTGGAAAGGACACTACAGACTTGGCAACCGTCTTGCCGTAATCGTAGGGATTGCGTGGCCCGGCCCTGATGACCCTCTTGTCACCCGTGCATAGTTCACACAGGACCTCTGGATACTCGCCATGCACATTGCGGTAGGCCTCCAGAAGCCCCGTAACAGCTTCAGCCGCAAAGACCAAGGCCTCCTTCTGACCTTCTCCATCCGTGTAGGCGATGAGCGACGTGCAGTCTGCCCTACTGACAAGGATGTCCACCGGTGGCTTATTGGAGAGCTCCGGCCACGGCAACCCCTCCAGTTGTATCCTCGCCGCTTCAACCTCGGTTATCGGGTTGAAGTGATACGTACGGTCTTTGTATCTGGCTTCGGCACGCGCGATGTCTCTAGCGGACCCAGTCGGTAGCCTAAGGACCGCGGCGGACCCGTCAGCAAAGGTAACACCGAAGAAGTCACCGACTGGCTCGACAGGTGTTGGATTGCAGTTAGTCGTGCCGCTCGGTTTCAGCGCCAACTGCCAGCTTCCCGGGGCCAGGTCTATGTAATCACCGTCGGGAGAAATGCACGAAAGAACACCCCACCCATCGCCGAAGCTGTCTTCGCCTTCGGTGACTATCTCGCCATTATTGTCAGTGACGACTACATAAATGGGCGTACGCTCCGCCGCAATCACATGGAATGCCAGTGCGACAGCGCTCATCGACGCGATGAGAATGGTGAACGCTCGCGAGAGCAATTGCAGGATGAGCACCCGCTGCTCACTGGCGAGCGCCTTGCCCACCTTCGCGAGTTCACTGGCGTCTCCCGCGCGCTTGACGGCGCTTCCCGCCCGAGCTTTCCGCGACTTCAATTGTCCAGCCGTGCCGCCCTTCATTTCGGTAATTAACAATATAGCTATATTACGCTGGTTTGTCAAGCCCACCGTTTTGCGAGGAGTCGCGGTTTTCTAACCGCTTTGGGTAGGCGGGGCTGACCAGCCCCGCAGCAGGCTGTTTGATCCGCACCTTGGCCGGGCTAGTCAGCCCGGCGTACCCTTGTCTGGCTTTCACTTGCATCACGGGCGGGACCCTCCATAGGCGGGCAAGCGCCCGCGCTACCGTCAACGATCTATTTCACTTTATCCGCGAACAGGCGCTCGGAGTGGTCGCGCAGGCGCTTCTTGACGATGGCGTTGAGGTCGCGGATCTCGTCGCGCAGCACCGCCGCCTTCTCAAACTCCAGCAGCTCCGCCAGGCGCTTCATCTTCGCCTCCAGCTCGGTGACGCGCACCGAAAGCTGGTCCAGCGACATCACGAGCGCGCCGGGCGTAAGCAGCGTGCCCTGCCCCTTGCCCAGACTGCGCTTCACCTGCTCGTCCGGCTCGCCGCTCGCCAGCACGCTTTCCATCACCTCGGCGTAGCGCGCGTAGTACTCCGCCTCCTCCGTCTCGCCATACTCCATTTCGCGCCGCCCGCGGCCCTTGAGCACGTTCAGCCCGCTCTGCAGCAGCTCGTCGGTGATGTCCTTGATCTCCTTCTCAATCGTGCGCGGGGTGATGCCGTGCTTCTCGTTGTAGGCCAATTGCTTCTTGCGCCGGCGGTTGGTCTCGTCCACCGCTTCCTTGATGGCGCCGGTCAGCTTGTCGGCGAACAGCAGCACCTGCCCGTGCACGTTGCGCGCCGCGCGGCCGATTATCTGGATGAGCGACTTGCTGGAGCGCAGGAATCCCTCCTTGTCGGCGTCCAGTATCGCCACCAGCGACACCTCCGGCAAATCAAGCCCCTCGCGCAGCAGGTTGATGCCCACCAGCACGTCGTAGGTGCCCAGCCGCAAGTCCTTGAGAATGCGGATGCGCTCCACCGTCTCCACGTCCGAGTGCAGGTAGTGCACCTTGAACCCCTCGTCCGCCAGGTACTGCGCCAGCGACTCGGCCATCCGCTTGGTCAGCGTGGTCACCAGCGCGCGCTCGCCCACCTCCACGCGCTTGCGCAGCTCGTTCACCAGCGCGTCAATCTGGTTGCGCGAGGGCAGCAGCTTGATCCCGGGGTCCACCAGCCCGGTGGGACGGATGACCTGCTCCACGATCTGCGCGGAATTCGCCAGCTCGTAGGGCCCCGGCGTGGCGGTGGTGAACAGCACCTGGCCCACCAGTTGCTCCCACTCCTCGAACTTGAGCGGGCGGTTGTCCAGCGCCGAGGGCAGGCGGAAGCCGTACTCCACCAGCGTCTCCTTGCGTGAGCGGTCGCCGTTATACATCCCGCGAAGCTGCGGCAGCGTCACGTGGCTTTCGTCCACCACCATCAGGAAGTCCGGCGGGAAGTACTCCAGCAGGTTGCTGGGCACGTCGCCCGCGGCACGCCCTTCAAAGTGGCGCGAGTAGTTCTCGATGCCCTTGCAGTAGCCGAAGTGCTCGATCATCTCCAGGTCGTAGTTTGTGCGCTCCTTCAGCCGCTGATACTCCAGCAGTTTGCCCTCGCGCTGGAAGAACTCGAGGCGCTCCTTCAGTTCCGCGCGGATGCTGTCAATCGCAATCTTGCGCTTCTCCGGCAGCAGCACGTAATGCGACGCGGGGAAGAGGAACATATGCTGCTTGTCCTCCTCCACCCGGCCGGTCACGGGATTCAGCTCGATGATGCGCTCCAGCGCGTCGTCAAAGAACTCCAGCCGCGTGATGCGTTCCATGTCCGCCGCATAGATCTCGCAGACGTCGCCCTTGAACCGGAACGACCCGCGCACCAGCTCAAACTCGTTGCGCATGTATTGCATGTCCACCAGCCGGCGGATGAGCTGGGTGCGGGTGAGGCGGTCGCCCAGGGCGAGGTGCAGCGACAGCTTCTCGTAGTCCTCCGGCGAGCCCAAGCCGAAGATGCAGGACACCGACGCCACCACCAGCACGTCGCGCCGGGTCAGCAGCGCCTCGGTGGCGGCGTGGCGCAGGCGGTCTATCTCCTCATTGATTTGCGCATCCTTCTCAATGTAGGTGTCAGAGGTGGGGACGTAGGCCTCCGGCTGGTAGTAATCGTAGTAGCTGACGAAGTACTCCACCGCGTTGCGCGGGAAGAACCGGCGGTACTCGGCGCAGAGCTGCGCCGCCAGCGTCTTGTTATGGCAGAGCACGAGCGTGGGGCGCTGCACCGCCGCGACGACATTTGCCACGGCGAAGGTCTTGCCGGTGCCGGTGGCGCCCAGCAGCGTCTGGAAGCGGTCGCCGCGCTGCAACCCCTCAATCATCCGCGCTATCGCTTCCGGCTGGTCGCCGGTGGGCTGGAACTCCGCTTCCAGCACAAACTCCGTCTGTTCCACCGCGCGGGACACGACCGCCATTATACCCCCGCCGGGACGTGCCCATTCGCCGCTTAAAGCAAAGGGGGCCCCCGTAGGAGCGGGAGCCCCCGGTATGCTGAAGAGCGAGGTGCCTCGTTACATCAAATCAGGATTGGCAATCTCAACCAGGTTGCGTAGCAGGCCGGAGCGGGTGCCTGTCATTGATGCGTCGTTGGTACTGTTCCACGGATTGCCGTAGACAACATTCGTGCCGCCGCCAACGGTCGTCGAGTACCAGGTGTTGTAGTAGCCGTACATCTGGTATTCACCGTTGCCAATGAGCAGCTGAGAGGCTGGCGGAGCGCCTCCTCCAGTGTATATGTACAACATATGCTCCGGATAGCCGCCCTTGCCGTAGTTGATGTTGCTTACCGTACCGCCGGGGCCGCTGGCAACGCCATTGTAGGTCGGGCAGTTGTCAAAGAACAGGTTCCAGTAAGCCCAGTAGGAGTAGAAGTAGGTGTAAGGATAGTTCCAGTTGTTCAGGTCAACTCCCCAGTAATCCCTCAACCAGGGGTCATCTTCGTAGCCGCCGAGGTTATAGTAAGACTCGCAGCTCATCATAACGATCGTGCTGCCGCCGTCATCCCAGTAGTTGGTGAGGATGGCCTTCTGCGACGCCGTCAAGGTTGACGGGTAGTCGGTACCGCGACGGTCCTGCATGTGCCAGATGACAAGGGCCGCTCCTGCGACGTCGGCCGCCGTGATCGACGAGGCATTGAACTCGGTGTAGCCCAGACCGATGGTGGCTAGGTCGCCGATCAGGGCGTCCTTGGCTTCCGTTGTGACACTGTCCCAGACCAAAACCATCGGCACGGCGATGACCACCGGGGTCATCCACGCGTAAGTGTCGGTGACATTCGGCGCGTCGCTGTCGGTCACGCGGACGGCGATGTAGTACTCCTTGTACTCCGCATCGGGGATGACCAGATTGTAGGTGTAGTTGCCCTGGCCCGGGGTCGGGGTTATCTCCACCCGGTTCTGGAAGGACATGAAGTCATAATCGTAGTCCACCCACACCGAGTCGTACGGCGGCGCGCCGTTCTCAATCTTGAACTTGAGCTGGACCGTGACGTCGCCGGTGACTTCGTCCGGCTGATAGCTGCCGGCGAACGATGTCCCGTTGTCGCTGATGTCCACCGGAAGCGCTCCGTGGACCTCTACCAGCACCGAGTCGAAGTCGCGGGAATCAGGCGGTGCCGTGCCATAGGTGTACATGGAGTTATACACGCGGACGTTCACCGGGAATGGGTCGCCCTCGACGCCGGGGCCGCCGCCGTCCGGGTCGATGCCGCCGATGTAAGAGTGCGAGGTGTACTTCGTCCAGATGCCGTAGCCCGCGCTGGGCTCAAACTCCCACTCATACACCAGGTCAATGCCGGCCGCCGCGCGCGCCACGCACTCAAACCAGATTTGCTTCGGGTCGCTGATTACGGACACAACCGCGCGGTCAGCGAGAGTATCGCCGTCGCCGCCGGCAATCTCAGAACCGTCAGCGGCATATAGCCAGGCATAGACATCGGCGATGTCCACCGGGCCGTCCCAGGGGACAACCGGGTCCGCGCCGGGGCCGCCGCTCGTTATGATGAGAATCTCCGGGTCAATCCAGTTGAGCAGGTTCCACAGCAA
>CAZKNJ010000031.1:9954-21286 GCA_964554185.1 uncultured Planctomycetales bacterium | reverse complement strand
CATGCCGCCGGTGTTCCGCTGGTACTTCCCGCGCAAGAGTGCGCCACTGCAGACTACCGTGGATTGAGTAGTGACTTCTCTCATCCCCCCGCGATTTTACGATTGTGCTCGGCGGCCGCATCCACGCTTCCGCCACCAGCGCGGACTCGGCACATTTGCGGTTAAAACTCCTACCAAGAGAACGCGTCAGCCATTCGCGTTGACGACCTTCCGATAGCAGTTGGCGCAATGTTCAGCGGACTTAACCGCCAAACCCCTTGTCAGCGCAGAGGGATGAATCTAGAATGCAAGTCGGCAGGGGGAGTTCCAAAAACCTTCCGGTACCAAGGGGCTCTTTTTCCCAAACACACGGTTTCTTGCGGCTACGCATTGCTGCCGGTGCGCTGGATTCGTGTCGCATCTATGTTACTGTAGGTTTAGAGGGTCTTGGACGTACAACCGGATAACATTGAGTTCGTAAGGAGGATAGCCCCGCACTCCCAGGAGCTGGAGGAAGCGGCGCTGTCGGCCGTCCTGCAAGATCCGCAGGAAGCAATGCCGGTTGCGCTGGAGTACCTCACCCGCGAGAGTTTCTACTACGAACCCCATGCGGTCATCTGGGAAGCCTGCGTCGTCCTCCACCGCAAGGGCGTTCCCCCCGACCCGCTATCCGTCATCGCGGAGCTCAGAAACCGCGAGCGCCTGGACCTCGCGGGCGGCGAGAGCTTCGTCTACCAGCTGCTGGCCGCCGTGCCCAACGCCAGCGCGATAGAGACCCACTCCCTGCTGCTGCACGAGAAGTACCTGCTGCGCAGTCTCATTTCCCAGTGCAACGATATCATCAAGCGCGCCTACGAGCAGGGGCAGGACGTGCAGGAGCTGCTGGACGCCGCTGAGCGCAAGATACTCCAGATTGACCAGGGGATGGCGGGCGGCCGTTTCGCCGACCTTGACTCGGCCATCCGCAACTTCCTGGACAGCTATGAGACCCAGGAGATCACCGACCCGGACGGCACGGTCCGCACCACTCTCAAGAAGTCGCGCGGCATCCCCACCGGCTATCGCGACCTGGACAAGGTGCTGGGCGGCCTGAAGAAAGGCGACCTTGTCATCGTCGCCGCGCGCCCCGGCGTGGGTAAAACGGCGCTGGTGATGAACTTCGCCTACAGGATGGCGCAAGCGGGGAAGCGCGTGGGCATCTTCTCTCTGGAAATGGGCAAGGAGCAGCTGGCGATGCGCCTGCTGGCAATGTCCACCCAGATTCCCTCCGACCGCATTGACCAGGGCGACTTCAGCGAGAGTGAACTCACGCGGCTGTCCGATGCGTACCAGGATCTGGCGAACCTGCCAATCTACATTGATGACACTTCCACGCTGAACATCCGCGCCCTGCGCAACCGCTGCCGGCGGTTGTTCAGCCAGCAGAAGGTTGACATAATCATGCTGGACTACCTCCAGCTGATGGAGGGCATGCGCCCGGGCAGCGATCTGGGCCGGGTGCAGGAAGTTTCGGAGATTTCGCGCGGGCTCAAACAGATTGCCCGCGAGCTGAATATCCCCATCATCGCGTGCTCCCAGCTTTCGCGCCAGGTGGAGCACCGCCAGTCCCGGCGGCCCATCCTCTCCGACCTGCGCGAAAGCGGCAGCATTGAGCAGGACGCGGACGTGGTGATGCTGATGTACCGCGAGGATTACTACGAGAAGCAGAAGGGCGAGACCTTCGGCACCCCTTTGGGCTCCAAGGTGGAGATCAACATCGCCAAGCACCGCAATGGCCCGACGGCCTTCGTGATGCTAACCTATCTTCTTCCGTACTTGCGGTTTGAGCCGTACACGGGTGAGGATGTGTCCGTTGACTTTGGGTAAAGGGATTCCCCGGATAATGCGGAGGTATTGTCTTTGCGAGTTCTGGTAATCGGCAATGGTGGACGCGAGTGTGCGCTGGCAAGCTCGCTTCTCGTTTCTCCCAAGGTGACCCGGCTGGTGATAACGCCGCCGAACTACGGCGTGCAGGATCCGTTCGGCCGCGACCGCGTTCTTTACGGCGAGGTCGGGGCCGGGGATATTGACGGCCTGCTGGCGCTGGCCCAGCGCGAGAACATCACGCTCACCGTGGTCGGCCCCGAGGCACCGCTGGCAGCGGGCATCGTGGATACTTTCCGCGCCAAGGGCCTGCGCGTGTTTGGCCCCAGCCGCGAAGCCGCTCGGCTGGAAGCGGAAAAGAGCTTTGCCAAGGAGTTTATGCGGCGCCACGGGCTGCCCACCGGCCGCGCGGAGGTCTTCACCGGCTACGAGCAGGCCAAGGCTTATCTCGCCGAAGTCGGCGCGCCGGTGGTCATCAAGGCCGACGGCCTGGCCGCGGGCAAGGGAGTGATAATCTGCCGCGAGTTGGGCGAAGCGGAGAAAGCGCTGCACGAGTTGATGGTGGAAGGCAAGCACTCCGGTGCCGGCCGCAAAGCGCTCATTGAAGAGTACCTGGAGGGCCCGGAGATCTCGTTCTTCTGCCTGTTTGACGGCGAAACCGCGTTTCCCTTCCCCACCTGCTCCGATTACAAGCGCCTGCTGGACGGCAACGAGGGCCCCAACACGGGCGGCATGGGCTGCATGTGCCCCTCGCCCTACGCGACTCCCGAGGTGATGCAGGAGTGGAACGAGCGCATCCTCCAGCCGTTCGTGGAGGGCTGCCGTAAGGACGGACTTGACTACCGCGGCGTAGTGTACTTCGGAGTGATGGTCACCGCCGATGGGCTGAAGCTGCTTGAGTTCAACGTGCGCTTCGGCGACCCGGAAGCGCAGGCGATGCTGCCCCTGCTGCAGTGCGACCTGCTGGATGTGTTGGCGGCGGCGGAAAGCCGAACGCTCGACCGTATCAAGTGCTCCTTCAGCGGTGAAGCCACCGTGACCGTGGTGATGGCGACCGCCAACTACCCGTATGGCAAGTCCGAGCCCGCGCCGATTGAAGGCCTGGAGCGCATTGACCGCTTCAACGAGCCCGCGCATCCGTACACCAACGGCTCCATCTACCGCCAGCTTCCCCGCGTGAACGTATTCTTCGCGGGCGTGAGCCATTCGACAGAGCAGGTTGGCGGCGAAGAGCGCGAGGTGCTGTTGGCCACCGGCGGCCGCGTTCTCGCGGTCACCGCGCGTGGCGGTGACCTCTCCGAGGCGCGGCGCCTGGCCTACGAGGCCGTGGGCAACCTCCACTTCACCGGCGCCCACTTCCGCACGGATATCGCCCTGTTGAGATAACGCTGCCCAGTTGGAGGATACATAGCCCCGCCCCGCCCAGACGCGCGCGTGCCTGAGAAGGCGCGTTTCGTGGTAAAATAGTGTGATTGAATCTGATTATCGGGTCGGGGTTTAATCCATGAAAAGGCTCACCAGCGTTGCGTTTATTCTGACGGCATTACTCATCGCGGGCTGCACCGGCAACGGCGCGGTTACCAGCACGCCGGACACGGCCCCCAGCGCGAAATCGCCCTCCTTCGTCCTCAGCGACGTGGGCAGCGTCTTCGTCGGCGGGGTCACTCCGTTCGTGGTGGAGCACTCGTTCAATCCGGCGACCGGCGGCTACAGCGTCAGCGTGATGGCCCGCGGCGCGCAGGACCTCAAAGCCTGCGCCGTAGAGCTGCTGTACCCCACGGCGGAGCTGCATGTGCAGTTCGCCGAGTATGCCGGCGGGCTGGGCGAGGACGATGCGTTGTCGCTGGTGCTGGTGCGCGGCGGCGCGGTGCATATGGGCGCGGCGATCATTAATGGCGATGTGCGCGAAGGCGTGTACGGCGACGCGGAGCTGTTCAAGGTGGAGTTCGCCCCGGGCCCGGCCGCGGTCTCCAAGAGCGTCTGCAAGGCGCCGCAGGGCTCGGAGAACGCGGTCATCCTCACCGGCAGCATTGACGCCAACAACGTCGTGACCATTGAATGGTCCGAGCTGAACCGCGGCGACGGTGACAACAACGGCACGGTGAACATCGCCGACATCACGCCTATTGCGGTTAATTTCAGCCGCGAGGTTGGCAGCGGAGCGACCGAAGAGCAGAACAACGCCATTCTGCTGGCGGACTACGACAACGACGGCTCGGTGAAGATATCCGACATCACGCCGATAGCCGTGCATTTCCAGCAGAACCTGGTGGGCTACGACGTGGAAGTGCGCGAGGGGCCGACCGGCGATTTCAGCCTGTACGCGAACGACCCGACGCCGGAAGACCCAACAATTGCCCGCAGTGAGGTTAACCCCAGTCCGGGGCCGACCGACGGCCCGCTGCAGTACAGCTTCCAGACCGACCCCATTGAAGGGGTGTGGTACTTCCGCGCAGTTCCGGTGGACAAGGACGGCAATGACGGCCAGCTTTCCTTCAACACGCTTTCCTATGAGGGCATCACCGATATCGTCTCTATGGAGTTGGAGCCGCCGGCGGGCGTTGACCCATGGCTGGTCATCACCGAGGAGGCCATTGACGCCGTCGTCGGCAACGAGCAGCCCTTCGCCCGTTCCGCCATGCAGCTGACCGCGATGGCGATGGTTGAGGGCAAGGAAGAGCCGGTTGACGTGACCAACCTGGTGGTCTGGTACATTGAAAGCGGCACCGGCAGCGCCACCGTGGGCAACGATCGGGACCTCAACAAGGGCCTGGTGACCGGTCTGGATATCGGCGTGGTCATCATTACCGCATACCAGGAGGGCGACTTCACCGCCTCCGCCTCCATCACGCTACCGGTTTACGCCATCACCGACATAATTCTCCGCGTGGAAGGCCAGGCCGACCCCGCGGACGTCTCCGTGCCCAAAGGCACGATGGTTGACTTTGAGGCCATCGGCATCTTTGACGACAACGACGCGGTAACCGACGACACCCTCGAGATAGACCTCACGCCCTATGTGAGCTGGGCCATCGGCCGTCCGCAGCTTAGCCCCGGCCCGCCGCCGGTGTACGAAGCCGGTAGCTTCATCATGAACACCGAAGAGGGCTGGCTGATTACCACTGACGCGGGGCTGCAGGCCGGATTCGAGGCGTTCGTTACGGCGGTATTCCCGCCGGAGGCGGTTGACCCGGTTATCGGCGAAGGCTTCCGGGCCAATAGCAATATGGTAACCGTCACCTTGGAGTAGCGCGGCGGCCTGCGCACCTGAAAGCTGATGCTGCCAGCCGGAGGAGCTTCAAACCTGTTCTACAACAAGCCGCTGCTGCGGCTGCTGGAATTCGCGCTCTTCCTTGCGCTGGGCGCGGCGGGCTACATCTATCTGGCGCAGTCCCTTGCCAAGCTCGAAACTCAGGGCCTCTTGGACGCGCTGGCGGTTTACTCCTTCATCATCGCCGCCTTTCTCGTAATCCTCATCGCCGAAGTGGCGGATTCGCACTACCTCCGCGCGCTGGGCGCGCTGGCAACCGTCGTCGGAATGGCGGCGGGCTTCCGCTTCATTTTCATCATGGACGCGCCGCACCTGGAAGCCACGCCAATGGCACTGGCATTAGTAGCGTTCATCATTGCGTTTGCCCTCGCGGCGTTCTATCTTTTCATCATTGTCGGACGGTTGGTGATGGACAAGGTGCAGGCGCATAAGGTCGCGGCCGTGCGCGACGGCCGGGGTCCGGCCCCGGCGCCGCGCGAGCCCACCCCCAAGGCGCAGCCTTCGGCTCAAGCGCCCGCCACTGAATCCAAGCCCGGCGAGCTGGCGCTCATTGGCGTGGGCGGCCCCTACCTGGGCCGGCGCTTCCCGCTGAAGAAGGGCGAGAACCGCGTCGGACGCGTTGAAGGCGACATCATCCTCGCCGACGACCAGCAGATTTCCCGCAACCACTGCGTGGTCACCTGGGGGGACGATGCGGTGAGGATAACCGACGCCGGCAGCACCAACGGCACCTTCGTCCAGGGCGCCCGCATCGCCGAAAGCACGGTCGCTCCCGGCGACATAATCGGCGTCGGCGCGAGCACGTTCAAGCTCGGGTAAGGCTGTGATTAGCGTGCAAGCAGTAGCCTGGGCGTAGCCCAGAGTTGCGGGGGCAGGATTCGAACCTGCGACCTCCAGGTTATGAGCCTGGCGAGCTACCTGCCGCTCCACCCCGCATCCTCAGTATAGTCCCGTGCGTGGCTGCGGTCAAGGGTAACCACCAGGCCATGGGGTCGTTATGGCAGGCGTAGTGCGGTGAAAGCTAAGGGCCTATTCCTGCGGCAGATGCTCGCTTGCTTCCTCAGCCTCATCCACTTCTTGCAGCACATCGCCGATGATGATGTTGCGGCCGGCCAGGAACTCCTGTGCCGACATTCTGCGCTTGCCTTCCGGTTGAAGCTCGTGCACCACCAGCACGTTTTCGTCGCCGCAGGCCACCTCAAACGAGTGCTTGCGCACCGACAGCACCGTGCCGGGCACCGCGCCGGCAATCTCCTGCTGCCTTACTGACGCCCGCAGGATCTTCAGCCGCTTGCCGTCCTGCATCAGGCAGACTGCGCCGATGTCCGGGGAGAAAGCGCGGACGAGGTTGACGATGTCCTCGGCCTTCCGGGCGAAGTCAATAGAGGTGTCGCTAGGCTTGATAAGCGAGGTGTAGGTGGCGGCTGCCTCATCCTGCGGCTCGTATTGGGCCTCGCCTTTCTGGATGGCGCGTATGGCCGAATAAGTGCACTGCACCGCCAGCTTCGCCAGCTTCTCGCGCAGCGTCTCGAAGTCGTCGTCCGGGTCAATCTGCAGTGATCGCACTATCATGACCGGGCCCGCGTCCATCTGGCGCACCATCTTCATCACGCTGATGGCGGTTGCATGGTGGCCGCGCTTGAGCGCCTCGCGGATGGGCGAGGGCCCCCGGAGGTCCGGCAGCTTGCTGGGATGCAGGCAAAGCGGATGCTCCACCAGCTTCAGGTAGCTCTCGGGCAATATCATCCCGAAGCTCGCGAGGACGTAAGCGTCCGGCTGGCAGTCCTCTATTCTCTCTTTCAGCGCATCGTTGTGCGCCAGCTTCTCCGGTTCGGCAATCTTCACGCCGGGGGCATTGGCGCGGGCGTAAGTGGATATCGGCGTGGGCGTCAACTCGTGCTTCCGGCCGGCGGGGGCGGGCGCCTTCGTGATAATGAGCGGAACTTCGCACTCGGCGCTGTGCAGCAAGTACGCCAGTGTCGGCAGCCCGAACTCGGTCGAACTCCAGAACACTATGCGCAAAGGGCCGGGTTTATCCTCCGGTGACATCCTCTCCAGTTGCCTCGCCCGCGGCGTTGGTGTCAGCCTTGGCGGAAGCGGTTTCCCGGTCAATTGCCACTTTGAACGCGCCGGAGACCCGGTCGTACAGGTCTCCGAAAGTGCGGCGGAACGCGTCAAGCCCGTCTTTCACGTTGAAAAAGACTGATTTCTCCGCCGCTCCGCCCAGAATCTCCGCCAGCACCTCGCGGTCAGTCCGCCGCAGAAATGCCTGCATTATCAACAGCATATAGATGGCATCGTCCAGGAACCCGACGCCGGTGATGAAGTCAGGCACAATGTCCAGGGGGGAGAAGAAATAAATGATGCCCGAGATGGCGTAGAGCTTCATCCATCCGGAGACTCTCGGGTGGAACAGGGCGATACTGAATGCGCGTATAAGCTGGGGCAGGCTGCGCAGGTACTCCTCTACGGGCGAAGTGTCGATCTCCCCCAGGTCGTTGCCGAGCAATTTGAGGTTAAGTTTCACCGCCGCCTCTTACGCCTCCTCACCGGCCATACGGCGCACCTTATCCGCAATCTCAGCCACCACCCAGTCCGGCGTGGACGCGCCGGCGGTGATACCGGCTTTCAGCGCCTTCCAGCGGACGTCCCCCTCCGGCGGAAACCACTCCGCCCGTAGTTCGTCCGCATGTCCCAGGAAATGCGTGTTTTCGTTCTGCTCCCGGCAGACCTCAAACAGGCGCTTAGAGTTGCTGGAATGCGGGTCGCCGACGACCAGCATTATATCACAGTGCCGAGCCGTTTCACGGCTAGCCTGCTGGTTCTTATCCGTGTGGGGGCAGATGGTGTCCAGAGCCTCCACCGCCTCCTCGCCGAAGCGCGCCAGGATGGCGTCAAGCAGCTTCCGGTGCTTCTCCCGCCCCATAGTGGTCTGGGCCACTACCCCGACGCTGGAGTAGTCGCGCAGCGCCGCGACGTCTTCCAGATCGGACACCACCTCCGGCTGCACCAGGTACGAAACGAGCCCGCGCACTTCGGGATGGTCCTTCTTGCCGATGACGATGACCGCGGGATGCCGCGACTGCAAGGCGATGGCCTTTTCGCGGACGCTCTTGACCACGCTACAGGTCAGGTCAACCATCTCGTTGCCGTCGTCCAGCAACTGCTGCATCACTTCGCGGGTCTCGCCGTGGGTGCGGATAATCACGCGGGAGTCCTTCAGGCTGCCGTTACCGGGCTCCCAGTTCTTGAAGCCGGCGGCAGCCAGCCGCTCCACCACCTGTCTGTTGTGCACGAGGTCGCCGAGAATGTAGGTCTCACGAGTGTCACGGCTGAAGCTTCCCAGCAGCTTCACCGTGGAGCGGTAGGCGTGCTTAACGCCTGCGCAAAAGCCCATGGCGCCGGCGAAGGTTATCTCCATTCTCCGAGCATTCTAGCACCACTCCCGCCGCCCGGTTGCGCCGGGCGCGCTGTGCTAAGATTAGAGTTGCGTGTTGCGTGAAGTGAATGTGCTCGGGTACCGCGTGCTGGCCGGCAGCAAGCAGGCGGCGCTCATCAGGATTGGCGACCGGCTGGGGCGCGGCGAGAAAACGCACATTATCACCTTGAACTCCGAAATGGTGGTGGCCGGAAGGCGGGACCCCTCCTTTCAGCGAGTGCTGGAAGAGGCAGACCTCATCATCCCTGACGGGATTGGCGTAGTCTGGGCCACCCGTTTCCTCCGGCGGGTGCGGATTATGCGCATTCCCGGCATAGACCTCGCGGAGCAGCTCCTCAAGACCGCCCAGCGCACCGGTGCGCGGGTGTACCTTCTGGGCGCGCGTGAGGCGGTGAACAAAGAAGCGGTCGGCCGCATCACAGAGAAGTACCCCGGCATTGTGATTGCCGGCAACCATCACGGCTACTTCCAAGGACAGGAGGAGTTGGTTATTGAGGATATTATCGCCGGCAGCCCCGACATTCTCCTTGTAGGTATGGGCTCGCCCGGCCAGGAGTTCTTCATCGCTCACGCGCGGGGCCGCTTGCCCGCGGCAGTTATGATGGGTGTTGGCGGCAGCTTTGATATCTGGGCGGGTTACCGCAAGCGCGCCTCCCGGTGGATACAGTCTGCTGGTTTGGAGTGGCTTTACCGCACGCTGGTTGACCTTGGCCGGGTGCGCCGCCTGACTTTCATTCCGTCTTTCGTGTGGCTGGTGCTCAGCGCCAAGCTGACCGGCCGCTCCGCTGCATGATAAGGTTCATAGACGTAAACCAGGCTTACTCCAAGAACGCCCCGGCCCTGCGGGGTATAGACCTGCACGTGGAGAAGCAGGAGTTCGTCTTCCTGGTAGGCAGCACCGGCGGCGGCAAGAGCTCGCTTCTGAAGTGCATCTACCGCGAGCTGGTGCCCCAGTCGGGGCGCGTGCTGGTGTTCCGCAAGGATGTGTCCAAGATGCCCTCGCGCGAGATCCCCTATCTCCGGCGGCGCATTGGCGTTATCTTCCAGGACTTCCTGCTGCTACCACAGAAAACCGTCTTCAGCAATGTAGCTTTTGCGCTGGAAGTGCGAGGTGCAAGCCCCAAGATTATCCGCCAGGCCGTCCCGGAAGTGCTGGAGTGGGTAGGTTTGTCGCGCAAACATAAGTCTTATCCGGATGAGCTGTCGGGCGGTGAGCAGCAGCGCGTCTGCATAGCCCGCTCGCTGGTCAACAAGCCGGACATCCTGCTGGCTGACGAGCCCACGGGCAATCTTGACCCGGAGACCAGCGTGGGCCTCATTGAGCTGCTCCAACGGGTGAATGTCCGCGGCACTACCCTGATAGTCGCCACCCACGACGAGAACGTGGTCAACCAGTTCCGCACGAGGACGGTGCGCATCGAGCACGGACGGATAATCTCGGACCGGAGGGAAGGTGGGTACTAGCTTCTCCAGCGTCCGCTTTTTCTTCAAGGAGTTCGCCGAGAACCTCCGGCGCAGCCCGTACGTTTCGGTCACCCATGGACTGCAGGTGGTGATGAGCCTGATGATTCTGGGCTTCTTCATCATCCTGATGTCGTCCATTGCGTCTTTTCTCTTCTCGCTGCGCAACATGGTTGAGGTGTACGCGTACTTGGACACCGATCTGACCGCGGAGCAGTACACCGAGATTGACCGCCAGCTCAAGCAGCTGCCGGGCGTAAAGGAGCTGGAGTACAAGAGCCGCGAAGACGCGCTGAAAGAGTTCTCGCAGGCCTACCACGTCTCGGTGGAGGGCATTCTGGAGTACAACCCGTTGCCGCCGACCTACATCTTCCGGCCGGTGGATGTATCCAAGACCGAGGAGCTGGCCAAGCGCATTGAGGCGATAGATGGCGTCTGGCAGGTGCGCTACGGCCGCAAGGAAGTCAGCACGCTGATGAAGCTGCTGCTGGGAATGCAGGTGGTATTTGCGCTCACTATGCTGCTCCTGCTGTCGGCGACCTTCTCCTCGGTCAACAACATCGTGCGGATGTCCATCTACGGCCGGCGGCGGGAAATCCGCATTATGCAACTGGTCGGCGCGACCGAGTGGTTCATCCGCTGGCCATTCCTCATTGAAGGCTCGTTCTTCGGCCTGGTGGGTGCAACCGCCGCGGTTCTCGCTATTTACCTCATCCGCGAGGTAGTAGTTAAGGTGCTGTCGTCGCTGAAGATATTCATGCCGTCCTTCGTGGATTCAGGCCTGCTGTTCTTCGGGCTGGCCACGGGGTTGCTGGCGCTCGGCGTGATTGTCGGGCTGGTCAGCAGCGCGTCCGCGGTCAACCGCTTCCTGCGCGTTGAGATGCGCCGCATCCAGGAGATGAGGAGGATTGAAGCGGTGTGATGCGCACCAAGCTGCTCAAAACCGCGGTTCTGCTGCTGGCGCTTATGCTGGTGGGCATTGCGCCCGCCGGGCCGCTGGCGCCGCCCGCGGAAGCAGCGTCCTCCGGCGGCCTGCAGGCGCAGAAGAGCAGTATTGAGCGCCGCAAGAACAGCGTCCGGGAGAAGCTGCGCAAGCTGCGGGGCCAGGAGGTTTCGCTGTCCAGCCAGATGCAGGACCTGGACACCCGCGCCGCCGACCTCCAGCAGAGCTTGAACGAGCTGACCCGCGATCTCAAGGCGCGTCAGCAGGAGCTGGAAGCGCTCAGGACGCGGCTGGCGGAGCTGGAAGCAGAGCTGCAAAAGCGCCGCGAGATGGTGGCGAACCGGGTGACTTCCATCTATATGCAGGGCGAGCTGAC
>CAZKNJ010000031.1:0-9854 GCA_964554185.1 uncultured Planctomycetales bacterium | reverse complement strand
GCCGCGAGATGGTGGCGAACCGGGTGACTTCCATCTATATGCAGGGCGAGCTGACCTACCTGGATCTCCTCTTCAACGCCGAGAACTTCCGCGAGTTCATCAACCGGATGTTCTACCTCAACCTCATCTTTGAGAAGGATGAGGAGCTCTACAACGGCGTGATGGAGACGAAGCAGGAAGTAGCTGCCAGCAAGCTCAAAGTCGAGTCCACCATCGCCGCCATCGCCGCCGACCGCGACAAGCTTCAACTGCAGTCGCTGGAGATTAAGCGGGTGCGCGACGAAAAGACGGCGCTGCTACGGGCGGTGTCGCAGGACAAGGAGCTGGCGGAACGCCAGATGCGCGAGTTGGAGGAGGAGAGCCGCCGGATTTCAGCCGAGCTCCGCAACCTCCAGGGCGGCTATTCCGGTGTCTGGAAAGGCCGCTTCCTGAAGCCCTGCAACGGGCGCATCTCCAGCGGCTATGGCATGCGATACCACCCAGTCCATCACCGCTACATCATGCACACCGGCATTGACATAGCTGCGCCCTATGGAACGCCGATAAAGGCGGGCGGTGACGGCAAAGTTATCTCAGCCAAGTGGCGGGGTGGCTACGGGAACACGATTATGGTTGACCACGGCGGCGGCGTAGCCACGCTGTATGCGCACTGCAGCCGGTTTGCGGTGTCCGCGGGTACGGTCGTGAAACAGGGCCAGACTATCGCCTATATCGGCAGCACCGGGACTTCAACCGGAAACCACGTGCACTTTGAGGTGAGAGTGAATGGAGACCATGTCGACCCGTTCTCCCGTCTATAAGTTAATCAACGCCCCTGGGGTGAGCCTGATGGAACGCAAAACAAGTAACCCGAGCCTTCTCGCAAGGAACATCCTGCTGCTGATACTCGCCGGGGCGCTGATGTTCTTCTTCTACGTGATGGGGCAGGTGAGCGTGGCCAAAGGCCCCGAGGGGGTGCTGAACTATGTGCTGGGCACGGGCGACTCCAAGGTCTACCTCGTCGGCCAGGCGCTCACGCTCATCAAGGCGCGTTACGTGGCCCCGATTGAGGAAGACGAAGGGCTGGTGTACGGGGCGATTGAAGGGATGGCCAATTCGCTGCACAAGGCGCCCTACAACGACCCTTACTCGGGTTTCCTGGATCCCAGCGGCTGGGACATGCTCCAGGCCACCACCACTGGCGGTTATGCCGGCATCGGCATTCTCATCGGCCCCGACTGGACGCGGCCGTTCCCCATCATCATGAGCGTCTTTCCCAACAGCCCATCCGCCGAAAAGGGCCTGATGGAGAACGACCTCATCATTGAGGTCGCGGGACAGAGCACGGAGAATATGCTGCTGGACGAAGCGGCCGCCCTGATAAAAGGCGAAGCTGGTACCGAGGTGACGCTCAAGGTGATACGCGGCGATTCCTATGAGCCGCTGGAATTCGCGGTTAGCCGCGAGCACATTGAAGTGCCCACCGTCACCGAGGTCAAGAAGCTCTCCGACGACATCGGCTACTTCCGCATCCTGATGTTCAGCACCACGACGGCGCAGGAGGCCGAAGAGGCGCTCAAGGGCTTTGAAGCGGATGGCGTGAAGTCGGTGGTTATTGACCTGCGCAACAACTCCGGCGGCCTGCTGCAGGGCTCGGTGGATCTGAGCGACTTGTTCGTCAAGGACGGGCTGATTTGCTCGGTGAAGTACCGGGCGTTCGCCGACGACGCCTTCTACGCCGACAAGAGCCGCCACAAGTTCGAGTTCCCCGTGGTGATACTAACGAACGGTTATACTGCCAGCGCGTCGGAGGTCTTCGCCGGTGCGATGCGCGACCACGGGCTCGCGTTGCTCGTGGGCGATAAGACCTTCGGCAAGGGTGTGGTGCAGGAAATCTCCGAGCTGGAGAGCGGCAAGGTCGCGATGGCGCTCACAGTCGGCTCCTACTACACGCCCTCCGGCCACAACCTCAACGGCAACGGGCTGGAGCCGGACTTCAAGGTTACATTCGACGACTACAAGGTGAAGTACAACGATCTGGCGCAGCTGGAGGACCAGATCAAGCGCAAGAACGAGGAGATGCGTGCGCTGACCGGGCAGTTCGTTGAATCGCTCAGGGCGCACGACTATCAGCTGGACACGGGCAAGGATGTTCTGAACGAATGGCTGGCGGGCAAGAAGCCCGAAGGCCGCAAGGCCGAAGACGAATCAAAACTGCCGGACGCGGCGTAATCAAAAGGAGATACTGAAAATGGAAGAGCATGCACCACAGCCCCTCGGGGTGCTGGAATACCAGCGGGTGGCGATACTGATAGACGTGCAGAATATGTTCTATTCTGCGCTGAATATCTACAAGAAGAAGCTGAACTTCGAGGCGCTCGTGCACAATGTGACCCGGGGGCGGCAGCTTATCCGCGCCATCGCGTACGTCGTCCGTTCTCCGGAGGTTGACCAGACCAAGTTCCTGGACTTCCTCAAGAGCATCGGCGTGGAAGTGAAGTCCAAGAATCTCCGAGTGCGCCCCGATGGCACCGCCAAGGGCGACTGGGACATGGGCCTGGCGATTGACGCCATCAACCTCTCGCAGAAAGTTGACGTCATCGCGCTGGTCAGCGGCGACGGCGACTTCACTGTGCTGCTGGAGAAGCTCAAGGCGCTCGGCGTGCGCGTGGAGGTTTATTCCTTCCCCAGCTCCACCGCGGAGGAGCTCCGGGAGGCGGCGGATATGTACACGGCGCTGGACGCGGAGGTTCTGCTGTACTGATGAAGCGCGCTGTGGCGATGCTGCTGGCCCTGGCGGCAATAACGCTGCCGGCGCACGCCGCTACTACAGTGGAAGTAGTGCGCAGCGCCACCGCCGAGATTGTCATCGCTGACGGGCGCCAGACCGCGCGCTTCACCGATGCCGAGCTGCGCTACGAAGACATGAATCTGGTGGCGTCGGTGGCGGAGCTTGATTCTGCCACCGGCCTAATCTCCATCTCCGATGGTGTTGAAATCACCACGCCGGAATTCGCCCTGGCAGCGCACTCCTGTGTGGTTGACGCCAAGCAAGGCCTGCTCACCGCCGAGGGCGCTTTGCGGCTGGTGCATTTCGCGGAGGGAGTGACCGCCAACGCTGACCGGGGCGAGTTGCGGGTGGCCCCCCGCACGTTCGAGCCCGCCTCCGCCTCACTGGAAGGCGGAGTTACGGTTGAGTGGGCCGAGGGCGTGACGCTATCTTGCGAGCGGGTGGAGGCTGACTTTACCGAGCGCCTCTATTCGCTGGAAGATAGATTCAACGGACGCATTGGGAGCTCGTTACTGCCCATTCGGCTGCGCGAGCTTGCGGGAGGCGACCTGCGCCTATCCGGCGAACGGCTGTTCGTCCAGACGGTTGATCAGGACGACGGCACGGTGCTCCACCTGACCGGGACTTCGGTGGATGCCGAGGGAGAAAGGTTGCGCCTGCACTGCCCGGCTTTCGCCCAGAAGCTGGCGGCAACCGGAAAGGCGAAAGGTTCGGCCGATACGGGAATGGTTGCGGTTCGCGGAACCAAGGACGACCCAATAACCGGCTGGCTTGCCGGCGAGGATGGCAAGGATCTGCGCTTCTCCGCGCTGGCGTTTGACCGGCCCGAGGGCGGAGCCCCGATGCGGCTGTCCGGCGACGTAAGGGTTGAGAGCAGCGACTTCACGCTGGTAGCTCCCTCGGTGGAGGTTACCGTAGAGGACGGCACGGTGCGCGCGGCCATTACCGAACGCTTCCGCGTGTATGTGTCGCCAGAGGTGTTTGCCTCCGAGTCGGACGCGCTGCAGCCGGAACCTGAGTAACAGCCGGCCGGCTAGCCCTGATCCTGCAGTTTCTCCTCGATCTCGGACGCCAGCTCTTCTCTCTCGCCTTCCTGCTCTTCAACTGCCGCGGCCTCTTCGGCGGGAGGCTCGGACGCCTCAACGGCGGCGGCAACCTTCTCCGCTTTGGGCTTGGCCTTGGGTGCCGGGGCCTCCGGCTGGCTCTCGTCAACCACATGCAGCTTCAGCACCGCCGACGCCTCCGCGCCCGCCTTCAGAGTGATGTCGTAGGTGCCCAGGTACTTGATGGGCGCTTCCAGCATGATATACCGGCGGTCCACTTCCATCTCGAACTCCTCCAGAATCTTCTCCTGGAGCAGCAGGGTGGTGACCGCGCCGAAGATCTTGGCTTCCGAGCCCACCTTCATCGGCACGGTAAGCTTCTTGCCGTCCAGCGCCTCAACCTTGTCCTTCACTTCGTGTATGAGCTTGCGGCGGCGCTCTTCGCCCGCCCGCCGGATAGCTTCGATTCGGTTGAGGCCGTCCTTGGTGGCATGCTGCGCCAGCCCCTGCGGTATCAGGTAGTTCCGGGCGTAACCGGTCTTGACCTTAACGAGATCGCCCGCGTCTCCCAGCCCCAACACATCGTCCAGTAAGATAACCTGCATTGCTTGTTCTCCTTCGCCGCTTACCGTTTGGTGTAGGGCAGCAAGCCCATGAACCGGGCGTGCTTAATCGCCGTGGTGAGCATGCGCTGGTGCTTGCTGCACACTCCAGAGCGCCGCTTGGGCATAATCTTCCCGCGGTCGCTGAGGAATTTCTGCAACAGCCCGACAACCTTGTAATCAATGGGAAGCTGCGGCTCCACGCAGAAGGTGCACACTTTCGCCTGGCGGAATCTGCCCCGTAGTTGTGGTCTCATTGCGACGCCTCCGTTTTCTTGGCGCCCCGCGTCATGCCGGGATACTGCCCAACATCCAGTATCAGATAGCGCAGGCACTGCTCATCGTAGCGCATGATGTAATCCAGGTCGGGCAGCAGCCGCCGGTCGCCCGTGAAGCGGTAGACGATGTAGTTGCCGTCCTCCAGCTTCTTTATGGGGTAGGCGAGCTTGCGCTTCTTCCACATGTTCGTTGACACCACATTGCCCGCGTGCTCGCGCACGACCTGCTCTATCCGGTCGGCCCGTTCCTTGAGGACTGCCTCCTCCAGGTCGGGGTGGTAGAGGGCGATGGCCTCGTACAGTTTCACCTTTGTTTCAGCCAAGCGGTTTACTCCAAGTCTTGAATTCGCGCGAATGAAGTATATACCATAACCAAGCACTCTCCCGCAAGGCTAGCAGCGTCCGCAGCCTCCGGCGGAACCCGCCGCCAACCCGCTTACGGCTATAATGATGGTATGAGAGCTACAAGTATCGCTGTACTGGCGGGAATCGCGCTGTTTCTCTCCTTCACCGCCTCCGCCCAGATAATGGTGGAGAAGACCTTCGGCCGCATCAAGGACCGGCCGCCATGCCTGGGGTTCTTCGTCCCCGACGGCGCGAAGCCCATCCCCGGCATTCTGGTGAGCCGCGACGGCGGCTACTTCCTGCTGTTCCACGAAGAGCAGTCGCCCGGCATCCATAGGGGTGCTTCCGGGCACTTCTGCCTGACGCCGCTGCTCTACCACGGCGCCATCGGCAAAGTCACCCAGAAAGGAGCGCTCAAGTACATCCCGGTGGACGCCGGCCAGCTTGGCGCAACCGACCAACGCGTCGCCTCCTTCGTCACCATGGGCACTACCACGCTTAGCAAGCTGTACACCGCCATTCCCGGCTCGGCGAAGGTGAATACGGAGGGCAACCTGGAAGTTGAGTACCGGCTGCTTCCCGTGAAAAAGGAAGGCGAGTCCTACCGCATCTACGACTTCCTGTACACGCGCACCGTCCCGAAGGGCGTCTACCCGTTGTTCGGCCGCACCGCCAAGGACGGAACCATTGTCGCCTTGGGGTTCATCCAGGTCGGCAAGGGAGACCGTGGCAGCCTGATCAGCGTCCTGCCGGAGTAGGGCGTTAGACCGGCGCTTCTACTCGCCTTGAAGAAAGGCGGCCAGCGCCGCGCGCGCCCGTTCCAGCGCGGCTTCGCGCCGGTTGCGCTTGGCGCGCACTCCTTCCACCGGGGGCAGCATCGCCAGGTTGAACGCCGTGGGCGCATAGCTATCTACGCTGGCATTCGCCATGAAATGCAGCATCGCCCCCAGCGCCGTCTCCCGCGGAAACTCCACCGGCTCCACTCCTTGTGCTAGCCGCGCTGCATTCGTCCCCGCCGCCAGCCCCGTGGCAGTGGCCGCAATGTAGCCCTCCAGCCCGGTAATCTGCCCGGCGAAGAAGATATGCGGATGGCCGCGCAGTTGCAGCGTGGGCGCCAGGTGCTTGGGCGCACAGAGGTAGTTGTTGCGGTGCATCCGCCCGAAGCGCAGGAACCGCGCGTCTTCCAGCCCGGGAATCAGCCGGAAGGCCTCCTTCTGAGCGCCTTGCTTCAACCGCGTTTGGAATCCCACCAGCGAAAACGCGCTATCCAGCGCATTCTCCCGCCGCAGCTGCACCACGGCGTACAGCGGCTTCCCGCCCGCGCACTCAGCCAGCCCCACCGGACGCAGCGGTCCGAAGCGCATTGCACCTTCGCTGCGCCGCGCCAGCTCCTCAATCGGCAGGCAGCCCTCAAACGGCACGAACTCGTCACCCGCGTGCAGCGGCGCCAGCTCCGCCGAGAGCAGCGTCTGGCGGAAGCGTTTGTACTCGCCCTCGTCCATCGGCGCGTTCAGGTAGTCGTGCCCTCCGCCCTTGCCATAGCGGCTGGCGAAAAAGAGCTTATCCATATCCAGCGAGTCTGCCGCCACAATGGGTGAAGTGGCGTCGTAGAAATAAAGCGCATCATCCCCCAGCAGCGCCGTCAGCTCCGCGAACAGCGGTGGATGCGTCGCCGGCCCGGTGGCGATGATTACCGGTGTGTCAGTGGCCTCAATGAACGGCTCCAGGCTCTCCACTGGCTCGCGCACAATCCGCACCTGCTCGTGCGCGCTCAGCCGCGCTTCCACCTCCTGGGAGAACCGCACGCGGTCAACCGCCAGCGCCGCCCCGGCCGGCAGCTTCACGCTCTCCGCCACCTCCAGCAGCAGCGATCCCAGCCGCGCCAGTTCTTCCTTGAGCATCCCCGGCGCCCGCATCGGGTCGGTGGACTTGAGCGAGTTGGAGCACACCAACTCCGCCAGCCCGTCCGTCTCGTGGAAAGGCGTGCGCGCCGCCGGGCGCATTTCGTAGAGCGTCACCGCTATGCCGCGCTGCGCGAGCTGCCACGCGGCTTCACCGCCCGCCAGCCCGCCGCCGATTACCACCGCCTGCGCCATGGGACGTGAATCATACCTTATGGGGTCAAACAAACGGGGCCGTTTCCGGCCCCGGAGTAATGCTGAGGAACCTAGTGAGTTCTACCAGTGAGTTAGACGGATGTTCCGCGTGAGTTGTTCAACCGTCACGGAGTGGCGACCTCCAGGTCGCCACTCCTTCAAATCGCGCGATCTGGAGGTCACGCGTCCGGGAACATAGCATCGCCAATCTGCGGTATAATACTAGTGGCTGTCAGGGGGTCAGCCAGTCAGCCGGCCGCATTCAGTTCAAGGGAGAACAAGCGAAATGGACTTGCGGTTTACATCTGGGGGTTTCCACCGCGCGGTAATGCGCGCGCTTTCCGTGCTAATGTTGACGGCGGTGTTGCTCTGCTCATCCTGCGGCGACTCCGGCTCACGCGCGGTCACGGGCCTGACCGCGGCCGCACCGCCGCCCGTTGCCTCCACCTATTCCGATGCTGCCGACGAGGTTCTGGCCACGCCTGCGCCGGCGGGCATAGATTCCGGACTGTGGGACGGCCTGACGGGCGAACTCGCCTCCCGCCTGCGGGAGGTGTCGGCGGGATACGAAGGCCCATATAGCTTCGCTGAGCAGGACGATTTCAAGATACAACTTGATTACCAAGGGGTAACGTGGTTTGGGGCGGCGCTGCACGGAGACGGTAATCTTGACGGTGTAGTAGGGATATCGGACATCACGGTGGTAGCTGCGAACTTCGGTAGGGCCATTGACTACGGCGAGGAGTACCTGGACTATAGCGGCGACAGACAAGTAGGTATCAGCGACATGTCGGTGCTGGCCAGGAACTGGGGGCGTTTTGGAGACAGCTACATTGTCGAGTGGTCTGAAACCGAAAACGGAGACCGCCATCTCATAGCCAATGTTGCGTATGGCGACTTCGACAACACGATGGGGTACTCGCTTAACGACTACAGCGTGCCGGTTGAGGCTCGCTATGAGCGCAGCGTCTTCGTGCATGTTGCCCGCCGGCACCGCGAGGGGCTGCGGACCACCTATACGCGGCTGACGGCCTGCTACAGCAATCCCACGATGGCGCCGGTCAACTCCGTGGGAGATTTGGTCGCCACGCCGGAGGCTGCCACCACCTTCACCTGGACCACCAGGGGGATGATGCCCGATGGAAATCAGAACGGCATCACCGAGTACTTCGACCTTATTGTTATGTCCAGCCATTTCGGGGATTCGCTCGAGGAGTGCCCTGAAGCCGTTGCGGTGGACTATAATTCGAATGGGACGGTGGATATCTCAGATCTGACACCGGTCTTCTTCAACTTCGGAACCTACGTCACCAGCTTCCGCATAGAGCTCTCCACCGTCTCCGCCACCGAGGGCTTTCACGATATCGGTAGCGTGGATTACTTCGGTGGCTGCGCAGGCTTCAACCAGTTCGGCTTCCGCTACTACGAGTACACCCTCACGCCGCCGCAGCCGGCCTACTGGGTGACAGTCACGCCTTATGCGGATGACATGCCGGGCATCACGAGCGAGCCGCTGCTCATTCTCGCTTGGGATCAGTTCATCTAGAAGCGCTCGAGCAAAAATCCCCTTACGCGCCGCCAGGCCCGCCCCGCCAGCCAGCGGGCTTTCGGCCACCACGGCTCCGGTGTGGCGAGGATGCGCCGTTGCAGCATCCGCTGGTATTCGCGGCTGAGCCGCTCGCGCTCCGCGCCCTCCGCCACGTTTGCCATCTCATACTTCGCCATCCACTCCGGCGCGGGCGCACCGGCGAACTCCTCCACCGGGCACACCGCCAGCCCCGGCCGCAGCCACTCGCAGCCCTCCGGCCGCGGCATCCCCTCCGGCCACTGCGCCGGATGCCGCCCGGGGCTTTCATACGGCGACGCCACCAGCGGAGTGAACATCGTCTCCATCGCTTTCGCCTCATCCAGCTTGGGCGCTCCCAGCTCCCCACCCGTGCTCACCAGATACACCACGCCCACAGTGCGCGGATGCAGCCGGTCCACCCGCGAGTGCATAGCCACCAGCCGCCGGGCGAACGCGGGCTTCAGCCGCGCCTCGTCCCACGGCAGGAAGTCCAGGTATTCCGCGGCCTCGTACACCGGCTGGCCGAACAGCCTCCGCAGGTCCTCGCGCGTGAAGTGGTTGCGGTCGGGATGCGGATCGCGCGGATCGCGCAGCTTGAGCATCAGTTCCTGCTCCCGCGCATCGGCGCAGAACTGCTCGGTGCTCACCAGCACGAGCCCCCGCGCCACGCGCGCAAGCTCCGCCGCGGCGAGGTGCGGGGCCTCCACATGCTCCAGCACTTCGCTGCACACTGCGAGGTCAAACGCGCCGTCGGCGAAGGGAAGCCGCGCCGCGTCCGCGCACACCGCCGGCAGGCCGAACAGCTCCCCCGCGCGCTCGCAGGCGCTCACCGGCAGCTCCAACACCACCGCCTTCATTCCCAGCAGTTCGCGGCAGAGGTGCGCGAGGTAGCCCTCGCCGCCGCCGACATCCAGCATCGTCTGCGCGCCCAGCCGTGAAACCACGCGCAGCAGGTGCAGCGTCCGCGCCAGCCGCCGCAGGTGTCCGGGCTCGGAGTGGGGCGAGGCGAAGCCGTAGAGGGGCTGGTGGGCGTAGTAGCGGCCGTCGGCCTCGCGCGCAAACCGACGCTCGAGCCAGGCCCGAGTGTCTGTATCCCCGCATCCCCCTTGGGGAATCACTCTAGCCTAGTGCCGCACAGCCGGGCGCTTACGGC
>CAZKNJ010000030.1:19478-21298 GCA_964554185.1 uncultured Planctomycetales bacterium | reverse complement strand
CCGTCCCCGTTGTCAGCGATCGCGAGGTCGGTAATGTGGTTGGTTTCGCCGGCGGGGGGCACGCTCGCGGAGCGTGCCGTATATGAAAAGGAGTCGCGGTTTTCTAACCGCGATTCCTTGAACTCCGAATCGCGACTGGAAAGTCGCGACTCCTCTTGAGAAAGCAGCGCCTCTTCCAGCGCATCCTTCAACTCCGCCCATAGCGCAATGTCCACGCCCCCTGGGCACGCCAGCGCATCCAACTCGGCGAATGTATTGGGAGCGGCGGTCTCTAGGCCGCCGATTTCGTGGGCAGCCTGGAGTCTGCCCCTCCCACAAGAAGGCGCGACCAAGCCCAGTGCCATGACGCATGCCAGCAGCAGGGCGCAGACAATGCCGGCGCGCAGGCGCAGTGTGTTTCCCCGTGCTCCCACTCACTTGTAGTATACCCTCATGCAATGTGACTGAAGAGCAGCGGGGCTGAAGCCACGCGTACGTGGATTGTGAAACGGAGTGGCGAACTCCAGTTCGCCACACCTTCAGAAGTCTCGCGACCTGGAGGTCGCGAGTCCAGGTTTGCTTGAATCGCGGGCAAGCGCCCGCGCCACCAATCACCGCCCGCGCTACGACAACCTGACGCTACCGTGGGATCTTGGTGCCGTGCTTCTTCACGAATCCGGCGAACTGCGACTTGAGGTCATGGAAGATGGGGCCGGGCTTGCCACTGCCGATGGTGCGCGAGTCGACTTCAATGACCGGTATCAGCTCGGCGGCGGTGCCGGTGAACCAGCACTCCTCCGCTTCGTAAAGCTCAAAGCTGGTGAACCGCTTCTCTTCGACCGTGTAGCCGTTCTCGGTGGCAATCTCCATCACCGAGCTGCGGGTGATGCCCTCCAGCGCGCCGAGATACACCGGCGGCGTGATGATGCGCTTGCCGCGCGTGATGAAGATGTTGTCGGCGCTGCCCTCGGTGACAAAGCCGTCGAGGCTGAGCATAATCGCCTCCAGCACGCCCGCGTTGGTGGCCTCGATGACCGCCATGATGTTGTTCAGGTACTGCGTGGCCTTCACCTGCGGGTTGATGCACTGCGGGCTGTGCTTGCGGGTGGAGCAGATGATGGTGCGGATGCCCTTCTCGTAGAACTCCGGCGGGTAAAGCTGAATGGTGTCGGTGATGATGAAGATCGTGGGCCCGTGGGTGCACTTCTTGGGGTTAATGCCGAGGTCCCCCACCCCGCGCGTTACCACCAGCCGGATGTATGCGCCGTTGTACAGATTGTTGGCCTTCAGCGTGCCCAGCACCGCGTCGCGCAGCTCTTCCAGCTTCTGCGGAATGACGATGTGCAGGAAGTGCGCGCTGCGGTAGAGGCGCTCCAGGTGCTCGTCCAGCTTGAACACTTCGTCGCCGTAGGCTCGAATGCCCTCAAACACGCCGTCGCCGTATAGCACGCCGTGGTCGTAAACCGAAACCATCGCTTCCGCTTTCGGTTTGAGTTCCCCGTTTATGTAAATAAGCAGGTTGTCCATTACTTATCTCCTAGAGGTTGCGATTGGACCTCCGCCGGGCGGCGATTGAAGGTCAGTCTATTCTAGCATACGGCGGTTCGTGCGCCCACCTTCCCTTGTGATTCTGCTCACAACTTCACCGCGCGGCCAACCGGGCGGAATCCGCTGCACTCCCGCATATGCGATTGACACTGATAAGTGGATTACCTATAGTAATTGTTCAGCCCGTTTCCGGGCATCGCTACTGGCCTGTGGTGGGGTTCCCGAGTGGCCAAAGGGGGCAGACTGTAAATCTGCTGCGAAACGCTTCGGAGGTTCGAATCCTCCCCCCACCA
>CAZKNJ010000030.1:3194-19378 GCA_964554185.1 uncultured Planctomycetales bacterium | reverse complement strand
GCAGACTGTAAATCTGCTGCGAAACGCTTCGGAGGTTCGAATCCTCCCCCCACCACATTGCGGTTGTTGGACATTGGTTGTTGGTTGTTCGAAGTCAGTGGGAACCGGATGACTTACAGGTTTGAGAAACTGGACGCGTGGAAACAGGCAATGAAGTCCTGCTTGATGCTGTACCAGGTGACCAGCAAGTTCCCGCCGGAAGAGGTCTACGGGCTTACATCGCAACTTAGGCGCGCGGCCTCGTCCATCCCACTCAACATCGCGGAGGGAACTGCCTGCAAAACAAAGAAGGAGTTCGAGCAGTTCCTATACGTGGCGCTGAGGTCGCAGTATGAGGTAGTAACGATTCTGATGCTGGCGCGCCGATTGCGATATATTGACGCCGAGACGATGGAAAAGCTCGATACCGAGTTGTCTAGAACGGGACGTCTGGTGCAGGGGCTGATCAACTCACTGGCGCGCGACGGCTCCGTCCAACAACCGAAAACCAACAACCGACAACCGTTATCGCGGGAGTAGCTCAGTGGTAGAGCACCAGCCTTCCAAGCTGGCTACGCGGGTTCGATCCCCGTCTCCCGCTCCACCCCTTCCGGTGCGAGTGGAGTATTAGCGTAGCAGCGCGATAGCCACGGCGGCCAGCGGAAGGGCGGCTGCCAGCAGCAGCACTCCCACGCAGCCCGACTTCTTCACTGCCCGCTGCTTATCCGCACCTAGCCTGGCGCTTTGAAGCTTCTCCTGCAGGTTCTCACTGCTGTGGGGCATAGCGTCAATGCCCCGGTAGCTGTTCATGCGCTGACGTCCGCGCTCGAAGTGCTCGCCTTCGCCGGATTTGAGCAGCCCGCCGGAGTACTTCTGCGATGATTCGGTCGGCGACTGCTGCGATTTGGGCCCTCCGATAATTGAGGGGTCCGGTGGCCGAACCGGCCGCTTGCGGGCCGCTTCGCGCCTCTTTTGTTCTTTATCGTTCTCCACTTTATCCCCCGGTGGCGTCCAGCCAGTTGGCTTCATGTCAGCAGAACGGATTTCGCTCCGATTATAGCACTCGGATGGCTACCTGGACTCAACAGCGAGATTCACCACCTGCCCCCAGGCCATCCGGTGCGCATTGGACACGATAACGAACCATTCAGCGCCCGCCGTGGGCAGGGGCACGCTGGACAGGCTCGCGCCCTCCAGGGCGTACGCCGCCGAAAAAGGCTCACCTGCCGCAAAAAGTTCGTAGTTCGCGCGGTCGACGATGTAGGCGTCCACCGCGCCGCCCGGCTGCCGCTGCGTGAAGTTGCAGCCAAAGTAACTCGAATACCCGTGCAGGATGCGCGCATCCACCGCCAGCGCCAGGCTCGGCGCATTGCCGTCGGCAAAGGCGTTTGGCGGATCGATTGTCACCTGAGGCTTTGGGAGCGCAAAGCCCAGCGAAACGTCGTAGTGGACAGTCCCGCCGGCTTCAATGTCATCGGCCGCCGCGACCAGAACCGGCTCCGGCTTCATCTGCCGCCGGCGCTCCAGCACCGGGTCGCTTCTCGGCTCGGTGTCCTTTTTGGCTTTATCGGAAGTGTCCGGCACCAGCTCCGGCCAGTCCTCCAGCGGCGTGAACACCTGCACGAATGTATCCCGTCCGATGCCGAGTTCGATGCGTGCAATCCCATCAAGGCCTGTCCAGGCCAAACCCGCGTGAATCTTCGGCGGCGGCTCCTCGTGCACCCAGTCCATCATGGCTGCCACTGTTGCGCCGTCCACCGGATTGCCGTTCGCGTCGGTCACGCGCACTTCAACGGTGAATGTCGAATCGAAGTAGTCCGCAATCGAGTTGGTGACGTACCCGTCGGAGCGGCAGCCCATAGGCCCGATATGGTTGCTCTGCGTGTACACGCCGTCGTCAAAGCGCGTGCCCCGGTCGGAACGGACGACCGTGTAGACGCGCCACTGGCCCATCAGGTAGACGCTGTTCCACACGTGGTCAACGGGATGCGCCACCACGTCGCGCACCGGTATAAGCGCCGTCCTGCACGCCGCAGTCAGAATGTCTCCGACTTCGCCGCAATTGCCGTAATGCAGGTAAAGGCTGCGCTGCGGGTAATGCGTGCGAAGCGATTGCACGAAATCCGCCGCGTCGCCGTCAAAGCTGGCGTCGCCATCCGGCCCCCGGTAGTAGTACGGCACCTCGGCGCAGCGGTCAATGAGGTTCTGCGTCGTGTAGTATCCCAGCAGTTCCATGACGCAGGCGTCAGCGGAAAGCGCACTGTTCCCGTCGATTGTGAGCGGCTGGTTATCCCATACATACTGCGCGCCGGACAGCAAGTCCATCAGGCGCGGGTATCCCGCGATGGACAGCGCGCCGTCTTCCCGCGCTGCGCAGCTAAATTGCCACGGCATCCGCAGCCCGCTCCAGTCGTCCCCGGGATGCGCCGGGTCGGTCGCGCCGTGAAATTCAACGCTGCGGTTGTATGATAACTTCTGGTCGCTCATCCAGGCGCGCCATAGCTCCCCGCTCTCCGCCAGCCGCTCGTAGAACCGCCGGGGCTGGCCCGACGGGATGATGACCTTGATGAAGCCGTTATCCGCTGACAGCATCTCTGCGATGCGGTCGGAGCCAAACACGCTGTACTCCAACCCCAGGCGTTTCAGTTCGCGCTCGATGGTCGGCTCGCCGAACGGGTCGCGGTCTTTGAGGATGGCGATGCGGACGCCGTCGAATCCCTCCGGCACGATGCCGGGATTGAGCAGGGCGAGCGAGCTGCCGGAGCGCAGCAGATTCTCCCGCAGGCAGGTTTCGCCGAAGCCCTCGTCCAGTTCAACCGGCATCGTCGTGGCTGTAACCTGACCATCAAGCTGGTCGCCCGGCCAGGAGAACGTGCACAGCACCGGCGCGCCGGCCGGATCTACGATGAGAGCGATGGGGTCAATGGCAAAGTCCGTGAACGCCAGTTTTGCCGCTTCCGCGCTGCCGGGGAGCCGCTCGATGAGATTCGGATGTTCCAGCACAAAGTGCGTCGCGGCGCAGCGCTTGGGCTCCGCATCGTCGTGCATCAGGTAATCGCGCCAGAACACGCCGCCCCATTCAGGCGGTGTAATCTCGCCGGTTGTCGGATCAACGTATGCCACCCGCTCTCCGCCGAGCTTGGGGTAGACCACGTACCAGTAGTAAACCTCATACGGCAGGTCGTAGTATTCCTCCGCTCCCTCCGCGCCGCGCAGCCGGTAGCGCACGGTGGTCGTCCAGTCGCCCTTCGCGTAATCCCCCCGGTCAACCAGCTCCACGTAGTCCAGCCGCGCGTCCGCTTCGTAGATGAGCCGCGCGTTTTCGGCGATGATTATCGGGTCGAACTGCTCCCGCGTGAGTTCCCGGTCCGGCAGGTGGGCCACGCAGAAGGCTATTTCGTCTTTGTATCGCGTGTCTTTCGCCCAGATGATTGTATCCGCCAGCGCGTCCTGCAACTCCGGTTCCAGCCCGCCGAGTTTCGCCGCAAGGTCTGGTCGGAGCCATTTCGGCGTATGCGTCAGCGCCTGCTCCGCCCTCACTGTAAGATTGATCTCGGGCGTATGCACCGCGATGAATTCGCGTCCATCCCAGCTGAATGCGATGTACTCCCCCGGCGGAATCTCCGCGTCGAAGAGCGTTCCCTGCGCGGCAGGCTTCGTGCCCGGCAAGTCAAAAATGCCCGCCTGCGGTGCTCCCGGCCACGCAAGAGCGAGGCAAACTGCAAGCAGAAAAAACACAAGGCTTCTCGGTCCAGTGTCACTGCGCAGATACCCAGCAGCCATCATCTTCCCCCATTCAGATCGCCTGTAGTGTTCGCCGGCTATGATACCGCAGTGAGCTTCTGCCGAAGCAGCTCGATTGCATCGGGGAGCTTGCTCGCGTCGCGGCCGCCGGCCTCGGCAAACTCGTCCGCGCCGCCGCCGCCGCCGCCCATGACCTTCGCCAGCTCGCGTATCATCGCGCCCGCTTTCAGCCCGCGCGGCACGAGCTCGCTGGAGAACTTCAGCGTCAGCCCAACGGACTTTTCTTCTTTGCGGACAATCATCACGGCGTAAGGCGACTTCCCCTCTTTCACCAACTCACGCGCTATGCGGTCAACGACCGTTTTCACATCGTCCTTGGTCGCGCCCTCAAGTCCGGCGATGACCAACGCAATGTCCCCCACCATCTCCGGCTGCGCCACGCGGTCGGCAATCGCGAGATACATCGCATTGCGGCGCAGGTTCATCATTTCCTCGTGGGTAGAGCGAAGGTCCTCGCGCACCTTCGCCACGGTCATCGTCACTTCGTGCAGCGGCACGCGGAAGTCGCGCATCAGCTCCTCGCCCACCTGCCTGTAGTCGCTGAGGAAGCGCTGCGCCTCCAGGCCCACCGCGGCTTCCAGGCGCCGGATGCCGGACTGCACCGACTCCTCTTTCACGATGACGAAGCTGCCGGCCTGCGCGCTGTGCGTCATGTGCGTGCCGCCGCAAAGCTCGCGGCTCACCTGATGGCCTTCCTCTCCCATGTTCACCACCCGCACCGTCTCCCCGTACTTTTCGTCAAACACCGCGGTTACGCCCTCGCGCTTGGCCTCCACCAGTGGCATCTGCTGCGTCCACACCGGGTGGTCCGCCAGCAGTATCTCGTTGGTGATGCGCTCCACTTCGCGCAGCTGCTCCGGCGCCATCGCCTCGTAGTGGCTGAAGTCAAAGCGGATGCGGTCGGGATATATCTGCGACCCCGCCTGGTTCACATGGTCGCCCAGCACCTGCTTGAGCGCCGCCAGCATCGCATGCGCCGTGGTGTGCGCCCGGGCGATGGCTTTTCGCCGCGTCTCATCCACCAAAAGCTCAACCTCTGCGCCATCCTTCACCTTGGAGGCCTCGCCCTCGGTGAAGAACCCCACGTGCTCGCCCAGGTTCTTGCTGTCCACGATGCGGAAGCGCACGCCTTCCGCCACCGCCCAGCCCATATCGCCCGGCTGGCCGCCGGTCTCGGCGTAGAACGGCGTGCGGTCGGTGTAGAGCAGGTGAAGCTCCTTGCCCTTGGCCTCATCCGCCGCCGCCGCGTCCTTCTCCTTCGCTTCCAGCTTGCCCTTGAAGGGCTGGATGCCGCGCACCTGCGCCTTCGCCGTCAGTGTGTCGTATCCCAAGAACTCCACGTTGCCGTTAGCCATCGCCCCCTCCTCCACCTTGAACTCCGAGTTGAACTCCGCCGCCTCGCGCCCGCGCTGCCGCTGCTGCTCCATTTCGGCCTTGAACTCGGCCTCGTCCACTTCAAAGCCGCGCAGCCGCGTCAGCTCCTGCGTCACCTCAAAGGGGAATCCGTAGGTGTCATGCAGCGTGAAGGCGAATTTGCCGGAAAGCCGCTTGCCGTCCGCTCGCGCACATTCGCGTTCAAAGTCCTCAAAACCCCGCGCCAGCACGTTGAGAAACCCCTCCTCCTCCCGCGCCAGCCAGGTGAGGATATTCTCCCGCCGGCTTTGCAACTCCGGATAGGCCTCGCCCATCTTCTCAATCACGAGCTGCGCTGGTTCGGCGAGATAGGGCTTGCGCACGCCCATCAAGTAGGTCGTCTTCACCACGCGCCGCACCACCCGCCTGAGCACATAGCCCCGGTCCAGGTTGCTCGGCGTGATGTTGTCCGCCAGCATGAACGCGGCCGTTCGCATATGGTCGGCGCACAGCCAGAACGGGTTATATGCCAGTTGCTGGGGCTGCACCCGCTCTTTCGCGGTCGCCCCGCCGATGAGCTTCGTGAAGTACTCCACCAAGTACGCGAACAGGTCGCACTCAAACACATTCGTTTTCCCCTGAAGAACGGCGGCCAGCCGCTCCAGGCCCATGCCGGTGTCAATGTTCTTCTTGGGCAGCGGCGTCATCTTGCCGGACTCGTCGCGGTTGAACTCCATGAACACGAGGTTCCAGACCTCCACCATCCGCCCGGCTTCCTCCAGGCGCTCAAAGTCCTCGCGGCTCTTGCACGGGTTCTCGCCCGCGCGCTCCACGTCGTAGAAGATCTCGGTGTCATAGCCGCAGGGGCCGGTGTCGCCCGCCGCCCACAGGTTGTGCTCGTCGCCCAACCCGAAAATGCGGTCGCGCGGCACGCCGGCCACCTTCTCCCACAATCCCGGCGCATCGGGGTCGTTCTCATGGGTGCTGACGTACAGGTGCGCCGGGTTGATTCCGGCCCACTTCTTGTCGGTAAGAAACTCCCACGCAAGCTCAATCGCTTCGGCCTTGAAGTAGTCGCCGAAGCTGAAGTTTCCCAGCATCTCAAAAAACGTGTTGTGGCGGTTAGTGAAGCCCACAAGGTCAATGTCCACCACCCGCACGCACTTCTGGCAGGAGGCCATGCGCGCAGCCGGCGGCGCTTCCTTGCCAAGGAAATAGCGCTTCATCGGCGCCATTCCGGCGTTAATCAGCAGCAGCGAGGGGTCGGCGAGCGGAACCAGCGAGGCGCTGGGCACCACGTGGTGCTCCTTGCCCGCGAAGAAGTCCAGGAAGGCCTGCCGTATTTCGGACGAGTCGCGCATGAAGAAGTAGCATACCCCTGATGCCACCTGTGCGCAACCGCGCAAGAAGCAGCCAGAGCTGTAGGCGAAAGAAGAGCGTCTCGGCCCGGGGTTAGGGGGATGGGGGGAGGGGACCCCCGGGCCGAGAGCTAGTGAGCGTGAAACCCACTGGAGGGCAGCGGGTCTCACCTTCCGGGCGCTCGGGGCGCCCTGGAGGTTCGCTGGGGAGGCGAGACCTCTGCTTAATTATACCCGATAATCTGCAAGTTTGCTCTATTCTCGGTTAGGTTTGAGCAAAAACCCCCAGGCGCCGGGCTTGAATGCTACAATCCCTGTAACCCACTCAGGTAACCGTGGATATGAAAAATCAACTGCTTGGCCCCGAGACCATCACGCCGCAAGACCAGGTCGTCGTGCTCACCGGGCTGGTCGAGAAGGACGGCGGCTTTGAGGCGCACCTGGATGTGCGCCACCCGTACGATGGCAAAACCTACACGCATACATTCACCGTGCCACGCGAGGTCGATCCGCTGCACCCCGTTTGGGAGAGCCTGGACCGGGAGTTCCAGCGCCTTTTCCCCCGGCGCGAGAACATGCTCGCGTACCGGGATACGGCTAAAACGCTCATCCTGGAAGCTGTCTACGCGCTGACCAAGAAACCTCCGCCAAAGGTGGAAAAGAAGGAGGCTGACGGCGGCTAGAAACGCCTAAGGGCTGGGCTGCTGTGTTATAATTCGCTGCTCCGACCATGTGTCCGCTTGTAAGTAAGGCGCGAAATCTCGTAGTCGTTATCACGCTGAAGAGCAGCGGCAAGTCGTTCGCCGCCCGCATTATTGACTTTGACGACGACTTCATTGAAGTAATCGTCCGCGTCAAGGATGACGGCAAGTACTCCATGGACCGCAACGGCTTCGTCAACGGCAACCATACCACCCAGGACCGGATCCTGGTCGCCATTGACGACATCTCCACCATAGCCTGAGGGCGATGGCCTTTCTGCGCATAACATCAGCACTCTCCGCAGCCCTGTTCCTGACGCTCATGCTGCTAGCCCAGCAGGCGGGCTCAGTTGAGCTGGAAAAGCAGTACACGGTGAAGGGCTTTGAGCACTTCAGGTGGGAGCTCTTGCCCGCCGAGGGCGAGCTCACACTGGAGGACGGCGTTTGCCTTCTGCGCAACGAGACGAACCAGAAGCTGATTCTGCTCTCCGCCAGCCGCGTGCGGGATATCGCGGTGTCGGTTGACCTGGTCTTTTCGGGGCGCGAGCGAAGCTGGGCCGGAATCCTGCTGGACTATAACTACTACGCGGATTTAGATAGCGCGTCGTACACCCACATCGTTCTGTACTCGGATGGCAAACTCAGCGTCGGGCGGACGGCGCGCGATGCGCCGCAGGAAGACCAGAGCGGGATCTTCCCCCTCAACCGCAAGCATCCGAGGCGCGTCAGCCTTAATATCTTCAAGTTGCGCGACCGCCTGCGCGTCATCGTAAACGGCGAGAAGATGGACTACCGGCTGCCGGAGGGCGAAGAAATGGGTAACTTCGGGATGCTGCTCGCTCCCTACCGCGAGGTGTCCATGAGCAACCTTGAGCTCACGGTCTACCACGAACCGGACTTCCCCTTCAAGGGCATCAAGTATAAGGACATCTTCGGCGATCCCGGGGCGACCTTCTGAAACTTGATTGTGTGTACTACGGCACTGCCACCGGTGAGCCCAAGTTCAAGCGCCAGCCAACGGTGTAGAAAACCCCCGCACACAGCGGCGGTATAATGCCTGCCGTGCCAGCGGTCGTTCTAATACTCGCGAGCTTCGCGCTGATACTGCTACTGATGCGGTTCAAAGTGCCGCTCTACCTGGGCGTGTTCGCCGCGGTTCTATTTCTCACACCGTTCATCTCGCGCGGCCTGCCACTGGCTGGCGTTCAATTCTGGGATACGCTGAAAGACCCGGATGTGATCTCGCTCCTGATCATCATCCTGCTCATCCTGCTTCTCTCCACAGTGCTACGCCTGGGCGGACGCCTTGAACGGATGACCGAAGCCTTCTCTGCCGTGGCCCACAGCCGGCGTATGCGGCTGGCGATGTTCCCCGCGCTCATTGGCCTGCTGCCGATGCCGGGCGGGGCGTGGTTCAGCGCTCCGATGGTCAAGGCCTCAGCCCGCGACATTGAAGAGCACCCCGGCCAGCTCACCGCCATCAACTACTGGTTCCGCCACATCTGGGAGTACTGGTGGCCGCTGTATCCCGGCGTGTTGCTGCTGATCACCTTCACCGGCCTGTCCTTGCCCCGCGTAATCGCACTGATGGCCCCGATGACCGTCATTGTGGTTCTGATAGGCCTGCTCACGGTGTTCCGTGACCTGAAGGTCAGCAACAACAACCAGCAGGCTCCTTCCGGTGCCACCCGCAGAGACTGGCTCATCTTACTCTCCTCGCTATGGCCGATCCTGGCAGTGGTCATCGGCGGCGTTGCGCTGGAGTTGGCGCGCGAGTCCTACGAGGCGGCCGGCCACTCCATCTACCAGCCGCTGCCGCGCTCAATCATCATCGCCGCGCTGCTCGTTGTCAGCATCGCGACCATCTTCGCCGACCATCTGGACTTGAGCACGCTCCGAAGCGAGTACGGCGATCGCAAACAGCTCGAAATCACCGCTATGATCTTCGCGGTGATTTACTACAAGAACGTGCTGGAGCAGGGCGGCTTGGTGGAGCGCTCGGTGCGCGAGCTCCAGGCGTGGCATGTTCCCGTGTGGTTCGTTATCGTCTTCCTGCCGATACTCATCGGCGTAGTCACAGGCGTTGTGGTGGCCGCGGTTGGTGTCTCCTTCCCCGTAATCCTGGGACTCGCTTCCGGCGCCGGCATCGGCCTGAGCCAGGCTGTCATCGTCGCCTACACTGCCGCCATGGTAGGAGTGATGTTCAGCCCCATCCATTTTTGCCTGCTGCTCAGCCTTCAGTACTTCGGCGACACCTTCTGGCCGGTCTACCGCCGCATCACCATCCCGTTGCTAATGGTTATGGGGTTTTCATTCCTGTTGGCCTGGCTCCATTCGCTTTTGTAAGCGGCGACACTCCTCGCCTTAGGCTGCATGCGCTAGAATCCACTGCATGCCTTTCGGCCGGCCAATCAGCGGCGTAATAGGCGATGGCCTGTTCGGCTACAGCGGCCTTCATCTCGCCGAAATACGCGGCGGCAGCTTCGTGCGAATCACTGCCGTCTCGCAGGAGCAGGCTGACAGCGTGCTTGCTGCCCAGCCCTCGTTGCTGGATGCGCGCGGCAAGCTGGTATTTCCGGCGTTTATCGATAGCCACGCCCATATCCTGGGCGAAGCGCGCCGCCGGCTGGAGGTGGACGCCTTCGGCGTGGCGAACTGCGACGAGCTAGTTGAGCGCCTTCGCCAATCGCCGCACCGGGGTGGTCTGCTGCTGGTCGCCGACCGGCTGAACTTCAACGCTCTATCAGAAATCGAACAACGCAAACTCAAATCCGCACTGGATGCCGCGTTTCCGAGGCAAGCCGTTCAGGTCAAGAGCATTGAGCACCACTCCTGCTGGTTCAATGAAAGCGCGTGGGGGCTGGCGCAAGTTGACGAAATGGCTGTGAAGCTCGGCCTGCCATCGGCACAGCTTGAGCAGATGCGCGCTAGTGGCCGGATTCACGGCGCGCTGTATGAGGCGCTGTCCGAAACGCTGTACGACACCTTCACCGTAGAAGACCGCAGAGCGGCACTCGCTGAGCTGATGGAAGCGCTTCCGGCAATAGGCGTAGCTTGCGTGCACTCCCTCGTCGGCTACGGCACCGACCGTCGTGCGGATATCCGGGTGACGCTGGACGCTGCCGAGGCTACGGATACCGTGGACTTGGTGGTCTATCCACGCACGATGGATATCAACCTGGTGAAGGAACTGGGATTGCCGCGCATCGGCGGCTGCATTCTGCTGGACGGCGCCATCGGTGCGCGGACGGCGGCGGTGCGCGAGCCTTACGCGGATTCCGAGGGCAACTTCGGCGTGCTCTACTTCACTGACGAGGAGTTTGAGCACTTCGCACGCGAATGCGCCGCAGCGGGACTGCAACTCTGCGTTCACGCCATCGGCGACGCCGCCATTGAGCAGGGCGTCCGCGTCTATGAGAGACTCCAAACCGACTTCGACCTTCATGCGCTGCGCCCGCGAATAGACCACTTCTGCTTGGCCACTCCGGAGCAGTGCGAAAACGCCGCCACTCTGGGCGTTGCCAGCAGCATGCAGCCTGCCTTCGACCATTACTGGGGGAAGCCGCGTGTCTACATGAAGGCGCTGGGGGAATCCCGCGCGCTGGCAGGCAACCCCCTCGGCACCGCTTTGCGTGCGGGTATGATAGTGGGCGGCGGCAGCGACGCGCCCATCACCCCGCTGGACCCGCGGCTGGGAATCCACGCCGCCTGCACCCACTCCAACCCCGCCGAGAGGCTGGATTTTGCGCAGGCGGTGAAGCTCTTCACCTCCGGCAGCGCGGCCCTGGCTCACATGGAGCGCACGGTCGGCGCGATCGCCCCCGGGTACCAAGCTGATCTTGTGGTGATGCCCGCCGGAACCAGTGGAGAGAACATCCATGAGGCCGAAGTCCTGAACACAATCCATCGCGGCCACGTCGTCTATAAGCGTATCATCTAGGGTTCAGCTATGCGCTATACTCCACAGCCTATGAAAACCGTCGCTTTCGCATTCGTGCTCATCACAACGTTGGTGCTGGCCGGCTGCATCAAGCCCGGCCCGCCGGAGTACCAGGGGCTCCCTGGCGGAATCGTGTCCGCCAACGGAGACCTGGCGTTTACCGAGGAGGAGTTGCAGTCATTCACCAGGATTCCGGAGCATTCCGACATGGGCATTCTGCTCGATCCCTATCAGCCCCAGGGCGCGCTGTTTGATCTCGGCCTCACGCGAGACGAGACCACGGTAGTCTGGCCTGAAACCGTCACGCAATCAGGGAAGGGATCGCTCAGAAGCGGCGAGGAGTTCAGCGTGACCGCCACCTATGACCAGAACCGCCTGTATCACGTCGCGGCGATGGTCGATGGCGGCGACCTCTCATTAGGCGTGAAAGCCGCGCGCGCGTGCCGCCTGTTTGGGTTCACCAACTTCGTGAGCCGGATGAAGCAGAAGGCCGCCAGTGGTGAAGGAGATATGCGCGAACTCTGCCTGGCTGGCGAGACTTACATCTTGAACGCCTACGAACGCGAGATACTAATCAAGCTGTACGTTGACGTTGTGCCAGACGAGTCGGTCACCCTCGGCGTCTACTGGGCGTATGAAGGAGACTTTGAGCCGATACCCGAGTTCAAGCCGCCGCCCCCGCCGCCAGATTCGGAAGAGCGGCAGCGCGAGGCGCTGGAGCAGCGCGAAAAGCAGATGGAAGAAGCCAAGCGGCACGCGGAGGAGGAAGGGCTGCCGCCGCCCGAGATGCCAGGTGAGCCGGATAAGCCCGAGGAGCCCACGGGTTAGCGCGTGCTTTACTCCGCGCGGCTACGCTCCTGCGCCCGCCGGTGCGCTTTCTCCGCCTCGCCCGGGTAATAGATGACGCGCCAAACGCACGGCTCATGGATGCGCCTGGCGCCGAAGAACTCCATCATCCGCGCGCTCTCCACATTCGTTGAGATGACATGCGCACAGGCCACCCCATGCTCCCGCAGCATATAGTCGATCTGGAACGCCGCCAGCGACTTGGCGTAGCCCTTGCGGCGGTGCTCCGGCGGCGTATAGATCATCGCCATGGTGCCGTTCATGTGAGTGGCTGACCAACAGACCTTCTCCCCGCCAACTTCGCAGACGAAGCTGGGGCCGCGCTGAATGCAACTGCGCACGTACTCTCCTTCCTCATCATAGGCAATGCCCTTGCGCAGATGCTCCCACAGCTCCTCGCCCTCTCCCAGCCTGCAAGGATGCTTCACCAGGTGGCTGAAGCGCGGCTCGCCTTCGATCGTCCATAGGTATGCGTGGTGCGCGTGGTTATCGTCCTGGCTCTCGAAACCCGCTGACATCATGAACTCCCATAGCACCAGCGGCGAGCTGTTGACAAACAGCCCCTTCGCCAGCATCCAGTGCTCCCACGACCGGGTGACAGCTTTGTCCGGCCAAGCAGGCTCCTGCTCAATGCGCTCGTGCAACAGGTCGTCCGCCATTCGTTTGTAGCCCTCCAGCCGCCGTGCCAGCGCGAATATCTGCGCGCCGGAATGCAGCACCAGCAACGAGGGATTCTCCGGGTCGTCGGTGAGCAGGAAGCTGGACGGCGGCTCCTCACGGCTGAACGATTCCATCCAGTAGCGCAGAATGAACGCGTGCGCCCGCTCCGGCGCCACTGCTGCGATGACCTTCCCGGCGTCTTTCGCCTGCACGAGCATAGCCGACTATGATACCCCAGTCTCAGCGCGAGCGCGAAGTCCGTTTATACCAGTGAGCCCAACATGCTAGAATCAGTCTGGCGCCAAGCGCCGGGGGGACCAGGGATAATGCAAATCCACGAAAGGGCTTCGGACAAGGAGAGGGCCTTCAGATTCCGCCCTCCAATGAACAACCCGTTCATCATCGGATTGGCGAGGCTCTTTCTTCCGGTGATACTGAAGCAGTGTCTTGGCGTGGTCGCAGTAGAGGTGAGAGGGGACGGACTTGAGCGCCTGGGCGCGCTGCGAGGCCAGCGGGCTATCCTCACGCCGAATCATCCGTCCCTGGACCCGCATATCCTATTCCATCTGTCGAAGCTCCTGGGCGACGATTTCAACTACCTGGCCGCGCAGGAGGTCTTCGAGAAGATTCCTTCATGGTCAGCCTGGACAGTGCAACGGCTCGGTGCCTATTCAGTGATTCGCGGCACCCGCGACACTGACTCGTTTGATACAACCCACCGGTTGCTTCTGGAGGGGAAGCGCTGGCTGGTCATCTTCCCCGAGGGTTTGAACCACTGGTTGCACGACGTGGTCATGCCGTTCCGCGAGGGGGCAGCGCGCTTCGCCTTTTCCGCGCTCGATGACCTGGGCAAAGAAGGTGCGCCCCCACCGCTCTACCTTGTGCCCATCGCCATCAAGTATGTCTATGCAGCAGATATGCGGCGCGAAATAGACCTCTCCCTGTCCCGCCTCGAGCAAGGGCTCTCGCTGCACCCCATGCCTGCCACTGCAACGTGCTACGACCGGCTTCGCCGCGCCGGTGAAGTAGTGCTCAGCGTAAACGAGAAGAAGTACGGTGTCCAGCCGCGTCCGGACGCCGGGCTAAACGAGCGGCTGCAGTACCTCAAGGAGCTGATTGTTGCTCAGGTTGCGGAGAAGCTGGGAGTTGACCTGCCGTCCGGCCAGCCGTTGCATGGCCGGATGAGGGCTCTCTACAACACTATCGAGCGCATCGCTCAAGGTGAACCGGCTGCTTCCGAGTACGAGCGGAAATTGCAGGAGCGCGAGCAGAAAGAGGCCCGCAGGCTCGCCCGCGAACTGGACCGGGTGATGGAGTTCATCGCGCTATCGGTCAGTGATGACGACGACGAGGACGTTATCTCACCCGAGAGCTTTCTGGATGTAGTTGGGCGGCTGGAGGTGGAGGTGTTCAACCGCAGGAAGACCAGGAGCCCGCGCAAGGTCTATATCCAGGTCGGCGAGCCGATGAACCTGGCCAATGACCTGGAGAGCTACCGTCGCGATCCGCAGGCCACCGTCCGCGAAACCACGCTAGCGCTGGAAGCAAAAGTGCGCGAAATGCTCGCAGGGATGGCCGGGCTGTCAGCTCCGCTCAGCGTCTCCGCCTCGTAGACCATTCGTCGTGAACCGATGCTAAGACAGCGCCTTCAGCAGCTCCGTCTGCAGCAGCGGAATAACCTCTTTGCAGTCGCCCACGATGCCGAAGTCCGCCACCTTGAAGATGGGCGCGCCCTCGTTGGTGTTGATGGCCACGATGCACTTGCTGGTCTGCATCCCCGCAAGGTGCTGGATCGCGCCGGAGATGCCGCAGGCGATGTAGAGCGCCGGGTTCACCGTCTTGCCGGTCTGGCCGACCTGGTTGGCGTGATCAATCCAGCCTTCGTCCACCACCGCGCGCGAGGCACCGACCGCCGCGCCCAGTTTCTCCGCGAAATCGTAGAGCAGTTGGAAGTTCGAGGCGTCGCCGAGGCCGCGCCCGCCGGAGATGATGATGCTGGCCTCCCGCAGGTCCACGGTGCCCGCCGCCTTCTCGGCAATCGCCGTGAGCACCGACCGCGCCGCGCTGAAATCGGGCTGCACCGTCTCCGCTGCCACCGACCCGCCTGCCGCTTCCGCGACCGCAAAGATGTTCGGGCGGATGGTCAACACGTGCGGCGGCTCGCCCTTGAACCGGAACTGCCCGATGGCCTTACCCGCATACAGCGGCTTGGTGAAGGTGGGCGGCTCGCCCGCCTCAATGCCGGTGATGTCGTTGATGAAGCCGTAGCCGCTTTCGGCGGCGAACCGCGCCGCCAGGTCGCGGCCGATGGTGGTTTGGCCGAACAGCACGTAGTCCGGCTGCTCCGCCTCTGCCAGCTTCTTCAGTTCGGCGGCAAAAGCCTCCGCCGCATAGAGCTTCCCCTCCGCCGGGGCCAAGTTCCACAGTTTCGTAAGCCCCATCGCGCAAGCGGCACCGAGTGCTGCCTCGCTGCTCGTAGAGACCACTCCCGCAACTTCGCCGCCGAGCTGCTTGGCTGCAGTGAGCATTTCGTATGAAACTTTCTTCAGGCTGTCGCCTTTGGTTTCAAAGTAGATAAGTGTCTTCGCCATGGTGAGCTCCTTAGATAACCCTCGCTTCTTCGCGCAACGCCTTAACCAGTTCCGCCACCACCACTGCCAGGTCGTCGCCCGCAATGATGCGCCCCGCGGGACGCTCCGGCGGATGCGATGCCTTCACTTCTTCCACCGTTGACGCCGCTGCGCCCACCTGCCCGGCGTCCACGCCGGTGTCCGCCAGCTTGCGCACGTTGAACGGCTTTTTCTTGGCGCCCATGATGCCCTTGAGCGAGGCGTAACGCGGAGTGTTCAATCCCTTCTCCGCCGTCACCACCGCCGGCAGCGCGCCGGTGAAGGTCATATCTCCCTCGTCTGATTCGGATACCGCCGTGAAGGTCTTGGCGCCGAAATCCGCTTTGAACTCCTTTGCCACTCCCACATGAGGCCAGCCGAGCTGCGCGGCGACCGCAATGGCGGTGAGCCCCCAGTCGTAATCCACGCCTTGCTTGCCGGCGAACACGATGGTGGGCTCCAGCTTCTTGATCTCCGCCACCAGCACCTTCGCCAGCGAGTGCGGGTCACTACCGGCGGTGGCCGCGTCATCCACGATGATGGCTTCGTCCGCGCCCAGCGCCAGGCAGTTGACAATCTGCTTGCGCCCTGCTTCCGGCCCGACCATCAGCACATGAACCGTGGTTCCTTCATTGGCTTCCTTGATGCGGATGGCTTCTTCCAGCCCGTACTCGTCAAAGGGGCTAACCACCAGATCCACGCCGGCCAGGTTAACCCGGTCGCCGGATATGGAGAGCCTGGCCTCCGTATCCGGCGCGAGCTTGGTCAGTACGACAATGTTCATGCGAGAGCTCCTTCCCGGTAGTTATGCGAATCGGCGCTGTATAGTAACAGATTTCACGAAGCCGCGGCAAGCTCACATGCCTGGGTACGCCGGGCTGATAGCCCGGCTCTCAGTCCTTAAGCCGGACGTGTATGCACGCCGCGCCGGAAC
>CAZKNJ010000030.1:0-3094 GCA_964554185.1 uncultured Planctomycetales bacterium | reverse complement strand
TGATAGCCCGGCTCTCAGTCCTTAAGCCGGACGTGTATGCACGCCGCGCCGGAACTCCAGCGCCTTCAACACACCCAGCCAGACCACACCCAGGCTAAAGATAAACAGCAACACGCCAAAAACCACCAGCGTGAGCGTGTTCCCCGAGTAGCTCGCTGATAGCTTTCTCAGGTTCCCCCAGGTGATAATGATCACTGATGCAACCGTAGTGACCACCATGAAGATGGCGGGATAGATGGTGTACCATGCCGGCCGGCCGCGGTAGAGCAGCCACAGCGACACGGTGATGAGCGCCAGCGCCGCCATCATCTGGTTGGCGGTGCCGAACAGCGGCCAGATGGCCTTCACCCCGTTGCTGAATGCCAGCAGGAACATCAGCACGCAGGAGATCGCCGCGTTGAAGTTGGGCTGGCGCAGCAGCCACGGGGTGCGGTCGCCGAAGATGAACTTCCACAGCTCCTCCAGCAAGTAGCGGTTAAGCCGCACCGCGCTGTCCAGCGTGGTGATGAGAAAGCCCTCCAACATCAGAATACCGAAGATTGTTCCCATATAGAGGGGGATTTGCAGCCCTTTCTGCAGCAATCCGCCCATAGCCATGGCGAATGCCAGCACAAAGTTGCCCCCCCCGCCTGAGGGGAAAGCCACCGGCATGTACCTAACGTATCCCAGTCCCGCGACCAGCGCGATGATAACCAGCACCGCGAGGATCGACTCTAGAATCATCCCTCCGTAGCCGATGCGCACGGCGTGGCGCTCGCGCTCGCACTGCTTGGCGGTGGTGCCCGTTGACACCAGCGAGTGGAAGCCGGAAATAGCCCCGCAGGCGATGGTGATGAAAAGAATGGGCCAGATGAAACCGAGGTACTTCGTGCCCTCGGCGACATTCCAGGCCTTCATCCCGTGCATGTTCATCCCGTGGAAGCCGCCAAGAAGCACGGCCAAGGTCAGGAGCGCGATACCTCCATAGAGCAGGAAGGCGTTCACGAAATCGCGCGGCTGGAGAATGAGCCACACCGGGATGGCCGCGGCGAAGAAGACGTAAACGCTCAGGATGAGCATCCACAGCAGGCGGATAGTGGATTCCTCCATCCCGCCGAAGGACACCGGGTAGTAGAGGCCGATCCAGACCGACGCCACCGCGACCACGATGGCGACGGGCACGGCCACCGCCGAGCTCAGCCGCCGCTTACACAGGAAGTAGCCCAGTATGGGCGCGAACGCCGTCATAATGATGACGCTCGTGGTGGCGATGCCGCCGATGCGCACCTGCAGCACACCACCCTTGAGGAAGGTATGAACCGGGAAGGCGCTGCCGCCCTCAAACTGGAACGCCGACGCCGGATAGTAGCTGATCAGCGCGTCCACCGAGAGGTTGAGGAACGCCGCCGTCACCAGGATGATGAGCAGGATGGTGAAGACGATGTAGAGGAAGAAACCCAACTTCCCGCTGGTGTGGCCGGAGATCTCGGCGATGCTCCGCCCCTTCTCGCGCAGACTCACCAGCAGCGAGGTGTAGTCGTGCACCGCGCCCATGAACACCGCGCCAAGGATGACCCACAGCAGCGCCGGCGCGTAGCCGTAGATGATGGCGATGGTCGGCCCCACAATCGGGCCGGCGCCCGCAATGGTGGCGAAGTGGTGCGAAAACAGCACCACCGGACGGGCGGGGATGTAGTCCCGTTCGTCGGCTTCGGTGTGCGCCGGGGTCGGGCGCGAATCGTCCACGGGAAACGCCCGGGTGATGTAACGGGCGTAGACGAACTGGCCGAAGGCGTAGACCGCCAAAGCGATGATGAACAGCAACAGGACGTTCATGGATCTCCCTCCAGACTTGCAGGCGGATGCGCCGCGCCGAGGCGCGGCAGGCCGATTATACCACCGGGCTTCCGTGTGCTAGACTGGAATATGCCGCGCCTGTGGGTGCTGCTTCCCTGCTACAACGAGGCGGAAGCCCTCCCGTTGCTGCTGCCGCGCCTTCGTGACGTTACCGCCAAACTCGACGCGATGGACGGCCTCGCTGCACTCATCGTGGACGACGGCAGCACCGATGCCAGCGCCAACATCGCGGCGGAAGCATCTGCCACCGGCGATTGCTCGTTTACGGTTGAGCTGGTGCAGCACGAGCGCAACCGGGGCCTGGGCTGCGCTATGCAGACGGGCCTGCGCCACTTCCTGGAACACGCAGCCGCCGATGATTGGCTCGCCGCCATGGACTGCGACAACACGCACCCGCCGGAGCTGCTGGCGCAAATGCTGAACGCTGCGCAACCGAACTCGTGGGACGTGGTCATTGCTTCGCGCTATGCGCCCGGCGGCAGCGAGTCCGGCTTGTCGGCCTCGCGTCGCTTCTACTCCCACGCCTGCTCCACCGGACTGCGCTCGCTCTTCCGCCTGCCCGGCGTGCGCGATTACACCTGCGGTTACCGCCTTTACCGGGGCGAGGCCCTGCGCACGGCCTCAAAGCTGTATGGCGGCAATCTCATCACCGAGCACGGCTTCACCTGCCAGGCGGAACTGCTTATCCATCTCGCGCGGTCGGGCGCGAAGATCGGCGAAGTCCCGTTCGCACTGCGCTACGACGAAAAGCGCGGGCGCAGCAAGATGAAGGTTGCCCAGACCATCTGGCGGTATACTGTGTTGACGCTGCGCGAGCTCTTTGCATGCTCCCGCAGCCGCGGGGGAATACGTCAATGACCGCACGCCTGCTGGCCATACTGCTGACTTCCATCACCCTCGGAGCGGTGGGGCAGCTGATGCTGCGCCAGGTGGCGCGGGTGCTCACCGCGCCCTCCCAGGCCGGCCTGGGGCGCTGGCTGCTCAGCGTTTTCACCAGCCCCACCATCCTCGCCGCCTTCGTCCTCTTCGCGGTCAGCGCGCTCTTATGGATTGCCGCGCTGCGGGAAACGCCGCTTACCGTGGCCTACCCCATGGTCGCGCTGTCCTACATCATCATCTTCGTCGGCAGCTACTTCCTCTTCGCCGAACCGATTACGCTCACCAAGCTCATCGGCGCGGTGCTGGTAGTCGCCGGCATCATCGTCATCCACTTGGGGCGGTAAGCGATGGAAACGCCAGCGAAACCGCGCGCTTCGCT
>CAZKNJ010000029.1:0-22463 GCA_964554185.1 uncultured Planctomycetales bacterium | reverse complement strand
TCTTTGAGGACATGGAGAGCTTTGATTACACCGACCCGGCCGCATACCGGGGATACTGAGCACGGGAGGAGGGAAGATGAAACTGGTGAAACTAGCGCTCTTAGGACTGACGCTGGGAGCGATGACCGGCCTGTTGGCTGCGCCCGTAGCGGCGCAAGATGAACCAGCGCCCGCCGATTACTCCATCTTCTACTCGCCGCCGGAGCGGGTGGACGCGCTGTTTGAGGCGATGCTGGACGCGATGCCGTACTCCTCGGTGGAGGAGCTGGAGGCCGACCGGCCGGACATCACCCTGGAACTCATGTGGGCCGATCGCGCCAACGGCGGGGTGCTGCCCGACCTTGATGCGCTGGAGAAGATGGAGGCCGAGTTCGGCGACATGCCGGAATACTGGCAACTGCGCTACGTCGCCGGCGGCGGGAAGTATCTGTGGGAGCGGGTGCGTCATCTGAAGCGGGCGACCGAAGTTGCGCCCGACGACCCGGCGTCGCTGTACTTCTATACGCACGAGCTTTACCGCGGGACCAAACACACCGGGCCGGACGGCGAAGCTGTGGAATACACTACGATTGAGCAGTACCGGCGCAAACGCGAGCGGGCGGAGATGATGGAACGCGTGGCGGAGATGGACGGGCGCAATGCCTACTACTATTACGAGGCCGGCGGCGCCTGGTCTTTTCTGGGAGAGTACCCGCACGTGATGGAGCTATTTGACCAGGGCAACCGGTGCCCGTACAACGAGAAGGTCGAGCTGTTCCCCTTCAGCTACATCGTGCGCAACCTGGAGACGATACCGAAGCGGTTTCCCGACCGCTACCTGCTCGCCACCATGTCGGGCTACTATGTGGAGTTTCCTAAGTACATCCGCATCAAGACGATGGTGCGGGAGATTATCACGGTCGTTAGCCTGTCGGGGAACCTGAACTACCTGACCATCACCCACCGCATGGCCTGTCGGATGGGGGCTCGCGAGTACGCTTCGTTGTTGGACCGCCTGGTGGCGCGGGTGCTGACCGGCATCATCGCGGGAGCTGCGCTTGACTTGGGCTGGGACCCTGAAGGGCCCATGGAGAACCAGGGATTCGTCAGGCGCGCCCATTACGAGGGCACCATCAACGGCATAGTTTTCGCCTGGACGAAGCGGGAAGTACTAGGAGGCCAAGACCCGTTTGGCCAGTCCGATGTGGCAGCGGGGAGTACTTCAGTCTTCAAGGCTGCGCTAGATAACTGGTGGAAGGACGAGTGGGGTGAGATCCACTTCGTAGGCCCGGCCATGGCCAAGCAGTTTGACCGGATGGAGCCATTTGACTTCGCGGACCCCGCCGCCCGGCCGTTCGTCCGGGGCGATTCTGCAAACGCAGAAGACACCCAGGGGGATGTCGCCGCGGGCTAGGCTTCACTCCGCGGTCTGTTTGCACCCGAAAAAAAAGAGCGGCTCCCGGGGGAGCCGCTCTACCCTTCAAGAGTTATGCAGTAGCCAACGCTATTGGACGGTCACGCCTTCAATCGTGAAGTAGACCGTCGGGCGCCGCGTCTGCGTCACCCGCAGGCCGATAGTGTAGCCGGGGTCTTCGTTCGGGCCGAAGTTCAAGTCGCGCACCGGCGGGTTGTGCCCGGAACCGTAGCTGAACAGCGGATTCTCGGTATTGGCGACGTCGGCGCCGAAGTTCGCCGCAACGCCGTCCCAGTTAAAGTCCCAGTCAAACGTGACCACGTTGCCCGTTATCACATCAAAGGCAGCGTTGCTCTTCATCCGGTAGACCTCGTCCACCTGCAGCTGTGTGCCAATGCCGCCGTCGGCGTTCTCTATCTGGAGGTTGGCATTCAGCGCGTTGTAGACGAACACCGCAAAGCTCACTTCGTCGAACGTGTCGTTAGTGGTTTCGTGGGCATAGATGGTGCAGCGGTAATCGCCAGCGACGCTGTAAGTATGCGGCAGAGGATTGCCTGGCGTATAGGCCGCGTAGTCGCCGCTGGTGGCAAAGTCTGTCGGATAGGTCGTGCCGTCGCCCCAGATGACCACAATCTCATATCCGCCACCGGAGGAGGTCATGTTTGCCGCGAGCTGGGTTTCCTGCCCGGCCTCCAGGAAGGCGTTGCCAAAGGCGTTGAACACCGCGCCGGTCATGTCGTAACTGGAGATGTCCACAGCCGTGATTATCTGGTCGTAGCCGCCGTTATTGGCCACCGCGACCGCATATCCGCCGTTGATAATCGTGCCGCCCGTAATCCCGATGCCGGTGCTGGAGAGGATGGTTTCGATCTCTGCATCCACGTCCGCCGGAGGAACGCCACCATTGGCGTTCACCAGCGCCTGGTAGACCATCGCTGCTTCGCTGGCTACATAGGCAGCGGAATAATGAGTACCTGTGTTCATCATGAAGTAGATGGTGTTCAGGTTGCTGTAGCCGTTGTAGAAGTTGTAGGAGAAGCCGATGCCCCAGCCGGACGCGCAGAGGCTTCCGCCCGTGTTGCTGAATTGGGCTACCTCGGTCCACTCGTCACCGAAAAGGCCGCCGTAGCCGCCAGGGAAGAAGCCCATGTTAAGGTCGGGATCTTCCGGGTCGTAACGCATGAAGCCGGTACCCGAAACAGAGATTACCCCGTTTGCTGACGCGGGAGCGATATCATCCACTGTGGTGACACCTTCCCAAAAGGGATTCTCCGGGTCATCCTGATTGAAGGTGCCCTGTCCCGCGGGTGCAATGATCAGCACGTCGTTATTGCGGGCATTATCCACGGCAGTCTGAATTACCGGTGTTACAGCGCCTTCCCACCACATTCCCAACAGAATGACATTCGCGCCTTCGTCAACTGCGTAGTCAATGGAATTGGCTATATCGAGGTCATTGAACTCCCACCCGTCTCCGGTGCCGTTTACATCGCCGGTCTTGATAACCATGATCTGGCCGTTGGGCATTGCGCCCGCCAGGCTAGCCGTCCACTCAACCAGAACCGGCGGGTCGCCGACCTCTGTGTTGTAACCGCCATTAGCAAGGTAGTTAAGAACGGCCATGTTTGCACCGACAGTCCCCAGTATTGTATGGCCCATCGTGCGGTAGGGGGCACCGGTGCCGTCGGTCTCGTAGTATATGTCCGCTGTGTCCGGCGGCGTGCCATCATCATAGACACGGGCGGATGAAGGATGCAGCCGGGCTTCGTTGAAGTCGGGATGGATGTCGCCTTCACCGTTATCGTACACACCAGCATCAATGATCGCCATCGTGACTTCAGTGTCGGAAACGCCGGTACGCAGAGCGATGTCCCATGCTCCTTCGAAGCCCATCATGCCCATATACATCTGCTGGCCGAGGCAGTACGCCCAGGTCGGGTTGTTCTCGTCGTCTACTTCGAAAGTAGGCTGCATGAACAGGTCCGCCCAGAACACGTCATTGGGGGCAAAGCTGGTAGATCTTGCGTTTGCCGGAGGTATATTCTCCCGCGGCATGATGTAGTGATTCAGCGGAGTAGCCTCGAATACTGTGTATTCCTTGTTCAGCTCCGTGATGGCTGCTTCAATATCGCCGTCCGGCACACGGACTTTCAGCCAATTGCCGGAGCGGCTCTCAACCTCGTAGCCGTACTTGTCAGCTATCTGCTGAAACTCCTGCGGTGTATCACCGGTTCTGACCAGCACGTGCTCCTCGTCAACGCTGGTTGAAGGAAGCCCTTCAAACATGTTGAACACGGTAGTGCCCTCAGGCTGGTCGTTCGTCTGGCCGCTCTGGTTGCCCGATGTGTCCGGAATCGGGTTCAGGGTCGGCGCAGCCTTCTTTCCTCCGCCGCAGGACGCGAGGACGATGATGAGAACTGCAATCAAAAGAAAGTTGATGGTTCTGCCATTTAGCATGGTCTTCTCCTTCCCCATGGGGCTTACCTAGTAATTTTACCCCATCGCTTGCAAATTGTCCGCCCTTAAGTATAGATTACTTGCCCGCCGATTGAAAGGCAGCATCTTTGAAGCAGCGAATCACAGCAGGAATCATCGCTCTACAGGGAGATTTCGCCGCCCACCAGAAGGCTCTCTCCCGCGCCGGCGCGCGCACGTGGCCAGTCCGGCACCCCGAGGAGCTGGCTCAGGCGGATGCCGCGGTGATACCCGGCGGCGAGAGCACGACGATGACCCTGCTGGGGTACGAGAATGGCCTGTGGCAAGCGCTCAAGGAGCGTGCGCTCAGCGGGATGCCAGTGATGGGCACCTGCGCTGGTATCATCATGCTGGCGCGCGAGCTGGTGGGGGAGTCTGCGCGCGTGCATCCGCTGGGGCTGCTGGATATCGCCGTGGCCCGCAACGCATTCGGCAGCCAGGTGGACTCGTTTGAGGACAGCGTCGAGGTAAGGCTGGCGGGAGTGGCGCTAACCGTCCCCGGAGTGTTCATCCGCGCGCCAGCCATCACTCAAGTCGGCGGTGACGCCAGAGTTCTTGGCACCCGGCGCGGCGAGCCGGTAATGGTGCAGCAGGGCAAGGTGCTGGGTCTCAGCTTTCACCCCGAACTGACCGCCGACCGTAGTATCGTTGAGTACTTCCTCAGCCTGGCCGGCTAGCCGCCTTTCCCTCAAGTGAATAGCCCAACAAGGGCAATCGTCTAAAATAGAGAGCATCGTGTTGCGCACGCTAATAATCTTGCTGGCTGCTGCCGCTTCGCTGATGGCCGCCGTTCCGGCCTCGGCACAGCGTTTTCTGCGGGACACCGAACTCACATTCACCGTGAGGGACGTCACCCCGCAGGAGCTGGCGCTTCGTCCGAAGGCCAGCTACGACCCCCGCGACAAATTTCCCGACTACGAGATGGTCAGCCGGCTGACGCTGGAAACCCCCATCCAGCGCTCGCAGTACACCGTGGGCGACCGGTTAGACCTGGTGTTTGAGGCAACCATCGGCGGGTACGTGAGCCTGATTGACTACCGGTCGGATGGCCAGGCAACGGTGCTATTACAAAACCGGTCGGTCAGCCGGGACTTCCGGTATTCCTTCGGCGCGGAGGTCGCCGAGCCCGCTGGCCGCGACTGGATCAGAGCGGTGCTCACTTCCATGCCGCTCACCTATGCCAGTTTCAAGACGCTCTGCGAGTACCCCTTCACGCCGGACTACCTACTAAGATACGTAACGAGCGAACGGTGGATGGAGATAGAAGTGCGGTCCAGCACTTATAGCCGCTACAGCGATAATAGCGACCCGTTCTACCGCTATCCGCGCAGCTGGTACCGTGGGGGTTACGAACGTGGGTACCTATACGCACAGCCATATTACGACGCAATACTCGCACGCGGGCTTACGGTGGACACACGCGCACCCGTGTTGAACGGTTTCACATCGTACGGGCCTGCGAGCTACTGGTTGCTGCCGCCGGGGGAAGAACTGGAGATTAGTTTTGAGGTTGATTCGTTTACGTACACCTCGCCTGACATCTACGTGCTTCTATACATGGCTACAGATGTCACGGGAGCTTTCGGGCTTTTCGGCGACGAGGAGGAACAGCGTCTGCGTGTGCGCTTTAACGGCATGACCGTCACCGACGAGTATTACCCGCAGTACGCGGACTTCTACGAGGACAATCCGCCGGAGATTGTGCGGCTGAACGAATTTATGCTCTACGGCACCAACACGGTGGAGCTGCAGCTTGACCCCTTCGCCGACGCAGGCCTGCGTATTCGGCGGGTGGAAATCCGCTCCAGCCTGGACGCGATACTGGTTAACCAGAACCAATGGTAGGACCGCCCTCGACCCTTCTGCAGTGACATCGCACACCCTCAGGTATAATCTCCCAATGCGCCCCTGGAGGATAATCACATACATCGTTGCTGGCACGCTGTTGCTAGCTATGGGCTTCTCGGTTGGAGCGATTTGCACGAAGCGCGCTTCCCAGCCACATAGTGCTTTGAAGCCCATTGGGCCGCCTGAAGGACTTTCCAGCCTAGGTTCTTCCGTCTGGAAACTCACGAGCGGACTCACGGTGATTGAGGAGTTTGTGTGGGCGATGTATGAGGAAGAGCCCACCGGCATTACCCAGCCGGACCGGCTCGTGGGGCATGCTTATAACACTATCTCCAATTCCAATAAGCTGGAGGATCTATTCTCCGGCGAGCATCCGGAGTATCAGGACGACCCGGAATACTGGCTGGAGCGATGGCTGTTCTGGAATTACGTCGCGCGCTACATGGGGCCGTCCTCCGCTTCCGAGCAGGAGACCGAGAGAGGCATCCACGACGCACTGGTCGGGATGAAGCAGTTCGGCGAAACCTACGCGCCCATCACCTACCGGTTGTGTGTAGATGCGGGACTAAGCGAGAAGGAGGAGAACTACTACTTCGACATTCTGCACGAACTGCAGCCGGACAACGGCTACATTGATGTGATGCTGGCAGCGAAGCTGCGCAATAGTGCGGCAGTTGACGAGTTGCTGGAATTGCTGAAAACAGCGGCGGATAAGCCGGAGTTCCGCATGCCCGTGGCGCCGCTGACCGAAGTGCTGGCGGAACACTGGGTGAAGCAGGGCGAAGTCGTGAGTCCTATGCTGGCGTTCCGGTACACGGAGGCGGATCCGCGCGTGCCCTCGTTGCTGGGTCTTAATAAAGCCATTCAACGCATCACTAGTGAACTTGACGACAATGACTTGGTTACTGCTCTGCATGAAGTGAAGAGAGCGCTAGCTCGGCTTTACTTAGTGGAGCCACCAGTTTCTGGGCACCCTCGTCTCAGCCTGCCGAATATTATGCTCCGGTTGAGCCGCGCTTCAACCGAAGCCTATGTGCGCGCGGGGAATCCGGAAGCGGTCAAACAGTGCCGTATTCAGGAAAGCCGGTTGTCCCGGCTAGCATTCTATGCCACTCAAGGTATATCGCTTCTCGATGATTTCGAGGGCATAATAGAGCGAGGGAGCGGACGAAGCTTCCGCGACACCGTCGTCTTCTCAGACTTCATCCGCTGGCTGGAGTTTGGCGATACGGAGCGGATGGACGGCCTGGTGGAGAAGTACGACGAGTTTGAGTACCCGCCGCTGGAGCCGGAAGCCGGCGCCGCGGAGGGCGGGAAGGCACCGTGAGCGACTTCGTCCCCGCCGCCGGACAGGTCAACTGCCTGGAGCTCCTCACTATGCTGCCGTCGGACTACATCGCGCTCGCATCATGTCTCGTCACTCTGCTCCTGCTGACGCTGGGTGTTATCCAGCGCGGGAAACGGATTCGGTTGGTTGCCGCGGGTCTGGCGGCCGCCATTGTCCTTTTCCATCTGGTGGCATGGCGCTTGCCGTTCCTGTGGATCTGGATAATCCCGCATTCGTCGGTCGTCATCATCTCTTACGTACTGGTCTGGTGCGCCATCATCCCCCTGATGGTAGCTCTCTCGCTGCTGGCCCAGCGGCGCAACGACCGTCAGGGCTTGCTCATCGTCTGCTTTCTGTTTCTGGTTTATGCCGGATACCTGGTGAGCCGCCAGCTCATTCCTCCAGAGATAAGGCCGTATAGCATCTGGCATGGGCGAGTAATGATGCAGAGCAATCCCAATACCTGCGTCGCCGCCGCTGCCAGCAGTTTGCTCAAGCTCTACGGAGTGGAACTCACCGAGTGCGACGCGGTTGATCGGGGCCACATCACCGATGAGGGCGGCAACGACATGAACGCCTGGCGCATCCTGCGGCTGTCGCTCCCCGCGGAATACCACGTGGTGGCAGGTCCGCTTTCTCGCGACGACATGCGCATCAGTGGCAACTGGTATCTGCTGTCAGTCGATCTTACCGGTCTGGCAAAACACGAAATCGTGGCGCAAGTCGCGCCGGACGGCAAGATGGCGCGCATCCTCGATCCGATTGACGGCGAGTACAGCATCCACTGGGAAGTCCTAGCCGACCGCTGGCACCACCGCGGCGTCTGGGTGGAGGAGCTGCCGCCGCCAGAAGCTGCGTCAAATAAGTAGGTGCTTAGTCCTTCAACCCGGGGTCGGGCTGGTTCACCCAGTCGAACACCACGCGGCCGTCGGTAGCGCCCGAGATGACCCGCTGCTGGCTCGCCCATAGGGCGAAGGACGCGCGCTGTTCCAGCCCGGTGAAGCTCGGCCCGTAGGGGTCCTCGTTCAGCGGGAAGCCGTCGCCGCCGATGGCCAGGAAGTCGGTGACGAGGACGGTGTACTCGCGCGCGGGATCAACCGGCTGGCCGCCGACGGTAAGCTCCTGCAGCTCCCCGTCCACATACTTCACGCGCATGCCGGAGACCTGGGGGAAGCCGCCGTCGCCGTACTGCCGCCCGGCGTATTCCATGATTTCGCGCAGCTTGGCGCCGGTCACAGTGACATTCATCAGGAAGTTGTCGTAGGGCAGCACGCCGTAGAGGTCGCCGTACGTGATTTCGCCGGCCCGCAGCGGCGCGCGGAAGTTGCCCCCGTTGAACACCGCGACGTCGGAGCCCACCTGCGCCCGCAACGCATCCGCAACCATGTTCGCCAGCGCGTTCTCCTCCAGCCGCACGCGGTCAACCGGGAAGTCCATCGCAGCCGTGCACACAAGCTTGCCCATCTCCGCCGCCAGGCGCTGGTTGTAGTCGCCGATGAAGACCACCAGGCCGTCGTCCACCGGCTGGTCGGGGCTGAGCTGCACGTATTCGTTTTCGTAGGACGCCAGCGCGAAGCGCCCGCCCTCGTCGGGGCGGCTGAAGGTGAGCTTGAGCACACCCAGGTTCTCACCCCATTGGCCGTCCTGGGTGACCAGCACGTCGCCCACGCGGGTGGGCTCGTCCAGCACCGTGTGCGTGTGGCCGCCGACGACGACATCAAGCTCCGGCACCGCTTCCGCCAGCGCGAGGTCGCGGTTGTAGCCCTCGTGCGTCAGCGCGATGACGATATCGCAGCCGGTGGAGCGCAAGTAGCCCGCGAGCGACTTCGCCACCGGAATCGCCGGGAAGACAATCACCGAGTCCTTCACCCGCGGATGGGTTTCGTACACCAGCGTTTCGGTGGTCAGGCCGATGACGCCGATGCGGTAGTCGCCGCGCCGTAGGATGACGTAGGGTTTGCCCACGGAGGTTCCGCGCTCGCGATCAATGACGTTGGCGCAGAGCATGTTGAAGTTCACGTCCAGCATCCGGCTGCGGATGAGCTCAAAGCCGAAGTCAAACTCGTGGTTGCCCAAACACATCGCGTCGTAGCCCATCTGGTTCATGCACTCCAGGTCCAGGAAACCGGTGAGCATATTGGAGAGCGGCGTGCCCTGGAAGACGTCGCCGGCATCCAGCACCAGCCAGTAGTAGCCGGTGTCGGAACGGGCGCGCTGGATGGCCACGCGCCGTTTAGCCACACCGCCCCAGCCCTCCTCGCCGTGCGCGCGGAAGGGCAGCATGTGCCCGTGGGTATCGTTGGTGTGGCAGATACCGAGCTTCAGCTCCTCCGCCAGCGCGGATGGCGCGGTAAGGAGCGCGAGGCTGATAAGTGCCGCCAGCGCGACGAGCATCAGATTGTTGAACCGGCGCATAGTCTTCCCCCTGAAATGGTGTCTTCACCGCAGTTGCGCGGCAGTGGGAATATATCACAGAGGGACCGGCGCCGTTCAAATCGCCATTTGCCAGAAAGCGATGAAGTGGCCGACAGGCATAAGCAAGATAGCTCCTATCAGGAACTGCGGCCAATTCAGTTTCCTGCCCACGCCAAAGCAGAGCGCAGAGCTCACTGAGCATATCGCGTAGGGGACATAAGCCCCCTCATGAAACGGAATGTTGCCTACGTAATAGTACGCGACGAAGCAGGCATATAGGAAGAACATCCACCTGATTACGAGCCAGATCCCCTTGTCCTGCCAGTAGCGCTTCATCTTTCAACCTTCTCCACTTCTCGGCGGACTTCATCCAGGCTTGGCAGGTCGTTAGGGCGGAGCGGCAAATTCTGCTCGCTATAGCGGTCCTCGAAGTCTCTGAAGTAACGCTCGCTGATTCGCTGTATCTCCGACTTCTCAACTGGCAGTTCAAATATCGACGTAAATGTCTTGAGGAATGCTTTCCACGCTTTCGGTTGAGCGAATTCAGAATCCGAGCTCTCGTATTGCGTCATAGCCTCTACTGAACGGAAGGCATCGGTGTCCCAATTATCTCCGCGCCTCGTCGTTGTCAGGCCGTGCACTTCCTCGTATTCGTACCACCAGACAGGGGGCGGGAATGCATCGCTAACGTACTTGCGATACAGCCGTGAGAACTCTGTCTCGCGAGTTTCGCTGCGGTGGAATATGTACCATGCCGTATGCTGAGTCGTCTCTCTTCCCGACCTCACATCCCGGTATGTCGTGCTTCGATAGATGGGGAAGATGAACGGCAAGCACACAATGATAAAGACGATTATGGAGATGGCATGTCTAAACGCTTTCTGCGGGGAACTCCGCCGCGGGTGTTCCTTTGGCGTAGTGCTCGCACCCTCTAGCGAATCCCGTTCCACCGCATTAGTCTACCTCAGAAACACGTCCCTTGGCACTTTCGCGGCAGGGCGGTGACGATGCCCAGCGGCCTGGTCTTACACATAAGACAGTCTGTGGCGGCCCACAGGTGGCCGCCCTACAAACCTCCTCACAGATTCCGCAGGCGTTCTTCCCCCGCGCGGTATTGAATCGCTTCGGCGAGGTGGGAGACCTTGATGATGCTGGAGCCGTCCAGGTCAGAGATAGTGCGGGCGACCTTCTTGATGCTCTGGTAGCCGCGGGTGGTGAGCCCCAGGCGCTCATGCGCGCGGTTGAGCAGGTTCGTCCCCGCCTCGTCCAGCGCGCAGACCTTCTCAATGTCAGCCGGGCGCAGGTGGGAGTTGAAGCGCTGCTTCTTGCGGTGGCGGAAGCGGTGCTGCTGGACCTCCCACGCCTTTTGCACGCGGCCGCGCACGGTGGCGCTGTCCTCGCCGCCGGGGCCGGTAATCTTCTCAATGGGCAGGCGCGGCACTTCCAACACGATGTCAATGCGGTCGAGCAGCGGGCCGGACAGGCGCTTGCGGTAGTTGAGAATCTCCCCGGCGGTGCAGCGGCAGGGACGCGTGGGGTCGCCGTAGTAGCCGCAGGGGCAGGGGTTGGTCGCCGCCAGCAGCATGAACCGCGAGGGGAAGGTCGCGCTGAACTGCGCGCGGGCGATGGTCACCTGGCCGTCCTCCAGCGGCTGGCGAAGCTGCTCCAGCAAGCTCTTGGGGAACTCCATCATTTCGTCCAGGAAGAGGACGCCGTTATGCGCCAGCGAGATCTCGCCCGGCTGCGGGTTGGTGCCGCCGCCAATGAGGCCGGGGCCGGAGATGGTGTGGTGCGGGTGGCGGAAGGGCCGCGTGGTCATCAGCCGCATGCCGCCATGCAGCAGGCCGGAGACGGAGTACACCGACGAGACCTCAATCGCCTCCTCCGGAGCAAGCTGCGGCAGGACGCTGGGCAGGCGCTGCGCCAGCATCGTCTTGCCGGAGCCGGGCGGCCCCATCATCAGGATGTTGTGCCCACCGGCCGCGGCGACCTCCAGCGCGCGCTTGGCGTGCTCCTGGCCCTTCACGTCGGAAAGGTCAAGCTCGTACCTGGCCTTGGCCAGCAGCTCGGAGAGCAGCGTCACCGGCTGGGGCTCCAGCGCCATGTCGCCGCGCAGGAAGCTCGCAGCCTCGGCCAAGTGGTTGATGGGATAGACCTCCATCCCCTCAAAGCACGCCGCTTCTGCCGCGTTCTCCGCAGGCACTATCATCTTGCCCGAACTGCCGTGATGGCCCATCAGTGCGGCCGAGAGCACGCCGGGCACCGCTTTGACGCTGCCGTCCAGCGATAGCTCGCCCAGCACGATGGTGCCGTTCAGCGCACCCGCCGGAACCTGGCCGGAAGCGGCGAGGATGCCCAGCGCAATCGGCAGGTCGTACCACGAGCCGGTCTTGCGCACTTCCGCCGGCGCGAGGTTGACCGTAATGCGCTGGGAGGGATACTCCAGATCGGAGTTGCGCATGGCCGACCACACGCGCTCTTCGGCTTCTTTGATGCTTGCGTCGGGCAGGCCTACGAGCGAGAACTTGAACAGCCCCCGCGAGATGTCAACTTCAACCGTTACCGGCTGGGCTTCCAGCCCGGCCAATGCCGCCGATTGTATCTTGGCCAGCATATCCCCAAAGACCCCCTGTTATGGGACTGACTACTATACGGTTGTCAGTATACCACGAAACTTTACGCGTGTATAGCCCTAGTGGTGGGAAATTGACAAATCCGCAGATTGGGGGGAGGACCGGCTAGCTTTCGTCCGGCAGCGCCATCAGCATCGTGTCGTAGTCCTCGGTCACCGGGTTCACAAGCAGCCTCTTGCACATCTCCTCAAGCTGCGCCAGCGCGGTGTCCGGGCCGTCGGCTTCAATCACGACTTTGACCTGCTTGCCCACCCGGACATTCTCCACCGAGCTGAAGCCGAGTTGTTGGAGGCTGCCGATCACGGCTTTACCCGCGGGGTCCAGCAGGTCTTCTCGCAGCATTATGGTAACGATGCCGGCGTACTTCATTACTTCGTCACCCGCTGGAGAATCTGCTGGTAGGCCTCGGCCACATTGCCGAGCTTGCGGCGGAAGCGGTCTTTGTCCAGCCGCGTGCTATCGGTCTTGTCCCAGAAGCGGCAGGTGTCGGGGCTAATCTCGTCGCCCAGCGTGAGCTCATCGCCCTTGAAGTAGCCGAACTCCAGCTTGAAGTCCACCAGCAGGATGCCGCGCTCGTCCATGAAGGCGCCGAGCAGCTGGTTAACCTGCATGGACATTGCCCGGAAGTCTGCGAGCTGCTTTTCGGTGGCTAGCTCCAGGCCGATGATGAGGTCTTCGGTGAGCAGCGGGTCGTTGAGTTCGTCCTTCTTCCAGTGGTATTCCAGCACGGGGCGCTTAAGCGGAGTGCCTTCCTCCAGGCCGGTACGGCGGGCGGCGGAGCCGGCGAGCACATTGCGCACCACCGCCTCCAGCGGCACCATCTTGAGCGCCTTGACGAGCTGAGCGCGCGGCGAGAGCTGCTCCACAAAGTGGGTCTTCAGCCCCTGCGAGTTCAGGTAGGTGAGAAGCGCGGAGGATATCTGGTTGTTCCACTCGCCCTTCTCGGTCATCTCGGCCTTCATCTGGCCGTTGAACGCGGTCAGCGAGTCCTTGAACTCCGCAATCAGGTAATCGGGGTCGTTGGTGGCGTAGATCTTCTTCGCTTTGCCTTCGTAGAGCATTTCGCCTTTTTCCCAGGTCATCGATTCACCTCATTACCATAAGTAGTATTCAGGAGCTCGCCGCCGGTTTGCGCGCACTGCGCCGACGGCCGCCGCGGCGGGTGCGCTTGGCCGGAGGCTTGTCGCCGGATGGCGCCGCCTGCTTCTTGGCCTCCGACAGGCCCGCGCGCGTAAATATCGCGTCCACATGTTTCAAGTACGGCTCCACGCTGAATACATCCGAAAGCTCGTTCATGCTGAGGTGCTTGCGGATTTCGCGGGATTCCTTCACGAGGTTGTAGAAGTGCTTGCCCTCGTCAAAAGCCTTCATCGCCGGTTCTTGCACCAGCCGGTAAGACTCCTCGCGCGACAGGCCCTTCTCCGCCAGCGCAAGCATCAGGCGCTGGGAGAATATCAGCCCCTTGGTCAGCCCGATGTTCTCCTCCATCTTGCGGGGGTTAACCACCAGGCCCTCAATGATCCCGGTCATCTTGGCGACCATGTAGTCGGCGGCGGTGAACGCGTCTGCCACCGCCACGCGTTCAGCGCTGGAATGGGAGATGTCCCGCTCGTTCCATAGCACCTGGTTCTCAAAGCCCACTTGCGCATAGCCGCGGATGAGCCGCGCCATGCCGGACATGCGCTCACAAAGCACGGGATTGCGCTTGTGGGGCATGGACGACGAACCCTTCTGCCCGGCCATAAACGGCTCGGCCAGCTCGCCAATCTCGGTGCGCTGGAGGCTGCGGATTTCCACCGCAATCCGCTCAATCGTACCCGCCAGCAGCGCCAGCGCGGAAAGCGCGGCGGCGTGGCGGTCACGCTGGACAATCTGGTTGGACACCGGCTCCGGCTTCAGGTTGAGCTTGGCGAGAACGTCAGCTTCCAGCTCCGGCGGCACGTGGGCGTAGTTGCCGACCGAGCCGGACAGCTTGCCGTAAGCGGTCTCGTCCCGTGCGCGCTCCAGCCGCTCGAGATCGCGCTTGAGCTCCAAGTACCAGATGAGCGCCTTGAGACCGAAGGTGATGGGCTCGGCGTGAATGCCGTGAGTGCGCCCTATCATCACAGTACGCTTGTGCTTGAGCGCAAGCGCGCCGATGGCCTCGGCAAGGTGGCTAACCTCCGGCAGCAGGATGCCCCAGGCCTCCTGCATTTGGATACTGAGCGCTGTATCCATCACATCGGAGGAGGTCAGGCCTAGATGGAAGTAGCGCGAGAGGTCGCCAATGGACTCTGCTACCGTGGAAGTGAAGGCCACAACCTCGTGCTCGACCTTGCTCTCGTAGTGACGCATACGCGTGAGGTTAAACTTCGCCTTCTGGCGCAGGCGCATGTAGTCGGCAACCTTGATTCGGCCATGCTTGGTCCAGCCTTCGGCTACCGCAAGCTCGATACGCAGCCAAACATCAAACTTGTGGCGCTCCGAGAAGACCTGGCCCATCCCCTTGCGCGTGTATCGGTCTATCACCGCGCCTGAGTATATATGCGCCTCGGGGCTTAGTCAATGACGCGCCGCGCGATGTTATAATCCAGTTGTGGAGCACTTGCTCGCCGACATCAGGCGCATTTTGGAGGTGCAATCGGCCCCTGCGGACGGCATGCAGGCGGTAGTATCGCTGTTGCGCGGACGCGTCGAGCACTACAACTGGGTAGGCATCTACCTGGTTCAGAACGGCAAGCTGCTGCTGGGCCCCTGGGACGGCCCGGAGGCCACGGAGCACACCGAGATTGACCTCGGCGCAGGTATCTGTGGGCTGGCTGCGGGGATGAAGGAAACCGTAATCGTGGATGATGTAAACTCCCGTCCGGAATACCTCGCCTGCTTCATCAGCACGAAGAGCGAGATAGTCGTCCCGCTGATGCGCGGTGACGAGTGCGTGGGCGAGATTGACATTGACTCCGACAAGACCGCGGCCTTCACTATGAAAGACCGGGCCTTTCTGGAGCAGGCCGCCGTCCTGTTGGTGGAGGCGTACTTCGACGACTGAAAGCTGTAAGGTGACGGCAAGATGAACAGAGGCAAACTGGCAATCGCAACCGTCTGCCTGGCTCTACTCGCCATGGTGGCGCAGGCGGCTACGGAGACCCCAAACGCCGGATCGGTGGATATTACTTATTCGATGTCCATGCCACAGGTGGCCAAGCAGACGATGAAGGGTGTGGTCTGCTTCAGTGGAAACAAGGCGAGGGTGGAACAGGAGGGAATGCCGAGCTTCGGTGGCGCTCAATCGCAGGGCAGCAACGGAGAGCAGATGAAGAACGTGGTAATCGTTGACGGGGACGCCATGGAGGCCTATGCGCTGGTGCCAGCGCTGAACTACGCCATCAAGTTCAAGTTGAACAACCCGTCCTTCGCCGAAGGCACGCCGGCAGGCAACCCCACCATGGTGCTTGACCGGGAGAAGTACCCAGAGGGCACAACCATCAAGAACCTCGGAACCCGCAAGTACCAAGGCAAGACCGTGACGGTCTACAGCGTGACCTACGAGCACGAGGGCCAGATGACGACCACGCAGGTATATGTGAACACCAATGGCCTGCCGGTCTATCTGAACGGCAAGACCGGCAGCATCAGCTACGAGGCCACGTTCAGCAACTACAAGTTCGGCAAGCAGGATCCGTCGCTCTTCAAGCTGCCCGCGGGCATGCCGGTGATGGACCTTTCGCAGTACGAGCGCGCCCTTTCCGGCGTGGTGCAATAAGCCCGACGCTGCCGCTTGGTCTTCATCAGGGGCTGCTTTGCGCGCACGCGCTCAGCGCACCTCACCATTCCGCTACCGCTATGCACACTCCATAGCGAGTTGGCGTAATGTGAGCCTTTCGGCCATCCACAACCGCCGAGCGGCAGCGCGCAATGTTCATCAGGCGTTCCGATCAGCCGCATGTTACACGCCCAGCGCGCCATTCCTGAGCGCGGAAACGCTTATCACCAGTTGAGGCGTTGTTCATAAGTTACAGTAAAGCATTGCAGTGGCGTTGACCGGCGAATCTCTATCAACAATCTATCAACAACTTGTTGACACCTTACCGTCCAGAAGTTAGAATGGAATAACTCGCCAGGAGGTTCAATATGATGAAGCGTATTACGCTCGCAACACTAGTGATGGTCTGCGCGCTAAGCCTGTTTAGCCATTCCGCCTCCGCGATTCCAAGCTACCTCGGCCCGTCAGGCCTGATACTCACGCCGGACGCGCAATACAACGATTTCCAGGCGTTATCGTTCTCCGCCCACTTCTTTGACCTTTCAGGAGCGCTGAAGAAGTACGGCATTGACGGGGGCACTTCGACGTATGCTGTGAATTACAGCCCCTTCCCTGCGCTGGAGCTAGGAGCAACCGTGCTGGACAGTACCGCGAGCGGCACCGTGACTATGCTCAACGGCAAGTTCGCCATACGCACCGAGTCGGGGTTGAACCCGTTCTCATTCTCGGCGGGCGTCATAGACGCGCTAGACCAGCAGGAGATCACGCCATACGTCATCGCGTCAAAGAGCTTCAGCCTGTCCGGGCCGCTGGCCGAGAACCAGGTGAGCGTGGCGGTCAACGCCGGCTACGGCGGCGGCTTCTATGACGACGGCATTCTGCTGGGCGGCGAGGTGAAGCTGCATCCCCAGTTCTCCATCATCGGCGAGCGCACGAAGAACCTAACGAACCTAGGGTTGCGCTTCAACAGCGCGGGACTGGCACTGGACATCGGGCTGATTGACCTGGAGGATTTCGGTGCCGGCGCCAGTTACACCTGGACTTTCTTCTGAGGGAACGAGCGCTACCTACCGGGGAAGCTCGAACAGCACGAGGCTGTTCTGATCTGCGCGCCGCACCGCCACGTACCGGGAGCCCGGGCTGAACGAGTAGCTGTCCACTCCGCCCGCCACCACGTACTCCTGCACGCCGTCGCGCTCGCGCAGGCAGAGGAATGGCTCGTTCTCCGGCATGCGCACCCGCACGGCGTAGGGCAGGCGGTAGAAAATACGGAAATACGAAAGGAACCTGCCGTCCGGCGAAAGGCGCGGGTTGAAGTCAAAGCCACGGTCCTGGCTGTCCAGTAATACCTCGGGTTCCTCGCCGCCGAATAAAAGCACCTGTGAGTAATACCTGGCATCACGCCCTTCCCGGGGATTCTCCGGCAGCTTGAATGTGTCGTCCACCATCAGGAATCCTGGCGAGCTGCCTGCGCCACCGAACGCCACGTTGGAAACAACGCCGGCAATAATCTCTCCGCTCGGCACCACTTCGATTCCGCGGAACTGATACGCGTCATACAGCTTCACCAGCGCGTTATCGTTCAGCGAATAAGCAGACAGGAACTCGCCTCTCGGATACTCGCCGCCAAAGCTGCGGGAAACGATGATGATGGAGTTGTCACTGGGGCTGTAGGCCAGCTCGTCTATGAGGTCAACCTGCGTCTTGATAGATAGGGCGAGGAACGCACCGGTTTCCAGGCTCAGCCGGGCCAACGAAACTTCGCTTTCCGCCGAAGTGAATGGTTGGGCGGCGACATAGACGTACTTATCGGTGTTGTCCCAGACGTACTTGCCGATAATGAAGTCCGGCGGGACTTTGGTGAACTCAACCGCCCGCAGCCTCCCAGCCTCCAGGTCAACAACCTTGAATAGCGGGGGTTCTAGCGGGTGGGCCTGCGGCGCGTAAAAAGAGACGTAGCGGCGCTGGGGTGAAAGCTCCAGGCTCAAGTTCTCCCAACCGTCCTTACGGCGCAGCACGCTTGCGAGGTCGGTAGCGGAAATGAGCTTTTCCCGGTCGCCAGTGCTGATGCGGTGTTTCCAGACGATGGCACCGAAGGGATTCACCGCGTAGAGCACCAGGTTGTCTTCATCCCACCAGTCGTAGTCTACAATCCGGCTGCCGTCGCTGAAGGAGATGATGTAGGGCTCACGGTCGGCCGCGGTTGCCGCCAGTGGCGACAGCAGCAAGGCTGCCAGCAAGAACAGGGGAAGCAGGCTAGGTGTCCACTTCATAGTCGGACGGCGATTATAACGCCAGAGGCCTTAGCCGTGAAGGTGCGCTACGGAGCCTAGTCTGTGAGTGGCTTGGCGGATATGGGTATCTCTCCAGCCTTGATTGCCCGCTCGTAATAAGTTATCTCGGTCTTCACTTCGTCCGGCAAGCGACTGAAGCTCTCATAACCCGTGAGGCCCACTAGCTTGATTACATCATCGCGCAAGCCTATCGTTATCACTTTCACGCCGCCCGTCGGGACGCTTCGTCCCGGCTTTGGCACGTAAAGTGAGTCTTTCGCTCCTTCGTTCAGCTTCACCGGTTCATCAATCCTGAACAGCCCGATGTCGTCCGCGTTTTTAACAAAGAACAGAGGTAGCTGCCCGAAGTCGACCACTGAACTGAAGACTACTGAACGGTAGGCTTCGTCGGGGGGCGGAGTTATGCCGGCGATGGCGTAACTCGATGAACCCTCCAGCGAGGTTATGAAAGATTCACCCAGCCCACTGGCCAGCACGGCCACCGCATCGACTCCGAGGCCAGACATGCTGTGCTGTTTCACTTTATCCAACATTCCCCAGATGAGCTCCAGCCCTTCCTCGGGCGCGACCAGCTCCTTGCGCTTGACCCTTAGGTCGGTCACGCTGCTGCCGGCGCGAACTTCCCTGACGCCTTGAGTGAAGCCTGCTACAAAACGGTCGCACCACTCCTCTTCAAAGCTGAGCACCGCGATGCGGCCCGTGCGGCTCAGGTGCGCTAGCGCCGCGCCGGCAATGTATCCTGGCTCCTCCATTCGGAAGTCCATGCGGAAGAACAGCGAGGATGCTTCCGGCGGGATGGAAGCAAGCGCGAGCACGTAGTTGGCAGGGCGCACCTCAAAGGTCTCCGAGAGCTTGACGAACAGATACGTGTAGGTGTCGTGATAGGAGAAGACGACGGTCGGATAGCTGTCCAGCTCCTGGCGCATAATGGATATCCACTCGGTGGTCGGCTTCTCATAGAGCCGGATTTCGCGGTACTCCCAGTTGGCCGCCGCAAAGGCGTCCTTGGCCGCCTGGCTGAACGCGGGAGTGAAAACCTCCCGCTCGGGGTACTTCGGATCCGGCGGGGGAATAACGAAGAGGAAGTGCGCAACCGGCGGGCCCCGCTGTGCAGAAGGCTCCGGTCGCCGAGCAGCCGCATCCGGGCGCTCCGCAGTTTCGGGTCGGTTGCAAGCCGCTATTAGCAGCATAAACATTGCGGCAATTGCGGTGCCGGTTACAATTCGCTTCACGGTTACATTATAACTTCAGGCTCGGCGGCGAAACTGCCCCTCTTGGCTCTGATATAATGCGAATCGCAAATGAGCGACCCGTCGCGCAACCCGCTGAACGGCACCGTGAGCTTCCCCCGCATGGCTTGGGCCTTCATCCTGGTGCTCACGGTTTGCAGCGTCACGGTGTTTTTCCTCCTGCTCAAGCTCTTTGTCCCATCTGGCAACCAGGTTTCTTTCTTCCTGCTCATCGGATTCGGCTTCATTCTGTCAGCTCTTCTGCTGGTAGGCGTCCTCCTGCTGCACCAGCACTACGTGCGCGCCCAGAAGCGCATGCGCAAGCTGCTGGAACAGGAGCTGGAATACATGAGGATCGAGCAGGAGAGCAGCGAGATAATAATGAACTTGAACGAGCTGCTCTCCGAGCAGACCGAGGAACAGGTGCGCCTGAACCGCGAGCTGCGGCAGCTCTTCCTGGAAACCGTGCGCGCGATGGTGGCAACGCTGGAGGCGCGGGATGAGTACACGCAGAACCACTCGCTGCGCGTGGCGGGCTGGGCGGAGTTGTTGGGACGGTATGCGGGACGGTCACCCGAGGAGTTGGAGGTGCTGGAGCGCGGCGCGCTGCTTCACGACATCGGCAAAGTCGGTATTCCCGACAACATCCTCAACAAGCCCGGCCGCCTGACCGAGCAGGAGTACGAAGTGGTTAAGACCCACCCGAGCCGGGGCGACGAAATTGTGAAGAACATCAAGATGCTGCAGGACTCACGCCCCATCATCCGCCACCACCACGAGCGCCCGGACGGCAAGGGCTATCCGGACGGCAAGGCTGACCCCCCGGCGGTGGCGCGAGTAACCTCCATCGCGGATTGCTTCGACGCAATGACCAGCCAGCGCCCCTACCGCGACCCGATGGACTATGACACGGCCAAGCGGACAATGGTGGACGCCTCCGGCGCCCAGTTTGACCGTGTGCTGTTGAACGACTTCTTTGAAATGCTGGAAACCACTTCGGAGGGTCACCGCTCCATCGGACATATTACAGGCATACCGCCGCTGACGTTCAGCGAGGAGAACGACGCTCGGCTCAAGGGATACCATGAGCGGTTCAGACAAGCTATCTAACCGGGTTGAGGCCGCTTCGTACATGCTCACCGAGCCGGAAGTGAGCCTCATCGGCATCACGCGCCCGCTGGAGGGCGGCACGATTGAACAGCACCTTGAGCGCGCCGCCCGGGAGTGCTACCAGTCGCACAAGCTGATGTCACCGGAGGATAGCCCGCGCTTCATCCGCGGCATCATCCTCCGCGGGCACGAGAGCGTGCTGGAGCACACCAGCGCCACCTTCCGCGTGCTCGGGGGCAGCCGCGCCTTTACCCACGAGCAAGTGCGCCACCGGTTGCTGTCGTTCTCTCAGCAAAGCCAGCGGTACGTAAGCGAGACCAACTACCGCGCCATCCTGCCGCCAGCGGTAGCGGACAACCCGGAAGCGCTGGCGGTCTTCCAGGAACTGCTGGAGCACACGCGCGAGGCCTATGCCAAGCTGAAGGAGCTGGGGCTCAGAAACGAGGATGCGAGGTTCGTGCTGCCCAACGCGGTGGAGAGCGGCATCGTCATCTCCGGCAACCTGCGCGAATGGCGCCATGTATTCCGCGTACGTTGCACCGAAGCGGCGCAGTGGGAGATTCGGCGCATTTGCGGGATGATGCTCAAGCTGGTGCGCGAGCATGCGCCAGTGGTGTTCGGCGATTTCGTCCTGGACGAGGAGACCTGGGTGGCGCGGCATCTGGCGGAGACTGTAGAGTGCGATGAGGCCAAGAAGCTGGTCAAGCGCGAGCTTGAGAAGCTGGCGCAAGCCGGCGAGCCGCCCAACCGCATTCTCCGGTGCCTCGCCGACGACGACGTATACCGGGCGCTCTTTCACGTGAAGCTCTGCCTCTGCCGGAGTTGCCGCGAAACGCTGGCCGACTGCGGCGATTGGAAGTAGCGGCGGGGCGTTGATGCCAGCTTTGAAGGAATGACAATCTGATGTTTGTGATGCGGCTTATGCTGGTTCTGGTGGCAGCCCTCATAGGCGCGCTACTAACAACATGTGTGGATGAAGAGGCACCTCGCGAGTTCCCTACCGAGGCAGCGGGACAAACTGACACCACATCCCTCTCCGCCGAGCGAGCGCTCACATCAGGCAAGCGTGATAGCATCAGCGGATACGAGGATTACGAGCTGGCTCAGCCGATAGACAAAGAAGTTCTTGCGCGCTTTGTCGGGCCGCAGCGGGACAAATCGCAGCCGGAAGTACAGGTGTATGACCTCAAGGAGGACTGCCCCGACGGCCACAACCTCTGGCTGAAGAACACTACGCTGGTGCTGCGGGACGGCCTGCTGAAGGCGGTGTTCGTGGACTACGATCCGCCGCCGGAGCTGCGGAGGCAGCCGGAGGAGGCCTGGGATTTCGTGGAGAGCCTGCGCCAGGCAATCATGGGGCAATACGATTCTCAGTTGGTTGCGAAGGACAAGTTCTACCAGTCCGCGGAGTCCCCCGGAGCCAAGTCGTGGATGGGAGTGCTGCTGTTGAAGGACGAATGCGGGCGGGAGCTGGTGCTCATCTGGACGGGAACCGAGGTCAGAATCTCGTGCTGGGAAGAGGAGTTCATGCGCGAGGTAAAGGAAGACACTCATGCTGACCTGCAAAGAAAGCTACCCAGCTTTCCGCCAACGCCCTCTCTGTAGCACGCACGCCTGCGGCGACTGGAAATAGCGGGCGCGGCTGCTACAATTCCCTGCATCAAGCGCATGCTAGCCACACTGGTTATCTGCCTGATTGTCTTCATTGCCGTGGTGGCCGTCAGCGCGCGGCTGATGGAGAACTCGCTCATCTACTTCCCCTCCAAGCACCCGTCGGGGAGATGGAATGCGGGGGACTACGGGCTGGCGGTGGAGGATGTCTGGCTCACGGCGGAGGATGGGGTGCGGCTCCACGGCTGGTATGCCGCGGCGGAGACTGCGCCTGGGAGTGCGGAGAATGGCGGTGCGGTTCCGGTCATCCTGCTCTTTCACGGCAACGGCGGCAACCTCACCGACCGCATGGAGAAGCTCAAGTTGCTCACCGGCCTGGGCGCGGA
>CAZKNJ010000028.1:14526-22964 GCA_964554185.1 uncultured Planctomycetales bacterium | reverse complement strand
CGCTTCGCCCTCTACTACACGCCCACGATGATGGCGCTGGCGCTGGCCTTCGCGCTCATCCCGCCGCTGCTCTTCCGCGGCGAATGGGTGCGCTGGATTTACTTCGCGCTGGTGGTGCTGGTCATCGCCTGCCCCTGCGCGCTGGTCATTTCCACGCCCGTAAGCATTGTCGCCGGGCTTACCTCCGCCGCGCGGCACGGCGTGCTCATCAAGGGCGGCGTTTACCTGGAAGCGCCCTCGCAGCTGGCGGTCGTCGCCTTTGACAAGACCGGCACGCTCACCTATGGCAAGCCCAACGTGAAGCTCATCGTCCCTGCTAACGAACATACCGAAGATGAACTGCTGGAGCGGGCGGCGGCGCTGGAGTCCTTCAGCGAGCATCCCATCGCGCAGGCCATTCTTGCTGCGGCGCGAGACCGTGGGGTGCAGCCGCTGGCGGCGGAGAACTTCCGCGCGGTGCAGGGGCTGGGCGCGGAGGCCATGGTGGACGGGCGCCCGTTCTGGGTGGGCAGCCACCGCTACATGGAGGAGCGCGGCAACGAGACGCCGGACATCTGCGCCATGGCCAGCGAGTTCGAGGCGCTGGGGCAGACGGTCGTGGCCGTGGGCAATGACGACCACGTCTGCGGGCTCATCGCCGTGGCCGACACCGTGCGCGCTGAGGCTGCACAGGCGGTGCGCGAGTTGCGTGATGCCGGCGTGAAGCGCATCGCCGTGCTCTCCGGCGACCATCACGGCACGGTGCACACGGTCGCGGATGAGGCGGGCGTGGAGGAGTATCACGCCAACCTGCTGCCGCAGGACAAGGTGGCGCTCGTGCAGGAAATGGTGGCGAAGTACGGGCGCGTGGGCATGGTGGGCGACGGCATCAACGATGCTCCCGCGCTGGCGGCCGCCACCGTCGGCATCGCCATGGGCGCAGCCGGCTCGGACGCGGCGGTGGAAACGGCGGACATCGCGCTGATGAGCGACGACCTCACGCGCCTGCCGTGGCTGGTGCGCCACTCGCGACGCACCGTCGGCATGGTCAAGCAGAACATCGCCTTCTCGCTCGCGTTCAAGTTTGCGGTGATGCTGCTGGCGCTCGGCGGACTGGCGACGCTGTGGATGGCCATAGCGGCCGATATGGGCGTCACGCTGCTGGTGGTTTTCAACAGCCTGCGGCTGCTCGGCGGCGGGAAGCAGCCGTCCGGGCCAAGCCAATCCGCGCCCGCACCGGGTATCGATATGTGTAAGTGCTGTGAGTGCAAGGAGCACCTGAAAATGGAGAAGTTCTTCTTCAAGATCGAAGGAATGACCTGCAACCACTGCGCGCTGGCGGTGGAAAAGGCGCTGAAGGCGGTGGACGGCGTCACTCACGCCTGGGTGGACCTGGAGACCGGCGAAGCGGTGGTGGAAGGCGCCGGGATGGATGTCCACGACCTCATTGCCGCCGTGGAGGCAGCCGGCTACAAAGCAGAACATGTGGAGGACGTATAAACAGGTTTCGCCGGAACGGCATGAGGATCGGCCGCGGCTACCCGCCGAGATAGGCCGCCTTCACCTGTGGATTCTCCAGCAATTCCTTGCTCGTCCCCGACAGCACAATCTCCCCTTGCTCCAGCACGTGCGAGTAGTTCGCCAGCCGGATGGCGTGATACGCATTCTGCTCCACCAACAGGATTGTCCGCCCCTGCTGGTTCAGGAACCGTATCTTCTCAAAGATCTCATCCACGAGATTCGGCGCTAGCCCGAGACTGGGCTCATCCAGCAGTAGCAGGCGCGGTGTCTGCATCATTGACCGCGCGATGGCCAGCATCTGCTGCTCACCGCCGGACAGAGTCCCCCCGGTCTGCTTCAGTCTTTCCTTGAGCCGCGGGAACAGCGTGAGCACCTCCTCCCGCGCCTCTTCCCGCTTCTCCTTGCTCTTGGTCACGAAGCCGCCAATCTTCAGGTTCTCGTCAACCGAGAGGTTGAGGAAGATGCGACGTCCTTCAGGGCATAAGGCGATTCCTTGGCGCACTACCAGGTGCGTCTTCGTGTTCGTGATGGGCTTGCCCTGAAAGCTGATGCAGCCACTGCGCGCCGGCGCCAGGCCCATAATCGCATTGAGCGTGGTGCTCTTCCCCGCACCGTTAGCCCCAATCAAGGTGATAATCTGCCCCTCCGGCACCGCGAACGAAATTCCCTTCAGCGCGGTCACCGCCCCATAGTTGACCGACACGTCCGTAAGCGTCAGCAGCTCGCTCACGCCTCGGCTCCTTTCCCCAGGTACGCTTCAATCACCGCGGAGTTGCGCTTCACTTCATCGGGCGTCCCTTCGGCAATCTTCATACCGTGGTCCAGCACATGGATGTACTCGCAGATGCCCATCACGAAGCGCATATGGTGCTCAATGAGTAGCACGCCGGCGTTCGTCTCGCCCATGATCAGGCGGACGCGTTTCATCAGCTCCTCGATCTCGGTGTCGTTCAGGCCCGCGGCGGGCTCATCCAGCAGCAGCACCTTTGGGTGCGTGGCGTACGCCCGCGCAATTTCCAGGTACTTCTGCTGCCCGTAGGAGAGGGTGCCCGCGGGCCTTTCGGCGATGTCCGCGATTTGGAAGAAGTCCAGAATACTGCGAGCTTCTTCCTCGTATTTCCGTTCCGCATTAACGCACCGGCGAAGCATGAACAGCGCTTCCATCAGGCTGTAGCGCCCGGCTCCGCGCAGCGCGACCTTGACATTGTCCAGCACGCTCATGCTCTTGAACAGCCGTATGTTCTGGAAAGTGCGGCCGATACCGAGTGCGGTGATTACATGGGTGGACAGTCTCGTCGTTTTGGTCTCGCCCAGATAAACGTCTCCGCTCTCCGGAGGGTAGACTCCGGTAACCGCGTTGAACACGGTAGTCTTGCCGGCGCCGTTGGGGCCGATAAGGCCGATGATCTCACCGGGCTTCACCTCCAGCGACAGGTCTTTCACCGCCGCCAGGCCGCCGAAGCTCACGCTGACTTGCTCAATCCGAAGCACATCCCACCTCCTCTTTCGCGGCCTGCTTCCCCTTCAGCCTGCGCAGAATCTGCTCGGATGCGACTGCGGAGCCCATCAAGCCGGTTGGCCGGAAGATCATCAGCAGGACCAGCAGCAGCGCGTAGATGACTAGCCGCCACTGGCCCACAAAGCGCAGCACCTCAGGCAGAATAGTGATGATGCCCGCGCCCAGCGTGGCACCGCCCATAGTGCCCATGCCGCCCAGCACCACCATCAGGAGCACGTCAATGCTCTTGAAGAAGTTGAAGTCCAGCGGTTTGAACAAGGGAATGGTGTGGGCAAACATCGCACCGGCCAGGCCCGCGAAGAAGCAGCCGAAGGTGAAATTCATCAGCTTCACCCAGGTAACGTTGATGCCGAGGTTGGACGCCGCAATCTCATCTTCCCGTATGGCGATGACCGAGCGGCCGAAGGCGCTTCTGATGTAGTTACGCAATACAAGCAGCACCAGGCCGGCTATCACGGCGTAGAGCAGGAACACCGCCCATTGGGTGCTCTTCGCACTGTCGGCGCTGAAAGCCTGCTGGAACTGGAAGATATCCAGGAAAGCGCGGCCGATGCGCCCGATGAAGATAATAATCACCAGAAACAGAACTGCTAGGAACGCGATGCGCAGCATTCTCTGGCGCTTGGCGAGAAACTGGATTTTTGCCATTGACCTGGCGAGGAATCCGGCGAAGGCGTAGCTGCCCCACATAAATAGCGCAACCGCCACTAGCGCGAACAGCACCGTGAAGATCAGGTTCATCAACCCGTTGATGGAGCCTGTAGGCGGCAGGAACTCCTTGATGTTGGGCGCGTTGCGGATGCCGGTGGGGCCGCCGAAGATGTCGCTTGGCAGTGCCAGCAGGACTATGCGGATGATCTCGGCGAAGCCGAGGGTGGCGATAGCGAGATAATCGCCTCTGAGCCGCAAGCAGGGATAACCGATGAGAAGGCCGAAGAACGCCGTGAGCACGCTAGCAGCAACGACCGCCAGGAAGAGCGGAATGTGCAGATGAATCACTAGCACCGCGCTCGTATAAGCGCCGATAGCCAGGAAACCGGCGTGCCCGAGGGCGAACTGCCCGTTATAGCCGATGATCAAGTTCAGCGACTGCGCGAAGATGATGTTGATGAGCACCAGGAGAATCGCCAGTTCCCAGTAGGGATTGATCATACTTTCTCCTTCACCCCGGTGCCGAAGATGCCGCTGGGTTTCAACAACAACACTGCGATGAGTATGGCAAAGGCCATAGCGTCAGCGAGAGGAGAGAGGACCGGCGAGACGTAACCCTTCATCAAGGCCTCGGAAAGCCCCATGATCAACCCGCCTACAGCTGCGCCGGGAACGCTGCCGATTCCACCGACCACCGCCGCCACAAACGCCTTGATGCCGGGGAGAATCCCCATCAGGGGCTCAATGCTCTGGTTGTAGAACCCGATCATGTTGCCGGCAACCGCAGCGCTGGCGGCACCAATGACGAAGGTCACCGCGATGGTCTTGTCCACGTCCACACCCATCAGCCTGGCGCCGTCCTGGTCGAACGACAGCGCCCGCATGGCTACTCCATACGAACTCCGGTTTATGAGGAGATTGAGCAGGAAAAGCAGAACTAGGGCGCTGAGGACTATGAACAAGTTGAATAACGGAATCTGCACCCGTTCGCCGCTGACCGAAGTGATTGGTAGGGTGATGGCGAGTGGCCTTCCGCCGGGCCCCGCAACCATGGAGGGAACACGGATGGATTCCGGGTCGCCGCTGGCCCAGGCCAGCACCAACCGCTCGCCGCCGCGTTTGGTGGTCTCGGCATTGACCGAGACCATTTCCGGCGGCGGAATGCCGCTTCCAAGCTCATCTGTGGAAAGCTCCAGCAGCCCGCTCCTGTTCTGCGGCCCCAACGCAATGGCCGGCGTAAACGGTGATTTCCCTTTCTTGGCGACCAGCCTGACACGTGCGTATTTCACCGGGGATAAGTCGTCCAGGCTGAACTTCAATTGGGTTCGATCTCTCACCTCGATCATTCGCGGGTTGGTGAAACTCTCATCATCCGCGAGCTGGATCTGATAGACCTCCAGCGTGTTGGGAGCATAGCTCTTCGGATTGGGGCCGAAGGCAATGATTCCCAGGTTCTCCAATAGAAAAGACACGCCGACGGCGGTGATAAGCGCCGCAATCCTCGTCGCCCGCCGCAACGGCCGGTAGGCGAATCGCTCCATCGCCACCGCTACGATTGAACAGAGCACGATGGATATCAGAACCGAAATGATAAAACAAACGAAGAGCGGTACATCATTCGTGAAATTCAGCCAGCGAATCGTGAACCGAAGTGAGTAGTACCCGAAGAATGCCCCCAGCATGTAGATGTCGCCATGGGCGAAGTTGATAAGCTTGATGACGCCATAGACAAGGGTGTATCCCAGCGCAATAAGGGCATAGGCGCTTCCCAGCACCAACCCGATGAAGAATTGCTCAACGAAATATCCTGGATTGGCCCTGCCATCAAAGCTCACCGCAAAGGGTAGGGCGAATACCAGGGCAACGGCCAGGCTGTGGCGGTAGAGCGGCCTTGCCTGCTGCAGCGAGGAAATGAAACCCGTGCCGCGCGCCTGCTTCCGCATGGTCATCAGCGGAGGTGTCCCCCTATCTCGTTGACGCCGTCGCACATCCCCGCCGGCATGGCCTTACTCGGACGATGGCGGCGCGGGAGTCCATCCGCCGACGGGCCCGCTATTCTCCGGATTGATGGGGTCGAAAGCGTAGACCATCATCTTGCTTCCGCCCTTTCCAATCCGGATAACTACGAGCTTCTTAAAGGGGTCGTGCTTGGCGTCAATGTCAAAGGTGCCGCTTACGCCCTGAAAACCTTTGGTAGATTCCAGCGCTTGGCGGACCGCGGCCTTGTCGGTTGAACCGGCGCGCTTAATGGCATCCGCCAGCAGGTACACCGCGTCGTAAGCCAGGACGGCGAGAGCGTCCGGCACGGCGGCGTACGCCTGCTTGTACTTGGCGATGAAGTCCTTTATCTTGGGGTCGGGGTCGTCCGGCGAGTAGTGGTTGGTAAAGTAGGTCGTCTCCTCCACGTCGCGGCCGGCGATCTTCCACAGATCTTCACTGTCAAGCCCGTCGCCGCCGAGTATCGGTTGAGTCAGCCCCACTTCCCTGGCCTGCCGCGCAATCAGCGCTGCCTGGTTGTAGTAGATGGGCGCGATGAGCACGTCAAACGGCGTGGACTTGAACTTGTTCAGTTTGCTGCGGAAATCAGTCTCGCTGCTGGAAAGGAAGCTGTCGTGGCTGACCACCTCCAGCCCTTTGGCTTCCGCCGTATCCTGTATCCTCTTCCAGATGCCCACCGAGTAGTCGTTGTCCGCGTCATACAGGACCGCCGCGCGCTTGGCCTTAAGCCCGTTCACCGCGAAGTCAACGATGCCATCCCCCTGGAAGTCGTCGGTGAAGCACGCGCGGAAGACCCACTGCTTGACCGTCCCGTCGTCGTTGAGCGTGAGCATGGGGTTGGTGGAGGACGGCGATATCATGGGCACGGCCGCATCCTCGACTATTCTCGCCGTCGCGATGGAGTTGCTGGAGGCGACCGCGCCGATAACGGCGTCAACCTTGTCCTGGTTGATGAGCTTGCTGGCCACCTGCGCCGCCTTCTCGCTGCGGCTCTCGTTGTCCTCAAACACGCTGACGAGTTTGAGTCCACCTAGCATGCCTCCCTCGTTTATCTCCTTCAGCGCGAGTTCGGACCCCTTATGCGAGGACACGCCGAAGGTGGCGGCGTTTCCCGTCTCCTCATAGTTGAACCCGATCTTGTATTCGCCGGAGAGTTCAGCGGCTGGCGTCTTCGGAGTCTCGGTCTTGTGTACTGCCTTGGTCGCCGCAGGCTGTTCGGTTTTCTCCGCCGTCGGCTGGCAGGAAGCAATGACCCACAGCAATAGCACGCACGAGATGCCCGCAAGTATGTAAGCAGATATCCTCATAGGGTAGCCCCCGAGAGTAGTGTCTCGCGCGTATTATAGCATCCGCGCCGCGACGCGTAGTTCACTCTTCACCCCGTGTCTTATGCTAAACTCCTATCTATAATGGATATTCACCAGATGCGCGTATTTGCGTCGGTGTACCGCCACCGCAGCTTCTCCAAAGCCTCGCGGGAGTTGCACCTGACGCAGCCCACCATCAGCAACCACATCGCCAACTTGGAGGCGGAGCTGGGCTGTCGCCTGTTTGACCGGGCGGGGCGGCGCACCATCCCCACCGAGGAGGCCAAAGCGCTCTACGCCGGGGTGCAGGACATCATCGACCGCGTGGACAACCTCAAGGACGCCGTCGGCGGCCTGCGCGGCGGAGTTGAGGGCGAGTTGGTCATCGGCGCCAGTTCCATCCCCGCCACCTACATCCTCCCGGCCATCGCCGCCGCGTTCCGCGCGAAGCATCCGGGCGCTTCCTTCCACATCAGGGTGGGGGACACCGCGGGCATCACCGACCTGGTGGTCAACCACGAGCTGCTGCTGGGCGTGGTGGGCGCGAAGATGGAGCACGGCCGCCTGGACTACCAGCCCTTCATTGAGGACGAGCTGCTGCTCATCGCTCCTCCCGGGCTGAAGCTCAAGCCCAAGGTAGAGCTGGCTGAGGCTATCAAGCATCCCTTCTTACTGCGCGAAACCGGTTCCGGCACCCGCCGCATCATGCTGGAGTACATGGCGCGCCAGGGCACTGCGCCCAAAGACCTCAACGTAGCCGCCGTGCTCGGCTCCACCGACGCCGTCAAGCAGGCGGTGAAGTCCGGCTTGGGCGTCTCCATCGTCTCCAAGTTCGCCGTGGCTGACGAGATTGCGGACGCTAAGCTCACCGCGTCCTGCATCGCCGGCATGAAGATGGTGCGCCCCTTCTACGCCATCACTCACAAGCGCCGCTCCCTCGCCCGCCGTTACGCCGAATTCCTGGAGTATATGCTGAAAGGGCAGAAAACCTGAGACCGCAGCGGATTTGTCTATGGCGTTTGCCTCCTCCAGTGCGTCTATGTATCACGCCCCGCATATAGCCCACATCTATTGGACATATTGACCGCTACCATTGTATGCTCTCTGCAACACGCACTGGAGGCGGCGATGGAACAAACCTACGAACCGATGTGGGAATCGCTGGGGCTGGACCTGCAGGCGCACGACGTGCTGCTGCAGACGCTGGGCAAGTTCTACACCGACATCTTTCTGGCGCAGCGGAACCGGCCCGAGGGCATGAAGTACTTCGACTTCGTGATGAGCGAAGTCCACGGGCTGCGCGTCAAAGAACTGCTGGACGGCAAGGAGCAGGGGCACAAAGTGGTTGGCGCGTTCTGCGTCTTCGTGCCCGAAGAGATTGTGCGCGCGTCCGGCGCCACCATGGTCGGCCTGTGCACCGGCGCGGAATTCGCCACCGACGAGGTGGAGCGCCTGCTGCCGCG
>CAZKNJ010000028.1:0-14426 GCA_964554185.1 uncultured Planctomycetales bacterium | reverse complement strand
TACTTCGATATTGACTGCGCCATCTTCACCCCCAACGAAGACCGCCTGAAGCACATCGTTGAGATGTACGAGCAGTACCACGCCAACGGCGTGATCCACTACAGCCTGCAGTTTTGCCAGCCCTACCAGATTGAATCAATGAGCGTGGAGGCGGAACTGGAGAAGCGCGGAATCCCCGTGCTGCGGCTGGAGACCGATTACTCCATGGAGGACGTGGAGCAGCTCCGCACCCGCATCCAGGCGTTCATTGAACGCATTTCGTAAACGATGGTTGTCGCCGGCATAGACATTGGTTCCCGCAGCATCGAGCTGGTGCTGCTGGACAACGGCGAGGTAGTATCCTCCCGGCGGGAAGACTCCACCTTCAACCCGCTGGCGCAGTGCCGCCGGATGCTGGACGGCTGCTCCTTCGACACTCTGGTCGCCACCGGCTACGGCCGGAACCTGCTCAACGGCGACCTGGGCGGTGTAAACATCACCGAGATACAAGCCTATGCGCTGGGTGCGCGCTACCTATACCCCGGCTGCCGCGCCATTTTGGACATCGGCGGCCAGGACGCCAAGGCTATCGCGCTGGACGACAGGGGCGGCGTGATGAAGTTTGAGATGAACGACCGCTGCGCCGCCGGCACCGGCAAGTTCCTGGAATTCATGGCCACCAGCTTCCAGGCGCCGCTAGAGGACTTCGGCCGGTTCGCCCTGCGCGGGCGTGAGGGCATCACCATTAACAGCATGTGCACTGTTTTCGCCGAGTCCGAAGTGACGTCGCTTATCGCGCGCGGCGCCAACGCTGAGGACGTGGCGCTGGCCGTGCATGCTTCCATCGTGCGCCGTTCGCTCGGCATGCTGCGGCGCGTAACAAAGGCAACACCCCTAGTATTCGCCGGTGGAGTGGCGCGCAACGCATGCATCACCGAGCTCGTGCGCCGCTCCACCTCGGGCGAAGTGCTGGTTCCCGAAGAGCCCGATGTTGTGGGCGCGCTGGGCGCAGCGCTGTACGCCGCCAGGTTTCAGACGCTGCCGGTGAGATAGAATGGCCCGGTGCAGGTGCGCATAAAGACCTTCGGCTGCAAGGTCAACTTCGCCGACAGCGAAGAGCTGGCCGCGCAGCTTCATTCGCGAGGAATCAGTGCCGACTACGATTCGCGTGAAGCAGCCGGCGGAGTTTTCATCATCAACACTTGCTGTGTGACCGCCACCGCGGTCAAGAAAGCCCGGCAGTACATCCGTCGCTTGCAGCAACAGAACCCGAAAGCTGAGGTCATCGTCACCGGTTGCGCGGTGCGCGAAGAATCCATCGCCCGCGAGCTGGCGGAACTGGGCGTGCGCCTTATTCCAAACGCCGAGTCTCTACTGGCGCATATGCCCGTAGGACGTGGTGAATCTGCGGAAACGCCGCCCGCCAATCGTACCCGCCGCTTCATCAAAGTGCAGGACGGCTGCAACAGCTACTGCTCGTATTGCATTGTCCCGTTCGTCCGTACGCTTAGCAGCGTGCCGCTGAACCAAGTGCTTGACCGCGTAGCAGCTGCTACATCTGAAGGCGTCCCCGAAATCGTGCTTTGCGGCACCAACATCGGCCTCTATGATAACGGCTCCGGTATGGGGATAAGCGGCTTGCTGGCTCAGGTTCTTGCCATGCTACCGGAGACCACGCGCCTGCGCCTCTCGTCCATTGAGCCGCAGCATGTGGATAGTGCTTTGCTGGAACTAATGCGCCATCCGCGCATGTGCCCGCACCTCCATTTGCCGCTGCAATCCGGCAGCGACCGGGTTCTGCGCGATATGGGCCGCCCGTACACCGCCGCCGAATTCGTTTCACTGGTGAACCGCTTCCGCTCCGAGTTTCCTCACGGCGCCGTGACCACCGACATCATGGTTGGCTATCCTTCGGAGACGGATGAGGATTTCGCGCAGACGCTGCAGCTGGTGCGTGACTGCGCCTTTGAGCGGGCGCATCTCTTCCGTTTCAGCCGCCGTCCGCAAACGAAGGCTGCCAGTCTGAAGCTGCTGCCTTCACGCGAAGTGCGCCGCCGGTTTGACGCGCTGAAGGAGGCACTGGGCGTAGTCTCGCATGAGTCCTGGTCGCGCTTCGTCGGCGAAACCTGCACCGTGGCGCTGGAAAGACGCGGGCGCGGATATGGTGAAAGCTACCAACTGGTGAAGATCTCAACTGCGGACTGGAGGGTGGGGCTGGTCAAGGTGCGCCTGGAAAGCCTGGAGAACGGGGTCTTCACCGGGACGCTGGCATGAGCCCGGTAATAATGAAGCGGCCCCGAGGGACCGCTCCACTTCATTCCCCCACCAAAGTTGAAGGAGTAGCGAGTTACTTGGGCGTTGCCGCCTTCATTTGCTCCTCCACCGCCTTCTTGCCCTCGTAATAGGCCTTGAGGTTCATCTCCAGCATGTCCTTGCGGTGCGATGGGAGCGCCCAGTCAATGCCCTTTTCCATGTTCTCGTCCGTCACCACGCCGCGAGCTGCGATGAACGCGCCCAGTCCCACCACCGCCGCCAGCACCGGATGCCCGACTGCCATCGCGATGTCCGCCGTCGGGATGTAGAAGATGCTGAGATCGTCGCGCTTGCTCTTTTGCGGGACGAGGTTGCGGTTGATGATGAGCGCCCCGCCGGGCTGCATCATCGGCTCGAACTTATCAAAGCTCGGCGCATTCATCACGATGACGCCGTTCGGGTGGTGCGTATGCGGGCTGCCGATGGACTCGTCGCTGACGACGACATTGCAGTTCGCAGTGCCGCCGCGGCTTTCCGGCCCGTAGCTGGGAATCCACGCGGTGTCAAATCCCTGGATCATCCCCGCGTAGGCGATGATCTGGCCGATAGTCATGATGCCCTGGCCGCCAAATCCGGCGAATACGTATTCCTCCAGCATTATTCCGCGCCCTCCTTATCAGCTTTGCCCGCTGCGGCCTTCTCCTCGGCCCAGCAGTCTTTGTACACGCCAAGCGGGAAGTTCTTGACCATCTCCGTTTCCACGAACTTCACCGCATCACTGGGCTCCATGCGCCAGTTCACATTGCAGTTGCTCAGCACTTCCACCATGGAGAATCCCCGATTCTCCAGCTGGGCCTGGAAGGCCTTCTTGATGGCAGCCTTGGCCTTGAGGATGTGTTTGGCGTCATGCATGCTGACCCGCGCAATGTAGGCCGCGCCGGGGAGCTGCGACAGCATCTCCGAGACTTTGATCGGCCAGCCGATGCGCTTGGCGTCGCGCCCCAGCGGTGAAGTGGTCGTCTTCATTCCCAGCAGGGTGGTCGGCGCCATCTGGCCGCCGGTCATGCCGTAGATAGCATTGTTCACGAAGATGCAGGTGATGCTCTCCCCACGGTTGCACGCATGTATGGTCTCGGCGGTGCCAATGGCGGCGAGGTCGCCGTCGCCCTGGTAGCTGAGGAGTACGGCGTTCGGCCGCACCCGCTTGACGCCGGTTGCGGTGGCCAAGGCCCGGCCGTGCGGCACGCTGATGAAGTCGAAATCAAAGAACTCGTAGCTGAACACGCTGCAACCCACTGCAGCCATTCCGATGCAGCGGTGCTTGATGCCCAGCTCGTCAATAACCTCGGCAATTATCTTGTGCGTAGTGCCGTGGTTGCAGCCGGGGCAATAGGTGAATGGCTTGGCGGTCAGCGAATCGGGTCTGCTGTACACGACTTCGTATTCAGTTCCATTGATAACCTTCGTGTCCATAATCAACTCCTGACCGCATCCCACAGCGTGGACGGGTTTTCGGGGTTCTTGAGTATCTGGAGAATCGGTTCAGTAAGATCGTCCGGTGTGAAGGTGAGTCCGCCATGCTTGGCGATGAAGTGGATGGGCTTCTCCTCCAGTACGGCCAGCTTCACGTCCTCCACCATCTGGCCCCAGTTCATCTCGGCCACCACTATGGCCTTCACGTGTTTGTTTTTCGCGTACTCGCGTATCTGCTCGTAAGGATAGGGCCATACGGTGATGGGCCGGAACAGCCCAACCTTGTGTCCGTCGGCTCTAAGCTGGCGCACGGCGCTGCGCACCACGCGGCTGGGCGAGCCGATGGCAACTACCAGCACTTCCGCATCATCCGCCATGAAGTCCGTGTACCTGACCTCCTCGGCCGTCAGCCGCTCATACTTGGCGATGAGCTTCTCGTGGGCGACCGCCATATCCGCCGGATCCAGGTAGATGGAGCTCAGCACATGGCGTTCACGCCCCTCCTGGAACTCGTCCAGGCGCCATTCGCTCTTGTCCGGCGCCTCCATCCATGGCATCGGCGAGAAGTCCACCGGCTCCATCATCTGGCCGATAGTCCCGTCGGTGAGTATCATCGCGGGATTGCGCCACTTATCCGCCAAAGCCAATCCGTCGTAGGCGAATTGCGCCATCTCTTGCACCGAATTGGGCGCCAGCGTGATCATCCGGTAATCTCCGTGCCCGCCGCCGCGGGTGGCCTGGAAGTAATCGCCCTGGTGCGGGGCGATGTTCCCAAGCCCGGAGCCGCAGCGCACGACATTCATCACCAGCATCGGCAGCTCCATCATCGCGATGTAGGAGATACCCTCCTGCTTAAGCGATATGCCGGGCGAGCTTGAGCTGGTCATCGCCCGGAATCCGGCGGCCGACGCTCCCATCACCATGTTTATGGCGGCGATCTCGCTCTCAGACTGGATGAACACGCCGCCGTGCTCCCAGATATGGGCGCTCATATACTCCGTCGTTTCGTTCTGCGGCGTGATAGGGTAACCAAAATAGGCTTTGCAGCCCGCGCGGTACGCTCCTTCGCACACCGCGTGATTACCCTTCATGAATACACGTTCGTCAGACATCAGTCCACCTCATTCCGGTTTAAGGTTAAGCGCTCTTCTTCTTCTCTTTGGGCTCTTTGTAGACGATTATCGCTACATCAGGGCACACGACTGCGCACAGCTTGCAGCCGGTGCACTTGTGCTCCGGGTCAACATACTCCACTGGGTAAAGGCCCCGCTTGTTTATCTTCGCTTTGGTGTTGTGAATTAGGCCGTACGGGCAGGCCGGTATACACAGAAGGCAGCCCTTGCACGTGTCATCGAGGATTTCAATCATCGGCATTTAGCAGATACCTCATTTGTGAAGGTTGTGCTTTGCATTGTAGCATAAGCCCGGCGGCAGGCCACAGCAGTAGCCTGTTGCTCGCCTCATTGTACTACCGCGGATGCGGCAAGATTAGCGTGCACAGCATCATAACACACTTGAGAATGATTTCACAAGTCAGTTAACAGGAAGTGGCCAGAAGGGTCTTAGAGCAGCGCGGAATCTAGACCCACGGATGGTGGCAGGCGGCCATGGAATCGCCCATTTGCTCAAGCATCGGGTCAACCCGCAGGCAGGTCTCATCAGCGCGCGGGCACCGTTCCGCGAAGGCGCAACCGGCTGGCGCAGTAAGGAGATCGGGTGGCTGGCCGGCGATGGGCACCAGGTCTTTCTTGCGGTCGGCGCGCGGCAGCGATTCGATGAGAGCGCGGGAGTAGGGGTGGCGGGGCGCGGAGAAAAACGCGCCCACGCTGGTCGCCTCCACAATGCGTCCGGCGTACATCACCAGCACCCGCTCGCAGGTCCCCGCAATAATGGCCAGGTCATGGGTGATAAGGATGATGGCGGTGCCCAATTCGTCGCGCAAGTCCAGCAGCAAGCTGAGTATCTGCGCTTGTACCGTCACGTCCAGCGCCGTTGTGGGCTCATCCGCAATCAGCAGCGAGGGCTGGCAGGAGAGCGCGATGGCGATCATCACCCGCTGACGCATCCCTCCGGACAGCTGGTGCGGAAAGTGGCTGGCGCGCTGGTCGGACTCGGCAATGCCCACCATTCTCAGCAGCAGCTTGGCTTCTTCGCTCGCCTCGTCACGGCTCATTCTCCGGTGCAGCATCAGCGGCTCCATTATCTGGAAGCCAATGGTGAAGACCGGATTCAGGGATGAGATTGGATCCTGAAACACTATCCCTATCTCGTTTCCCCTGATTCGCCGCAGGTCCGCCGCTCCCGCTTTGACTACATCCAACACGGTTCCGGGTTGCCCTTTTTGCGGCGCAAACTGAACACTGCCTCCCACCTTCGCCCCCGGGATGTCGCGTGTCAGCCCCATGAGTGAGAGCGCAGTGAGCGACTTGCCGCAGGCGGACTCGCCAACAATGCCGACCGTCTCCCCGCGCTCCATTTCAAAGCTGACGCCCCGCACTGCGTGAATCACTCCAGCGTCCACCGCAATGTCCACTTGGAGGTCCCGCACCTGCAGCAGCCGGCGGTTGGTTTCAGGCTGTGTGCTCATTGATAAACGCTTCAGCGCTGGATTTCAGCTCAGCAAAAGTACGTTTGTCCCGCGCCTCCATATAAACGCGCACGACCAGCTCCGTGCCCGATGGGCGGAAGAGTATCCACTCGCCGCCGGTGAAGACAAACTTCGTGCCGTCCGTAGTGTTCACTAGGGCAATATCCCGGCCAAGAAACTCGCTTGCTCCCACGGCGGTGGCGACTACTTCGAGCAAGTGTGCTTTCTGTTCCATAGTCAGCCGCAGGTCAATGCGCACGAAATGCGATTCGCCGTACTCGGCGCAGAAGCTCGCATATGCGTCATCCAGGTTCACGCCGCTGGTTGCGAGCATATCCAGCAGCAGGACGATGGAGAGTATCCCATCCTTCTCCGGCACATGCCCTGCGACCGAAAGCCCTCCGGACTCCTCACCGCCGATGAGCGCACCCTCGCGCAACGCCTTACCCACGTACTTGAACCCGACTGGCGTCTCCAGCAGCGCGACGCCGTGCTTCGCCGCGACCCGGTCAAGCTGGTGGGAAGTGGCAACCGTTCGCACCAGCGGCCCGCTGAGCCCTTTCACTGTGAGCAGGAACTCCGCGAGCATCGGGAGTATTTGGTTGCAGCCGTAGTAGGTTCCCGAACGCGAAATGACCCCGAAGCGGTCGGCGTCCCCGTCGGTGGCGAAAGCCAGCTCATAGCCCTTTTCTTCCAGCAGCGGGACCAGCGGCAAGAGGTTCTCGGGAGAGGGGTCGGGTAGGTGGCCGCCGAAAAGCACATCGCGGCTGGCTGAGTGGCTGTGCACTTTCACGCCCCGCTGCTGCAGGTATTCGTCCAGCCAGCCCGCTCCGGCCCCGTGGAATGCCGCGTACAAGTACTCACCGTGAAGAGTGCGCAGAGCGGGTGCATTCACCAGCGAATCCAGCTGCCGGAAGTAGTCGTCCTTGATGGCCACCAAATCTCCGTCCCAGTTGGTCGCCAGCTCCGGTGCGGTAAAACCCTCGCGCTCAAGCTCGCGGATAAGCTCGGTAATCCGCTTGGTCGTCTCAGCCTCTGCTGGCCCCGCGAAGTCGGGAATGAACTTGATGCCGAGGTAGTAGTACGGGTTGTGGCTGGCGGTGAACATCAAGGCGCCCGCCGCCTCTCGGGCGCGAACGGCAAAGGCGCACACCGGCGTGGGCACCGAGTGCTTGAACATCAGCGCGCGCATGCCGCTTGCCTGTAGGTAGTTCGCGGCGTTGGCGGCGAACTCTCGTGCCAGGAAGCGGTTGTCGTGCGCCAACAGCATCGGCCGTTCGGCCTTGCCGGCTTCCACCAGGTGCCGCCGCACCGCCTCCACGACCAGCACTGTCCGCGGAAAAGTGAAGTCAAACGAAATGACCCCGCGCCAGCCGTCGGTTCCGAACTCAATGGGCTTCATCACGGAGATTATACATTGCTTCACGCACATGCAGCCGTGATATGATGAGCCGGTGGACGCAGTGATACTCTCGGGCGGGCTGGGCACCAGGCTTTACCCGCTGACGTTCAAGCGCCCCAAATCCATCATCGACTTCCTGGACCGCCCGCTGGTGGACTATCAGCTCGACATCGCCGAGCAGATTCGATGCGAAGCTGTGGTGATGGCGCTGGGGCATCTGAGCGCGGCGGTGGAGGAAACCTGCCGCCGCTACGGCGGAGCAGCGGCGATGCGGTTTGTCAGCGAGGATGAGCCTCTCGGCACCGGCGGCGCGCTGGCCAACGCCTTGCGGGAAGGCGGGGTGGAAGGCCCCGCGATAGTGTTGAACGGCGACATCATCTGTGACATCTCCCCCCGCAGCCTCCTGGATACTCATCAGCGCTCCGGCGCGCAGATGACGCTCGTGGGCGCGCCCGTGCGCGACCCGCAGGCCTACGGGACGCTGCAATTCAGCCAGGAAAGGATGGTTACCGGGTTTTGTGAGAAGGCTCCACCGCAGGAGCCTAGGAAGCTCACTTACATCAACGCCGGCATCTATCTCCTTTCGGCAGAGGCCTGCACCCAGCTACGGGAAACGTCCGGGGCATTCAGCCTGGAGCGCGACTTCTTCCCCCAGTTGGCCGCCGAGGGCAAAATCGCCGCGCACCTGCATCAGGGCTTCTGGCGTGATGTGGGCACGCTGGGGAGCTACTTCAATGCGCACTTTGATGTGCTGTCGTACTTCCTGATGATGGGTACGGCCAATTTTGGCGGACGCAGAACCGACTTCACCCTGTTCCGCGACCTCATCTACATCAACAACAGCGTGAAACTCGGAGACAAGTGCGACCTGTTCCACCGGGTTACGCTAATGTCGGGTGTGAAGGTCGGCAGCAACTGCCGTCTGCGCAACTGCATTCTGCTGCCCGGCGCGGAAGTCGGTGATGACTGCGTACTGGAAACGGTGATGGTGGATCGCGGCACCACCATCGCTGACGGCTCCGAGCTGGAGAGCGAGTTGAGATCGGGTGACCGCGCCGAGCCGTTTGGCGGCTGATGTGTCAACCGAGGTTAAGGGCTCCGCTGAAGGCTCAGGGCGAATCTGCCGATAGAATCAATGCGGCTGTCACGTTATCAACACCGTTTCCACAGGCACCGCCACAAATTTAATCGCGAGTCGCAGCGCCAGCGCTTTACACCCCAATAGGCCGGCGTTAGAATGCTGAAAACGCGTTTGGGGCACCGGGGATTCGGATGGAAGAACGACTCACACAGGAGGAAATTGATACGCTGCTTGCGGCTTTGTCGTCCGGCGAGATAAAGCCGAACGCCCTGGCGGAAAGCAGGGAAAGGCGCACGGCCAAAGTAAAGACCTACGATTTCAGCCGGCCCGAGAAGTTCAGCAAGGAGCACTTCCGCACAATCCAGATGCTGCACGAGAATTTCGCCCGCCTGTGGGCGAATCCGCTGGGCGCGGTGCTGCGGCAACCGGTGCAGGCCTCCATCCTGGGCGTCGAGCAGATGACTTACGAAGAGTTCATAATGGAGCTGCCGAGCCCCACGATACTCACCACCTTCTCCATGCCTCCGCTGGAGGGCAACGGCCTGATGGAGCTCTCCACCAACCTGGGCTTCCCCATCTTTGAGCGGCTGCTGGGTGGGCGAGGAGGACCCGGCGGCCAGGCGCGCGAGCTCACGAACATTGAAAAGCGGGTAATCGCCACCATTTTGGAAGATGGGTTCGTGATGTTGAAAGAAGCCTGGGGACGACTGGTGGAGGTGGAGCCCTCGCTGGGAACCGTGGAGAGCAACCCGCAGTTCGTGAGCGTCGCTGCTTCCGGTGACATCGTGCTTGTCGTCTCAATGGAGATTCAGGTCTCGGGGCTCGCGGGGATGTTCAACATCCTGTACCCCTACGTGATGCTGGAGCCCATTGTGTCCTACCTCTCGGCTCAGTCCTTTATCGGCGTGAAGGCTGCCCACCCGGATGAGGCGACGGTGGAGCAAATCAAGGACTTCGTCTCGCGTGTGGGTGTCCCATTGCGCGTGGATCTCGGAAGCGCACGCGTTGATCTGGAGGATCTGCTGGCGCTGGAGGCGGGAGACCTGATCAAGCTGGACACGCGGGTGGATGAGGATATGAAGGTTTACGTGGAAGGCCGGCTGAAGTTCCTCGGGGTTCCGGGGAAGTCGCGCGGGCATCTTGCGGTCAAGATATCCCGCGTAATCAAGAACGAAGAGGACATTGATACCTGATGGAAGAAGAAAAAGAGACAAACGGCGGCGTCAATGAAACTGAAGCTGCGGGTGAAGCGCCTGATGCCGGTGCGGAGGCGGAAACCGCGGCTGAGCAGGTGAACGCAGAAGTCCCCGCGCCTGAGGCGAAACCCTCACCAGCCCCCGCCGGCAAGGCGACCGACGACCCCAAGGTATGGGCCTTCGCCAATATGACCGCTTCCGTGCTGTCCAGCATCATCGGCAGTATCAGCACGGTTGAAGAGGTGCAGGAGGCGGATGCTTCAACAGTGCAGCTGCCGCCCTACACCTGCCAGTTCAACCTCGCTGGGGCCGTTTCCGATAAGTACGCTTTGGTGCTTGACGATGGTTTGGTGCAGCGCCTGCTAAAACATCTTGTAGGCGGAGAGGCTGCATCCCAACTGGCTCCGGGCGATCCGGCGCGGCTGGGCGCACTCAACGAAGTGGTCACCCAGCTAGGCGCAGCCTGGGCGCAGCACTTCAGCGAAACCGGTCTGGGCGAGGTGACCATCTCGCAAGTGAGCATGCCCGAGACGCCGCCTCCCATCTCCGACCTGGGAGGCTCCAGCCCGGTTGCAGTCCGCTTTCTGCTGGTGATGGAAGGCGAGAAATGCCCCTTCACGGCGCTGGTCAGCAACGAGGCGCTGCGGGGCGCCAAGGCCCGGAAGGCGTCAGAGCCTCCACCGGAGCAACAAAGGCGCCCCGAGTCTGAGGCTGCGCACGTAGAGCCGGTGGAAGAAGAAGTGGAATACCAACCGGTTGATTTCAAGGAGCTGTCGGATGCGGAGCCGCCGGACGTGGGTAATCTCAGCCTGCTGCTGGATGTCCCGCTGAACATAACGGTTGAGCTGGGCCGGACCCGCACCAACATCAAAACCATTCTCGGCTACGGCCAGGGCAGCTTGCTCACGCTGAACAAGCTTGCTGGCGAGCAGGTTGACCTGCTGGTGAACGGTAAGCCCTTCGCCCGCGGCGAAGTCGTGGTGGTTGACGAGAACTTCGGCGTGCGCATCACTTCCATCCTCACGCAGGAAGAGCGCATCAAGCAGCTAATCGAGAATTAGCGCCCGCCAATTCGGGAGGACTTGGTGAAGGTACTGCTGGTAGAAGAGTCGCCGATCATACTGGGCTTTCTGCACGAAGTGCTGCCCCGCGCGGGCGTGGAAGTGGTCGGCGAAACCGGCCTGCCGCAGGCCGCGGTGAATACTCTCCGCGAGCGTAAACCTGATGTGGTCTTGATAGATCTGGACCTGCACGACGCTCTGTCGTTGGTCAAGATTGCGGTGTCGGAAAGGCCTGACCTCTGCGTAATCGGTTACGCTGGAAACTGCACCGAGAGCTTGGTGGTAGAGGCGCGCAAGGCGGGGGTTAGCGACTTGATGGCTAAGCCTCTGGGCGAATCCCGTCTGCTGGAAGCGCTCGAGAAATGCCGTGGGACGCATATCGAGGAGCCGGTGCGCGAGGAAAGCACCGAGGCGGAAGTTGCTCCTGCCGAAGCACCGGCGACAGCCGAGAGCTCCGCAGAAACAACTGCGCCTGCCGAAGACGAGGCTGAAGCGCCGCCGGAGGACCCGGCAGCTCCTCCCGTGGCGGAAGCCGAAGTGAACGAGAAGGCTGGCGAGGAAGCCGCCGCAACCGGGGATTGAGCACGGACGGCGGCTGTTGGTTGAAACCGTAGGGTAACCGGGGTAGGAAAATGGCGACTAAACGGATTCTGGCGATATGCCTGCTGCTTGTTGCGTTATGCGTCGCAGCGGGTACGAACATAAGTGCCGCCGAGGCTGAGGAGTCCGACGCGGTGACGGTCATCACCAGCAAGGCTGCGGCCTCTGAAGAGAAACCGGCGGAGGAATCCCCTAAGGTGGGCTGGCGTAGGTTTCTCATAGGCGCCAAGCAGCCGGTGCGCCAAGCTGTGGCCGAGCCGCCTGCGGTGACTATTCCCGTTGAGGCCGCCCCGCCGCAGCTGCCACCCGTCAACAAGGCCCCGGCGCCTGCTCCGAAGAAATCAACCGCAGTGGCAGCGCTTCCTGCGCAGCTTGACCGCAAATCCATCAAGGCCGACAAGACCGCAGCGGACAGCGCGCCCGATGCCGTCTCCCAGTCGCACAAAGAGAATGGCGAGTTGCTTCTCCCTCCGGCGATTACCGCGCCGGAGCCCGGCTGCGTCGCCCGCAGCGTCACCTTCGCCGATGAGGCGGCCATCGGTGAAATCTCGGGCGTGCTGCCGGCGCCGCAGAGCGAAGCCCCGCCGGAAGGCTTTGTTGACCCGGAGGCCGAGTTCACTGCAACCGATCCCGCGGCGCCGCTGGACGAGCAGCTGACGGCTGCGGGGGTGGGGACTGCGGTCATTTCGCCCTGGCGCTCGGTGGCGGCATCGTTCTTCGTGCTGGGGCTGGTGTTTCTGCTCTACGGTGTCGTCCGGCTGGTCAAGCCCAAGCCGCTGTTCAAGGTTGACAGCGACTTTGAGCTTCTGCGCGAGTTTACGGTTTCCGCGGGCAGGAAGATTGCCCTCGCGCGGGTGCTGAACCGGGTCTACCTGCTGGGGCTGGCCAAGGACGGCGTCACCCTGATCGACCGGGTGGAGGACTTCGCCGATGGCGGCACGGTGAACCCGCTGGCGGCCAGCGTGCACCACCGTGAACGCGCCGCAGCCAGTGTCCGCAGCGAAGCGCGGACGAACGGCGAAGGCGGTCGCATCGTAGCGGAGCGGCCCCCCCAGTCGGTAGCCGAGAAGACGCTGGGGTCAGGCGCTACCTACAGCCCCTTCCGCAACCGGGTGAACGAAAACGGCGGCAGCAAGCGCCATGCGGCTTCGGCGGATAACGGCGGCGAACGCCCGAACTGGTTCCCGCGTAAGACTGCCAGGCCGAATCCCAGAGGGCGGCTGTATCTCTCCAAGGACGGGAACGGCGCGCGTAAGGACTACCTACTTTCCAAGTTGAAGGGGGAGATTGAGCGGCTCACTTGAGGCGATGAGCATTCGGATGGGCAGGGCAGTGGACAATCGTGGGCTCAGCATCTTTCAGCGGGCGCACCGCAGCGCCCTGCGGGCCAGCGCCGTACTCACCGCCATTGTGCTCATAGTGGGAATGGTGCGCGCGGCTTGGGCGCAGCTGCCGGAGATTAACCTGCAGGTAGGGGAGGGCACCGGCGACGCCGCCAGCATTCTCCAGATAATGGTGCTCTTCACCCTCATCACGCTCGCGCCCAGCATTCTCGTGATGGTCACGCCCTTCACCCGCATCGTCGTGGTGCTGGCGCTATTGCGCAATGCGATGGGCACGCAGCAGACTCCGCCCAACACGGTCATCGTGGGGCTGGCGCTCTTCCTCTCGTTTTTTGTAATGGCGCCGGTTCTCAGCCAGGTCAACGACAAGGCGCTGGGGCCCTACTTGCGCAAGGAGATACCGGTGGGGGAGGCGATGGCGCTGGCGGAATCGCCGGTGCGCGGCTTCATGCTCAAGCAGACGCGGGTGAAGGACCTGGCGCTGTTCGTGACGCTCGCGAAGCTGAAGCCTGCGGGCGTGGACGAGATACCGACCTATGTAATCGTCCCCAGCTTCATGATCAGCGAACTGAAGACCGCCTTCCAGATAGGCTTCGTCGTGTACATCCCTTTCCTGGTGGTGGATATGGTGGTGGCGAGCATCCTGATGAGCATGGGCATGCTGATGGTGCCGCCGATACTCATCTCGCTGCCGTTCAAGCTGCTGTTGTTCATCCTGGCGGACGGGTGGAATCTGGTGTTCGGAAGCATCGTCAAGAGCTTCCACTGACGGAGGTGCAACTATGGAAGCAGGCTACCTGGACCTGGCGCGCAACGCGATTGTCACCGGGCTGATGCTGACGGTGCCCATTCTCGGCGTATCGCTCATCGTGGGCTTGGTCATCAGCATCTTCCAGGCCGTCACCAGCATCCAGGAGCAGACCCTCACTTTCGTCCCCAAGATAGTCATCACCGGCCTGGCGCTCATCTTCTTCGGGCCGTGGATGATGAACATTATGTACGCCTTCAGCGAGAGCATCTTCGGCCACCTGCACGAGTTCGTGAAGTAACGGCCGCGCCTCTATCAGAACGCGAGCGTTGGCGGAGTGTAGTCCTGCATCAGGGGATTGGTCCCGTCCGGCACTTCGCAGTTATTCTCAAAGCTGGTGATGACGCCTTCGTCCACCAGCTTCTGCAACGCGTCCGACAGGTTGGCCAGAATGACCATGCTGCCGAGTTGGCCGCCCACGGTGCAGCGCAGGCTCTCCACCTTGATGATGAGGTCGTCCACCTGCCAGCCGGGCTGGCCGGAGAGCGCTTCCTTCACCGCCGTCAGCGCCTTGGCGTCGGGGCTGGGCTGCAGGAAGTTGCAGCCGCCGAGCGCCAGCGCTCCCAGCGAGAGGATTGTTACCAGTATCAGGATTCTCCACATAATTCGTATGCACCTCGTTTGGTGGGGAGATTCTAACATC
>CAZKNJ010000027.1:19305-23506 GCA_964554185.1 uncultured Planctomycetales bacterium | reverse complement strand
GTGTGGTTTGCCTGATTCAGCGGCCAGCTGCCAGCTATCAGTTGTCAGCAAGATTGAAGATCCGGGCTGGTGAAACCAGTCTGCCGGTGTGTCTGCCTGCGTAGTGCTAGAATCAAGAGCGGAGGCGAAGATGCGGACAGTCATCCGGATAGTCGGCGCGTTACTCTTGATTGCGGCGCTTGGGTGCTCATCGTGTTTGAGGCCTGCAAGTCACTCCCCCAGAGAGGCTCTAGCTCAGCTTCTTTATTACTGCACACACGTAGATGACCCAATGAAGCTACTAGAGAGCCGTCCAAAGCTATCCTATTCTCTGCGAGAACCTGCTCTTCTGCTGAGTGGAGATAGAGCAGCAGTACTCGTGCTCGCGCCCAATACTCGTGTGACAATGCAGTTGTTTCATGATGACCGAGACGCCGAACTGAGTATCTCGGATGATTCATCGAGGTTCCCGGGGCTGGATGGCTCGGCCATAGAACTCAGCAATGAATTGATGGCTGCAGCACGAGAACACAGGCTGCGCGTCGCCAGAGGACGCAGGATCGCAGTCCTATTCGTGACGACTGAGATGGCGGAATCTCTGAAGGGGTCGACGAGAGTATTCGTCTGTGAGCGGTCCGTGCTTTCCGAGAAGCAGCTCCATGAGAAGTATGGTGAGGCGCCCAGAATGCAGTATTCTGTGCGTTTCTCATCAGCTGGTGAATGGGTTGTTACCGAAGAAGGTGATGGGCAACAGAGGGTCTTCTCAGATGAGGAGATGGATGAATACATAGCTGAAAACGGGCCACCCTGGAAGTACACGAGGCTGGAGCTTCCTCACTGGTCTGATCTGCCTGGCGGTCCATTCTATATAGTCACAGTATACGGGATAAACCACGAAGTCGTGGCTCCCAGCACGGTGATTACCAGGAATCCGGATGAAGTTGTCGGCGTGTTCATGCTTCCGCGTTCTAAAGGCGCCACGTACTTCGGCAAGCAGAAGTCAGCTAACGTACTTAAGACACTACTCCCTCTAGCACCCGATTCAACCGGAGGCGAAGACGCAGTACAGCAGTTGCTCCCAGGAACTGCGGAGAACGAGAGCTTGTGGAGTTTCGCAAGAGATTCAGCTCTTATCTCGCTATAGCCGCATTCTATACGTCCTCAATATTGGCCGGGCTAAAGCCCGGCGTACGAGGGTTGGAACGAATCACGGGCGGGACGCCCGCGCCATCCGCATCCTGTCCCCACACTACAGAGTCGGGTCAGCCAGCCCGGCGTACCCGGGATTAAGTTTTGCAGTATTCAAACTAGCCGGGCTGGCTGCCTACGGCCAAAGCTATGGGTTGCCAGTTGTTCTATAAATCTCATCTATGTGGGGGCTGAAGTCCCCATTCCCCCTGGATGCGCAGTGTATAATCCACTTCCGTGACGGAAGCCCGGAAGATACGGTTGACCTCCTACGCGAGCTGCGCCGGTTGAGCCTCCAAGGTGGGTCAGGCCGACCTGCAGCGCATTCTCGCGGGGATTGACTTCTACACGCACCCCGGCATCGTCACCAGCATCGCCGCCGGCGACGACGCGGGGGTGATCGTGCTCACGCCGGAGCTGGCGCTCATCCAGACGGTGGACCTGTTCACGCCGGTGGTGGACGACCCGCGCACCTACGGGCGCATCGCCGCCGCCAATTCGCTGTCGGACGTGTACGCCATGGGCGGCACGCCGCTGACCGCGCTCGCGGTGCTGGCGATACCGGCGAAGGACTTCCCGGAATGGGTGCCGGGAGAGATAATGGCGGGCGCGAACGAAGTGGCGCGCGAAGCCAACGCGCCGATTGTGGGCGGCCATTCGCTGAAGCTGCCGGAGCCGGCGTTCGGGCTGGCGGTAACCGGCATGGTGCATCCGGATAAGCTGGTGACCGCGGATGGCGCGCAGCCGGGGGACGCGCTGGTGCTCACCAAGCCGCTGGGCACCGGTATTATCACCACCGCGGCGATGGCGGAGAAGGCGCCAGCGGAAGCGCTGGAGGCTGCGACTGCGGCGATGCAGCGGCTCAACCGCGCGGCGAGCGAAGCAATGCAGAAGCTATCGCGGGTGGCGGCAACGGACGTCACCGGCTTCGGGCTGCTGGGGCACCTGTCGCACATACTGCTGGGCTCGGGCGTGGCGGCGCGCCTTGAGCTGGCGCAGGTGCCGTTCATCCCCGGCGCGCTGGAGCTGGCGGACGAGTTCATCCCCGGCGGCACCGCGATGAATTACAAATACGCCAAGGAGTTCACCGACTTCGGACCGGCCACGCCGCAGCAGAAGATGCTGTTGTGCGACGCGCAGACCTCGGGCGGATTGCTGGTCGCGTGCCCGCCGGACGAGGCTGAGAGCTACTTGAATGCGGTAGCCGCGGCGGGATGCAATGCGACCATCATCGGCGCGCTGACCGAACCGGGCGAAAAGCTCGTGACCGTGGTCTAGCACCCTACCCCGCTAGAACATCGCGGGGTCGCGGTAGACGCCCCAGACGCTGCGGAAGAGATCGGTAATCTCCTGCAGCGTGCACTCGGCGCGGACGCATTCCACAATGGCTTCCATGGTGTTGCCGCGCTCGCTGCTGCAGACCTTCTGCAGGTTCTCCAGCGTGGAGGTCACCCGGCCCTGGTCGCGAGCGCGCTTCATCGCCTGGTGCTTCTCCACCTGGCGCTGCTCAATCTCCGGCGGAATGCGCAGAATCTCAATGCGCAGCTCTTCGTCGGTGACGAAGTTGTTGACGCCCACGACCACGCGCTCGCCCGTTTCCACCCGCTGTTGGTGGGCGAAGGCGGCCTGCGCGATTTCCATCTGGAAGAAGCCTTTATCAATGCCGGCGACGACCCCGCCGAGGGCCTCAATCTTGCGGAAGTACTCCTCGGCCTGCTCCTCCATCTCGTTAGTGAGCGCTTCCACGAAGTAGGAGCCGGCCAGCGGGTCAATGGTGTTGGCAATTCCGAGCTCGTAGGCGCAGATCTGCTGCGTGCGCAGCGAGATCTCCACCGCCTTCTCGGTCGGCAGCGCCAGCACTTCGTCCATGGAGTTCACGTGCAGCGATTGCGTGCCGCCCAGCACCGCGGCCATCGCCTGGCTGGTTGCGCGGATGATGTTGTTGTAGGGCTGCTGGGCCGTGAGGCTGCAGCCGGCGGTCTGCGTATGGAAGCGCAGCAGCATGGAGAGCGGGTTCTTCGCGCCGTACTTATCGCGCATCCGCCGCGCCCAGATGCGGCGGGCGGCGCGGTACTTGGCGATTTCCTCAAAGAAGTCCAGGTGGCTGTTGAAGAAGTGCGAGAAGCGCGGAGCGAAGCTGTCCACGTCCAGCCCGCGCTCAATGCACGCTTCCACATAGGCAAAACCATTCGCCAGCGTGAACGCTACCTCCTGCACCGCGGTGGAGCCGGCCTCGCGGATGTGGTAGCCGCTGATGGAGATGGTGTTCCACCTGGGGACGTGCTTCGCGCAGTACTCCACCGTGTCCACAATCATGCGCACCGAGGGCTGCGGCGGGACTATCCAGGTCTTCTGCGCTTGGAACTCCTTGAGCATATCGTTCTGGATGGTGCCGGTGAGCTTCTCCGAGGGGATGCCTTTGCGCTCGGCGGCGACCATGTAGAAGGCGAGCAGCACGTTCGCCGGCGGGTTGATGGTCATGGAGGTGGAGATGGCCGCCTGGTCAATGCCGTCCATCAGCGTCTCCATGTCCTGCAGCGAGGCGATGGCGACGCCGGCGCGGCCTACTTCACCCTCGGCGAAGGGGCTGTCGCTGTCGTAGCCGTAGAGCGTGGGGAAGTCAAACGCAACCGAAAGGCCGGTCTGGCCCTGGGCGATGAGGTACTTGTAGCGCTGGTTGGTCTCCTCGGGACCGCCGAAGCCGGAGAACTGGCGGAAAGTCCACAACCGCCCGCGGTACATATTGTCGCGCACGCCGCGGGTGAAGGGAAACTCTCCGGGGTGGCCCAGATCCCGCGCGTAATCAAGGTTCTTGATGTCTTCTGGCCCGTAGACGACCTTCACGGGCACGCCGGAGACAGTCAGCGGGTGCTCCACGAAATTCTTGGCGGTCTTAAGGTCGGCGGCGGGGGTGTCCGCCCCGCCGGGCTGGCAGGTCGGGCACGATTCAGCGCGTGCCGGGCGTTCATTGGTTACCGGTTTGTCCATGGCTCCACCAGAGTGAGGATTTGCGCATCGATTCTAGCACAGGGCT
>CAZKNJ010000027.1:7441-19205 GCA_964554185.1 uncultured Planctomycetales bacterium | reverse complement strand
TTTGTCCATGGCTCCACCAGAGTGAGGATTTGCGCATCGATTCTAGCACAGGGCTGCGCGGCGGTAGGCTTGCGGCGGCGGGCTTGCGCGTGCGAGAATGGCGTGGAGGCCAAAGGTGAACCGCTGGATTAGCTGGTTCCAACCGCCGCATCCGCCAACGCAGGAGTATGCGGAGCGGAGGCTGCGCGGCCTGTTCGCGCGTTCTTACCGGCAGTCTGTCTACGCCTTGCGCATCATGCTCCAGGGCGTTGAATGCCCGCCGGTGCGGGCAGCGGATAAGCTGGTCAAGTCCCCGCTGTTTGCGCACATTGACCCGCGAATGCGCGAGGCCGTGGCGTGGCTGCACCGCGAGTTTCACCTCTGGCAGGGAGACATGCCGGGGGGATGGGTGCACGCGCCGCTGACCGCGGCCAAGGCGTACCTCCGCATCGGCGAAGCGCTCGCGGTGATTCAGGCGGGGCTGGAGCGGCTCGGCGTGCGCTGCGAAGAGAAGATGCCCGAGTTTCCATTCGTGATGAAGGACCGGGTGCGCTGGGCTTCCTACTCCGCCAGCCCGGAGACCCGTGAGGAGCTGCGGGAGTTTCTGGACGCCTCCAGCGGAGATGATGACAGACGGGCGCATTGAGCACGTTGATCAGAACTGAGTTTGGCCGGTTTTGCTGCGCCGCATCTGCCGCAGGACCTGGGCGAACTTACCGCTGCGCATCTGGTAGAGCCACCGACGTACGATGAAATATCCCGCGCTGCGCATGGAAGCGTTACGCACCGAGCGGGCGAAATCGGCGCAGCCCTCGCGCATGCCTTCTACTATCGTCAGCCCCAGCCTGCGCAACGGGTGCGGCCTGGTGGCCACCGCGAGCTCCACCAGCCTTTGCCGTCTGGCCTGCTCTATCCAGCTTCGGACCGTGCTTATCGCTACCAAGACGGGCGCGCACGACAACAGGTACGACAGCCGCAGCAGGTTGGCCGCGCTGTAGAACTTGCGCATAATCCACACGGCGCCCTCGTGCACCTCGGCGAAATCGCTGTCTTCGGGCACATAGGTCAGGAAGTTGCCGTCGTAGTACTCCCAGCCGACCTCGTTGAGCGGGAGGATGCGCCCCCGGTCGCGCAGGCGCTCAAAGAGCTTACTGCCCGGGATGGGCACGGCCTTGAGAACCTGTATGGTATCAATGCCGGTCTTGCGGATGAAGTCAAGGAACACGCGCGCCTGCATCCATAGCGGAACCGATGGAGGAGGCGCGCCGGGCGGCGAAGGATAGCCGAAGATGAACATCCCGTGGATGTAGAAGCCGTACCGCCGGAAGGCGGCCAGGTCCTGTTTCATCTGCTCCGCACTCTGGCCCTTTTTCATCACCTTCAGGTCTTCTTCCAGCGGCGATTCCAGTCCGAGCGCTACCAACTGCACTCCCGCCTTCCGCATCTCGCGCATCAGCTCTTCATCGCGCGCTACTTCCGCCCGCAACTGCACATTGAGCTTAAGCTCGGTCCGGTTGCGCACCGCAATCGCCTGAATCCGTTGAAGCAGCTCGATGGTCTCATCACGGTTGCCCACGAAGTTGTCATCAACGAAGAAGAACTCGCGGTGCTTCTGCCCCACGAGGCTCTCCAGGTACTCCGCCGTTTGATCCACGGTATGGCCGTGGGTGTCGCCCAGCAGCCGGTGCACCGAGCAGAACTCGCAGTGGTAGGGGCAGCCCCGCAGGTGCGATACCGGAATCCAGCGGTAGGGACGCCTTTGCTCAATAATCATTGAGAAGTCCGGCCGGGCGACCTGGCTGAAATCAGTTATGGGAACGCGGCGCGGAGTCACCACAATCTCGCCGTCGTTGTCGAGAAAGGAGATGCCGTCAATGCCCCGCAGATCTTCGCCCCGCTCCCAGGCTGTGAGCAGCTCGGGCGTGGTCTCCTCGGCCTCTCCATTGACCACGACCCCCACGCCGTTAGCCAGCGCTTCGGGGTGGAGGTAATCCACATGCCCGCCGCCGGCGATGGTGAAGACGCCCATATCCCGGTATTGCTGCGCCAGTTCGTAAAGGCGCGGCACCGACGAGGTCATTCCGCCGTAGAAGCCGACCACATCGGCTGGCCTGATCTCCTGCAGCCGCCGGTGGTCGCCGCTGCGCAGCCAGTTGTTCTCGTCTATCACTTCCACTTCCCAGCCGCCGGCCGCCCGCACCGACGAAGCCACGTAAAGCGGCCCCAACGGCGGCATGGCTACGCCGCTGAAGACGTTGGGGAATGGTTGCCGTGGGATTATTATGCGCAGTCTGCGCAAGCCGTTTTGCCTCCTTCACCGGCTGCTCCACCGCGTCACATCGCCGGCCCACTGGCAGGCGGGCGGTCGCGGAACCAGCACCTGTGCCTATTTACTATAGCACAAGCGCCGGGCTGGTCAGCCCAGCCTACCCCCACTCTGCTATCATCAAGCCGATGGGATTTCTCGTGGGCACGTGCGGATATGACTACCCCGAGTGGGTCGGGGCGGAGCGCTTCTATCCGCCGGGCCTGGAAGGGCAACGGCGGGAGTTCCTCACCTACTACGCCTCGCAGTTTGCGCTGGTGGAGCTGAACTTCACCCACTACGGGCATACCAGCCCGAAGCAAATGGAAGGGATGCTCACGCGGGTGCGGCCGGAGGCGGAGTTGTACTTGCTGGAGGGCGTGTTCAAGCCGCGCGCGGACTTCGCCTTCTCGCTCAAGGCCTACCGCGAGCTGACGCATGAGATATCGGAGCGATTCGCGGGGGCCGCCGGGAAATTTCAGCGCGACATTGCGCCGCTGCGGGAAGCGGGGAAGCTCGCCGCGGTCGTCTTCCAGTTTCCGCCGTCGTTCCGGCCGGGCGGGGAAACGGCGAACTACCTGGCGCAGGTGGCGGAGCTGTTCGCGGACTATCCGGCGGTGTTTGAGTTCCGCCACCAGGACTGGTTCCGCGACCAGGCGGTGGAGGGGCTGCGGCGGCTGAACGTGCCGCTGTGCTGGGTGGACGGGCCGGCATCCTCGCGGCTGCCGCGCCTTTTCTTCCCGCGCACCGGCGGCTTCGCCTATGCGCGCTTCCACGGGCGCAATGAGGAGCACTGGTGGGCCGCAGCGGAGACGCCGGATGGTGAGGCTAAACAGGCGCGCTACCACTACCGCTACGCGAACCGGGAATTAGAGGAACTTGCCCAAGCCATCGGCGAGACCGGCGCGCCGAAGTCGTTCCTGCTTTTCAACAACCACGTGGAAGGCAACGCCACCCGCAACGCCCGGGACTTGCAGGCGATACTGGATCGGTTGTTTGTGGAGTAGCGGTCGGAACACAATGGCTTTACTGAAGGTCTAAGTGATTGGATGGCGGATACGACGACAAGCGCGAACAAGCACATCCGACGGCCTACGCGCTTCTGGGTGCTGCTGGTTCTGGCACTGGCGCTATCCTCGCTGATTGCGTGGGACGGTTATGTGACATCGCCGCTCGGCCAAGTTCAATGGATGGTAAGTCTCGAGAAGTACTGGCTGCAGGAATTCACCGAATGGCCAGGGGTGAGAGCCTACGCCGAGACGCTGCTAAAAGCAGACCAGCGGCTGTTTCGCCACGAGATGCAAGAAGCGCTGAAGCCACCATACTACCCCTTTTTCTACTTCATCCCGGTCGTAGCGCTACTGGGGGTGGCGGTGCTCGGTAATCGGCGCAACCTGCGCTGGCAGTATGCGGCCATCTGGTTTGCGCTGGCGGCGGTGGCGTGCGCAATCGCGTCGAAGTATATGCAGCCCAAATGGCTCTGACATCCTGCGCGATGAGATGGCAAGCCCGGCCATGTTGTTAATCAGCCCAGTCGGGCGTATCATATTATCATGTGTTCGCTCTTGACAGAACGGCTGCGTATATGGAACACTGTAGTCGTGGAATCCCAAAAGGTGAAACGTCTTCTGGACGGTTTGAAGCGCGCGCTGCTCCAGTTCACCGGCGAGTGGCTGGTGGTGGAGCGCAACGTATCGGGCCGGGCAGCACTCGTGCCCAGGCATGGGAAAGCGCCAGTCAAGGTAGATCTGAGCGCGCATCAGCCATCGGCTGCGGGGCTTGGCAATCTGGTGACGATGAATCTTGACGGCGACGCCACCGTATTTGCGGTGCAGGCAAAACAAGTAGTGCATCCGGGCGACTTGCCTACGCTCTTGAGCGCGTTTAGGGAAGCGACAAAGAGACACCAACAACAGGACTTGCGTCTTTTAGTAGTTAGCGGGCGCGTAAGTAGGGGTGCGCAAGAAGCGCTGCGCAAAGAAGGCGCATCCTACTACGATGAGTCGGGCAACCTCTGCTTGTTTGGCCGCAACTTCCAGGTTCAACAGGAGGGAGAACGCACTTCGTTGCGGATGCCCACAGGTGTCAGGGCGCCGTTCAACCTCGGCTCGCCGAAGGCATCCCGCGTGGTGAGAATGCTCTTGGCGAGCAGTCCCGAAATGGGATTCGGTGTGCGCGCGTCGGCGGCTACAGTACGCATAGGCGCCGGCTATGCCAGCACTGTGTTGAGGGCCCTGCAGCACTCGGGTTACCTCCGGCGTGAGGGCGACCACTTCTACCTTGACCACCGCGCCGACCTTCTAGATGCCTGGGTATCGCAGCCGAAGCGCTTTGCCCGTAAGGTGCAGCGGTACCGGGTCTTCGTAGCCGAACCGACCGTGCTGGAGAAGCAGGTTGAGGATGTGTGCGCCAGGAAGGGCCTACGGCACGCGTTCACTCTCTGGGGCGCGGCCAACCGCTTTGCGCCAATGACGCTAAACCCCATGGTCGCGGTCTATTGCGACGAGCCGGACACGTTGGTAGAGAACCTGCCCAATTCCGAAATAGCTGAACGCGATGAGAACTTCTGGCTGATGACCCCGCGCGACGAAGGGGTATACCAATTCTCGCAGCCAGCGGGAAGTGTGACGGTAGTGCATCCGGTCCAGCTGTACTACGATCTCATGCATGCCCCGCACCGGGGGAAAGCGGTAGCGGAAATGCTCCGGGAGAAGGTCCTTGGATACTAGCGCTCTTTTCAACCGGCATCTTGCGAGCGTGCGCGAGCTGGCGCAGCGGCACCAGGCCGACCATGGCAACTTCGTCATCGTCGGCGCCACTGCGGTGTTGCTTCACTGGTACTCCGTGGGCCGGGAACGCTGGCCGTTGGAGCACGCTCTGCGGATGACGACTGACATTGATATCGCGGTTACCGACCAAGCGCTGGGAGAGGCCATCGTTGCAGCAAACAGGGAGATACCGGTAGAGGTGCTCCATATGCGCACGCCGGAGGGCAGGAGCAGAGTCGAGTTCGCCTTCGAGGATAAACTTACGGTAGAGCTTGAAGGCGGAGTGAAGGCGCTGGCAGCAGGCACTGTAGCCCTGTTCGTGATGAAAAGCGCCTCGGCGGCCGCCGACGGCCGCTGGGTGAAGCGCGGCTCCGATTTGCGTGACCTGTACTCTCTGCTCCGCTTATATGGAGCGGCACAGATTGCCGACCGCTTCAGCGCGTACGCCACGCGGGACCTCGTCACGGCCTGCGCCGAAGACCTTCAGAGACTTCTGGCCCATGAAGGCGCGCGCGGCTACTCCTGGCTTTTTGAGGAGATGAACCTCGCCGACGCGGAAGGCGTTTGGGTAAGGCAGGCCTTCGACCTGCTGTTCTACGAGCTGAAGCAACGCGGATTCAGCCTGTAGCCAGGCCCTGCCGGGTGGCCCAAGTTGCGCCTGCGACCGCTTCCTACCGCTTAAATCCCGCGGCGACGACTTCGGGCGAGACATTGGCCTCGTACTTCTTGAAGTTGTCCTCAAACATGCCGCGCAGGTCTTTGGCCTTCTCGTCGTAGGCCTTGGCATCGGGCCAGGTGTTGCGCGGGGAGAGGAGCTTCTTATCGGCGCCGGGACACTCGGTCGGGATGCTCAAGCCGAATGCCGCCTCCTGCTCAAACTTCACGTTGTCCAGCTCGCCGTCCACCGCCGCGTTGAGCAGGGCTCGCGTCAGCTTGATGGGCATACGCTCGCCCACGCCGTAGGGGCCGCCGCTCCAGCCGGTGTTTACCAGCCAGAAGTTGTTGCCGTGCTTGGCGGCGCGCTCCATCAGCATGTCGGCGTAGACGCCGGGATGGCGCGGAAGGAACGGCAGGCCGAAGCAGGCGCTGAAAGTGGCCTTGGGCTCGTTGATGCCGCGCTCGGTGCCGGCCAGCTTAGCGGTGTAGCCGCTGATGAACTGGTAGGCCGCCTGCGCGGGCGTTAGCCGCGACAGCGGGGGCAGCAGGCCGAAGGCGTCGGCGGTGAGGAACACCACGTTCTTCGGGTGGCCGCCGCGCGCGGAGATTTCCACGTTGTCAATATGCTCCAGCGGGTAAGTCCCGCGGGTGTTCTCGGTGATGCTGGGATCGAAGTAGTCGGGAACGCGGTCTTCGTCCACCACCACGTTCTCCAGCACCGAACCGAAACGGATGGCGTTGAAGATCTGGGGCTCGGTCTCCAGCGAGATGCGGATGAGCTTGGCGTAGCAGCCGCCCTCGAAATTGAAGATGCCGTCGGGGCCCCAGCCATGTTCGTCGTCGCCGATGAGCCGGCGGCCGGGATCAGCGGAAAGACTGGTCTTACCCGTGCCAGAGAGGCCGAAGAACAGCGCAGTGTCGCCCTTCTTGCCCACGTTGGCGGAGCAGTGCATCGGCAGCACGCCCTTGGTGGGCATAATGAAGTTCAGGGCGGTGAAGATGCTCTTCTTAATCTCGCCGCAGTAGCCGCTGCCGGCCACGAGAATAAGGTTGTTCGTGTAATCCATCAATACGCCCGCCTGCAGGCCGGTGCCGTCCTTTTCGGCGTCCAGCATAAGCAGCGGCACGTGGAACAACGTCATCTCCGGCTCGAAGTTCTCCAGCTCTTCGCGGGTGCCGTTGCGGAATTGCGTCTGCGAGAACATGGCCGACCAGGCCAGCTCGGTGATCACGCGGATGGGCATCCGCAGCTTGGGATCGGCGTTGACGAAGCCGTCGAAGATGAACAGGTCCTTGTCCTTCATGTAATCCAGGACCTTGGCGTTGATGCGCTTGAAGTGCTCGTGTGTGGTGGACTTGTTAGGCCCGTCCCACCACACGCCCTCTTCGGTCGCGGCGTCGCGCACGGTGAACTTGGCGTCGGGCGAGCGGCCGGTCCAGATGCCGGTGCGAGTCACCAGGCCGCCGTTGCTGGCGAGGAAGCCTTCTTCGCGCCGCAGCGCGTGCTCTACGAGTTCGGGCATGTTGAGGTTGCGGTAAGACTTACCGGTGGTCTCAATGCCGTATTTCTTGAGTATGCTCTTAGGATCAACGGACATCAGGTCCCCCTTAAGGTGATTGTGTTTTATTTCACAAGGATTCAGGCGGGCAAACAGGTTAGAAGGATAGCGGGGTATTCGCGTTCCGTCAAGCTCCGGGGCGGCCTAAGTTGTGAAATGGGTCTCGGCCGGCGGGCTTCGCCAGTACCACTCAGCAGCTGAGGCGTCGGTTATAATCGCACCATGCGCGGATGGGTATTCCGAGGGCTGGTCATTGGCCTAGTGGCGGCGCTGTTGATTGCGCCCGATGGACGGGCGGGCGCATCGGAGGAGCCGGCGGTAGTCCCCTATCTGCCGGAGGAGCTGGGCGCAATACCCGGCGAGCTAATCCTGTTTGACGACCGCAGCGGTTACTGGGCGGGCGTGGATGCGCCGAGGGTGCGGTATCTGGAGTTTTACCGCAACCAGAGCATGCTCGACCGATGGATTGACGTGGAGATTGCGCCGGGGGTGATACTGAAGGAAGGAGATAGGAGCATTCTCCTCTTCTACTACTTGGGGGACGATGGTTCCTGGCACCAGATGGGGTATTTCAGCGCCTACACTATTCAAGAGATTGAGCTGAGAAAACTCCCCTTCTCCGCGCCGAGCGGGAGAAGCCTGACCGTGTTCTCGAACTTCGGTGGTAACAACTACTTCAACAGCTGGCTGAACATATTCTCCTTCGTCTCCGAGGGTGATTCCACAGTGAAGTTGATTGACAACAGCGTGAGTGTCAGCGGAATTGCGATTAGGGAAATCAGCGATATAGATAACGACTTTTCGCCCGAGTTCATCGGCTACGCGGGATGGCAGCTCTGGGGCGATGTCTGCCATGCGGCCAGTCCGGACCGCCAGCTCATTCTCTCGCTGGACAAAGATGGTGTCCTCGTCAACGTATCTTCACGCTTCCCAGAATTCTACGTGAATTGGCTGGCGCTCCAGGAAAAGGACCTCCAACGGCAGGTTAACGACGGATACGCCCGGCGATTCAATGACACGCACAACGACTACTACATCGGCTATGCGATAACCACGCTCATCTACTACCACGATATGGGCAAGCATGATGAGGGCGTGGAGCGCGCCCGCGAGCTGTTCGCCAGCGAGTACTTTGAAAGCGACGAGGAATACGAGGCCAAACAGGCGCTGATAGACGCCGCGGTGGAGAAGCTGGCGGAGCAGGATGCCGCCATCCAGGCGAGCATTGACGAGTACAATGCCGCGCACGCCGCGGGAGAAGAGACAGCGAATACGACATAATTACCATGAATCGTATCCAGTGATTGCTTCCGCTTCCGCCAACTCCAGCAGCGGGGCTTTGGGGGTGAAAGGCAGGCTGGAGGCGAGTTCCAGGGCGGAGACGTTCACCGTGGGGCTGCCGTATTCGGCGTCCACCCGGCCGGTGACGATGAAGGGGCCGGGGCGGGTGGCGATGGGCGCGAAGCGCTCGTAGGCGTCGGGGAAGAGGACGGCTTCGTAGGCGCCGGTCAGGTCTTCCATGCTCATAAACTTCATGGCGCGGCCGGTCGGCACCCGCACGGTGGGCGCGCTGAGCACTTCGTGGCCGGTCAGTCCCAGTTCGTCGGACGGGCGCAGCCGCGCGGGCGGCGCGGAGGAGGCAGTGGGTTCGTCATCCCGTTGCCGCACCGGCACGCGTTTGCGGGTCGCCACGCGCTTGGTGGCGATGCACCAGCCCGCCAGGCGCACGGTCCTGCCCGCGTGGCGCAGCAGGTCTTCCGCCGCCGCCAGCTCGCCCATGTGCGGCAGGAAGAACGACAGCGGGTGCGCCCCCACCCCATAGCCCAGGTACTGCACCTCCAGGCGGCAGCGGGTGAGCGCGTCGTAATCGGTAAGCGGCGGCAGTTGCGCCAGCAGTTCCAGCCCGTCGCCGTCGTCCAGCTCCAGGAAACCGCCATGGCCGCGGCTGTTGGCGAACTCGCATTGCAGCAGCCACAGCAGTTGCGGGCGGGTGAAGCCGAAGCAGTCCAGCGCGCCCACCAGCGCCAGCACCTGCAGATCGGTATAGCGGCAGCGGGTGCGCCGCAGCAAATCGCGCAGCGAGGTAAACGCGCCGTCTTTTTCGCGCGCGGCGAGGATGCTTTCCAGCGTGCCGGTATGCACTTCGCCGATTTCGCGCAGGCCCACGCGCACCGCCCTACCCCCGTCCTCGGCGGTGAAGTCCAGGGCGCTGCGGTTGACGCAGGGCGGCAGCAGCAGCAGGCCGAGCCGGCGGCACTCCTGGATGTAGACGCCGGTGGCGTAGAAGCCGCCGTGGTTGGACAGCACGCCCGCCATGAACTCGGCGGGATGGTGCGCCTTGAGGTAGGCGACCTGGAAGGACAGCACGGCGAAGGCGGCGCTGTGCGCCTTGCAGAAGGCGTAGCCGGCGAAGCTGCGAATCTGGCGCCAGAGCTCCTGCGCCACCGCGGGCTTCACCCCGCGCGCGTGACACTGCTGAAGGAAGCTTTCGCGCATCTCCGCCATCGCCTCGGGGGAGCGCAGCTTGCCGCTCATCGCCCGGCGCAGCAAATCGGCCTGCGCGAGCGACATTCCCGCCAGCTCGTGGCCGACCTTCATCACGTCCTCCTGGTAAATCATCACGCCGTGGGTTTCGCTGAGCACCTGCGCGAGCTTCGGATGGATATGGCGGATGAACTCGGGGTTGCGGTGGCGGCGGATGTACTCCTGCATCATCCCGCTTTCGGCCACGCCGGGGCGGATGACCGAGCTGGCGGCGGTCAGCTCCTCGAAGGTGCGGGTGCCGAGCTTCTGCAGCAGCTGGCGCATCGCGGGGCTTTCAATGTAGAAGCAGCCCATGGTGCGCCCGCGCGTTACCATCTCCACCGTGCGCGGGTCGGTGGTGGTCGTATTGAAGTCGTCTACCGGCGGGGTGATGCCGCGCTGGCGCAGCGAAGCCAGCGCGTCCTCCATCACGCCCAGCGAGCGGTTGCCCAGCAGGTCAATCTTCACCAGGCCGATGTCCTCCACGCCGAACATCTCGTAGTGGGTGACCACGAAGCCCTTGGCGGCCTCGTAGAGCGCGGTGTGCTTACAGATGTGCTCCGGCGCGATGACGATGCCGCCGACGTGGATGCCCAGGTGGCGCGGCAGGTCCGCGAGCTTCGCCGCCTGGGCGAACATCGCGCGGTACTCCGGCGCGCTGAGGTCCAGCCCGCGCACTTCGGGGTGCTCCGCGCCGACCTTGTCCAGCAGGCCGTCCGCGCTCCAGAACGGCAGGCGCTTGATGAAGCGCTCCAGCTCGCGGTCAAGCAGCCCCATCGCCTTGGCGCTTTCGCGCAGCGCCGAACGCGCCTGGAAGGTGACATGCGTGGAGATCATGGCCACGCGGCCGGCGCCGTAGCGGTCGTAGACGTAGCGCACGATTTCGTCGCGGCGCTTCCAGTTGAAGTCAAGGTCCACGTCCGGCGGGGATTCCCGCTCGGGATTCATGAACCGCTCAAAATAGAGGTTGTACGCCAGCGGCTCCACGTGGGTGAGGTTCAGCGCGTAGCAGACCATGGAGTTGGCGGCGCTGCCGCGCCCGAGGTTGGGGATGCCGCGCCGGTTGGCCTCGGCCACGAGATCGTGCACCACCAACAGGTAGGAGGCGAAGCCGAGTTTGTTTATTACTTCAAGCTCGTAGTTGAGCCGCGCGCGCACCTTAGTGGTGATGCGGGGATAACGGCGGCGCACTCCCTCCACCGCCAGCGCCCGCAGCCGTTGCTCCGGCGTCTCGCCCGGCGGCAGCGGGAAGTGCGGGAAAAATATCTTTCCCAGCGGCAGCTCCAGATTGCACTCGTCGGCAATGCGCCGCGTGTTGGCCAGCGCCTCGGGGACGGCGGCGAAGGCGCGCTGCATCTCCTGCACGCTGAGCAGGTGGCGCTGCGGCGGGGCGGCATCCTTCACCCGGTGGATGATTTCGTTTTGACCGATGGCGCGCAGCAGGCAGTGGGTCTCCCAGTCCGCCGCGTCCAGCATCCAGACATCGTTGGCGGCCACCAGCGGGAGATGAAGTTCCTGCGCGAGGGATGTCAGTCGCTTGAGCTGCGCCGTGCCGGCCGCATCCTCTGGCGGGAGGGCTTTCAGGCAGAGGCTGCCCGGCGCAAACGCAGGCGCAAGATCGCGGGCCAATTGCGCATCGCTCGTGAGGATGATCAGGCCGGCAGCGTGTTCGCGCAGCGAAAACAAAAGGTTAAATGCAGGTTCAAGCTGGCGTGCGCTGCACAGGCGGCAAAGCGATTCGTAGCCCGCAAGATCGCGAGCCAGTGCTATGGCCCGCCTACGGGGGCGTAGCGGTTCATCCACGGTGGCGCCGATGAGGGGCTTGAGGCCATGCTCGCGGCACGCCTGGTAAAAGCCCACCGCGCCGTAGAGGCCGTTCAGATCGGTGAGCGCCAACGCGTTGAAGCTGCGCTCCCGCGCCGCCTGCGCCAGCCGTGCCGGCAGCGCCGTGCCGCCGTGGAAGCTGTAGGCGC
>CAZKNJ010000027.1:0-7341 GCA_964554185.1 uncultured Planctomycetales bacterium | reverse complement strand
CTTGACATCGCTCCACCTCCGCGCCCGCCCGTGACGCATCATCATCATACTGCGCTATTCCAGAGAACGCAAGAAGCAGTGCGCGGAAAGCGCCCAGACATCGGCTGGACAAGAGAACCGGATTGGGGGATTCATCCCCCACACCTTCTGACCGGGGAATGAGGCCCTCGTCCGGAGAGTATGGCGACTGAAGTCGCCACTCCCGGAATCGATATAGAACCGCGCTAGTTGTCCGAGGGCAACTGGAGCATGTCGGAGCTGTGGGCGGTGCGCTCGTTCACGACCTCATCCAGATGGGCGATGGCGCGGCCTCCTTCGGGCGGCAGCGGGCGCAAGGCGCCGGTGTGCACCACGCCGGTGCGGCGCTCCTGCACCAGCAGGTCGTCGTACCAGTAGGCCTCGTCGTCACGGCGGAACACCATGAACTTGCCTTCGCGCGCAGGATCCTTGGCCCGGTGGTACTTGAGGTAGATGTGCGCGGGCGTCACGCCTACAATCTCAATCTTGCCGCGCTCGTGGCTCATCACGAAACGCAGGCGCTTGGCCAGCCCGTCCACGTGCCGCTTGGCCTCTTCAATGATGAAGTAGTTCTGCACAATCGGCAGCGTGTAAGCCATGTTGCCCCTGGTGGGGCGGCACTGGAAGATGTAGTACGGCGTGATGCCGGAGGAGGCGAGCTCGCTCATCAGCTCCGCCAGCACCACCGGGTCGTCATTCACGCCGCGGATGATCGGCGTCTGGTTGCACAGCACCACCCCCGCCTTCATTACGCGCTCCACCGCCTCGTGGGCCGCGCCGGTGAGCTCGCGCGGATGGTTGAAGTGGCACATGAGATACATGCGGTGGCCGGGCCCGCTGAAGCGCGCAAACAGCGCAATGAGTTCGTCGTCCTCGGAGATGCGGTAGGGGTCGTAGGCCGGCGTCTTGCTGCCGATGCGCACGATCCTCACGTGTTTGATGCGACGCAGCTGCTCTACGATTCCCGTAAGGCGGCGGGTCGACAGCGCCAGTGGGTCTCCGCCGGTCAGAAGCACATCCGTGATGGCGGGATGCTCGCGTATGTATTGCAGCCCGGCCTCAACATCGCGTAGCAGCTCCGGGTTGTTCCGGCGGAAGATGCGCTTGCGGAAGCAAAAGCGGCACAGGCCAGCGCAGGTGTCGCTTACGAGCAGCAGCGCGGTGTGGGGATACTTGTGCTGCACGCCCGGAGCTTTGGTGACGGAAGTCTCGTTGCTCGGGTCCGACCGGCCCCATTGAATCATCTCGTCGGCGTGGGGTACGACGATGCGGCGCAGCGGGTCGTTGGGGTCGTCCCAATCGATTAGGTCAAGATAGTACTGTGGTGCTTTGAAACGGAAATACCGCTGTATTTCCGCCAGATCCGCCTTCTCTTGCGCGTGCAAATGCGGCAGTTTCCGTACGTCCGTAATGTACTTCGTTCCGGCCATAGCCTTCACTCCTTTTGGCCGCGCGGCGCGTTCTTTCGCGCGCCTGCTCCGGCGCCTGTTGGAACGCCTCAATGCGAAGTTGTCCCCGTGCGGGCGGCGGTATGCCGTCCGTCCATGAACCGGCGGTGCAGCTAAGCGCAGTCGGGCTGGCGTACCTGCCGCCCCACTCATCTCAGGCCGCTGGACCCGTTGCTCACTCGGTCTCAGCGCAAGCGGGATTTTTGCCGCGACAAGTTGTCCAGCAACCTACTTATAGTATACCCGATTATGGCGCATCCGCCAAGGTCATTGCCGCGCGGCGCTGTGATAGACTGGACACGGAATGGAGCTGGCCAAACACCCAACATTTCCTTCAATACTGGCCGACCGGACGCACGGCGCATCGGTGCTCACGCAGCGGCTATTCGGCTTCCTGCAGGAGATGAATCTGGAAGGAGGGCAAGCAGCGGATGAACTTGAGGTCTGCCGGGAAGCGGTGCAACGGGCGCATCCGGCAATCGTTGCACTGGATAATGCGCTGGCGTTGGTGCTGGAGAGAGTCCGGAATGGCGCTGCTATGGGAGAGGCGGCGGGGACGGTTGCGCGTAGGTGGAGCAAAGCGGTGGAAGAAGTCGTTGCGCGTACGGCGGAACTCGTGCGGGAGTATCCGCGGGTGATGACTATCAGCCATTCGGGCATTGTGCGCGATGCACTGATTGCAGCGAAAGATGCGGACGTCGTGGCCTGGGTTGGCGAAGGACTGCCGGGGTGTGAGGGATTGGAGTTGGCGCGGGAATTGGCGGATGCTGGGGTCCATTGCACAGTGTACGCTGACGCGGCGTTTGCCGAGTTCCTGCCGCAGATGGAGCTGGTGCTGGTGGGCGCGGATGCCGTCGGCGAAAAGGCGTTTGTGAATAAAACCGGCACGCGCGTGCTGCTGGCGATAGCGCAGGAAGTGGGCGTGAAAACCGCGGTGGCGTATGACCCGTTGAAGCTGGTGGCAAGCGCTGGATTGCCCGCACGGACAACTGTGGTGAGCCAGCTGTTTGAGGAGATTCCGCTGGCGCTGGCGGACGTGGTTATCACCGCGGAAATGGGTGATTAGCCAGCAGGGAAGCGGCGTTAAAGCAAATGTGCCGCCCAAAGACGGCACATCTACCCTTTGACCTCCTGGCGGAGGCCCCACAGATACCTTTTGCCAGCCCAGCACGGGGTGAGTCCCGTGATGAAAGAATGACAAGTGCGAAACTTCCCACTCCTTCCTCCTGGAAGGCAAACGGTCGTGCCAGGCTTGTCTGCCACGGCTACGGCCCCCGAAGGAACCGCAGCTGCTGCGCGCCGGCCTGCCAAGCGCCACCAGTTCTCCGGTGAAGGAGGAAGCTGAGGCAGCGCCCTTCCGGTTATCCGCCGTGACCTATCGGAGCCGAAACTCCGGCGCGGCATCAACGGTTTCCCGGATGCTCCCGTCCACCCATCCTGTAAAAGATCCCACCCCGGCAGGGCTGGGGTACCATATTAAGGATTCCGCAAACGCCCGTCTATGGCAATACCTTTGGCCGTTAAATCAGATGGGCAAGTTATCAACAAAAGCGTGATGAAGCTGCGTATTCAGGCGTGGATGGGCTTGCCGTCCACCGCGAGAGCGGCTTCGGTTATCACTTCGGAGAGCGTGGGATGCGCCCGCAGAACGGACTGGTACTGCTTCAGCGTCATTCCCGCCTGCAGGGCGACGGCGGCGTCGTGGATGAGCTCGCCGGCGGCGGGGCCGATGATGTGCACGCCCAGCAGCTTGCCGCTTTCTGCGTCCGCGACCACCTTCACGAACCCGGAGATGCTGTTCATCGCCAGCGCGCGGCCGTTGGGCCGGAACATGAAGCTGCCTTCCTGCGGCTTGAAACCATCCGCCTCCGCTTCAGCGGCGGTAAGGCCGACGCTGGCTGCTTCGGGCGACGTGTAAACCACGGCGGGAACATGCCAGTGGCGCACCGGCTCGTGGCCAGCGATCAGCTCGGCTACGAACTCGCCTTCGCGGCTGGCCTTGTGCGCCAGCAACTTTCCGCCGATGAGGTCGCCGATAGCGAAGATGTGGGGAACGGCAGTGCGGAACTCATCGTCTACGCAGATGAAGTCGTGTTTGCTCAGTTCCACTCCTACGACATTCAGCCCCAGACCGCCGGCGTTGGGCAGGCGCCCCACCGACAGCAACACCACATCCGCCTCCAGCGAGCCCGCGGACTTGCCTTCTAGCGTAAGTGAGAGCCCCTCGGACTTATGTTCCAGCGCGGCGACCATAGTATCGGTGAGCAGCGTAATCCCCTGTTTCTTCATTTCGCGCGCGAGCGTAGCTGCGATTTCCGGGTCGGAGCCGGGCAGGCATTGCGGGAGCATCTCCACGGCGGTCACTTTGGTGCCCAAGCGGGCGTAGACGCTGCCTAGCTCCAGGCCGATGGCGCCCGCGCCGATCACGCACAGCCTTGCCGGCGGCTGCGGCAGCGACAGCGCCTCGGTGGAGGAGAGGATGCGCCGGCCGTCAACCTTGATGTGCGGCAGCTCGGCCGACCGCGAACCGGTGGCGATAATGAAGTGCTTGGCGGCGAGCGGAATCTCAGCTTCCTCGCCGCGCACCGCGAGCGCGTTCGCATCGGTGAAGCATGCTTCGCCGAAGTACATGTCCACCCGGTTCTTCTTCAGCAAGAACTCCACGCCCTTAGTAAGCTGGCTCACGACCTTGTCCTTGCGCGCTTGCATCGCCGGCCAGTCGTAGGAGAGGTTTTCCGCGACAATGCCGCGTGACGCGCCGGAATGGGCTACTTCGTGGTAGAGGTGCGAGTCTTCCAGCAAGCACTTGCTGGGGATGCAGCCGACATTCAGGCAAACGCCGCCCCAGTGCTCGCGCTCCACGATGGCAGTCTTCAGGCCGAGCTGCGCGGCGCGGATGGCGGCCACGTATCCGCCAGGCCCGGCGCCGATTACAATCAGGTCGTACCCCTCCATTGCGCACTCCCGAAGCAAGATTGAAGTGCCCGTATTCTACCATCGCCTCACCGGCTGAGGCGCTTATTCCACCGGTAGTGGAATATCCGGCGCAAGTTGCGGTAGAATAATGCACCTAGCCCCCGGCCACCCATCGCGGCAGGCTGGCGGGTTCAGCGGACCGGGCGGCGAGCGCGCCGTCAGAAGGGGGACGAATATATGGCGGAAGTGTCTCCGGCAAAAGTGGTGCGGGAGGCCATCAGCAACCTGGAGCTTCCCACCACGCCATCGGAAATCGTGCGCTATGTGCGCAAGAAAAATCCGGGCATTGACGAAAGCAGAATCCGCTCGCAGGTAACCGCCTGTTGCGTGAACATGCCCACGCGCACGAGCTTTCCGGAGAACCGCTCGCCCCGCATCGCCAACGACCCGGACCTGGATTGCCTCTTCCGGGTGGACTTCGGCCAGTATGCGGCGTACAACCCGGAGGAGCACGGCGTCTGGGAGATTGCGGATGCGGACGGCGAGCTGATTGTGCGAATCACTGAAGGACCGGGTGCGGCGGGCGCGAAGCCGGAGCCTGAGGGCGAGCCAGCGGAAGTGGCCGCTGCTCCCCCGAAAATCAACGCAAGAGCCAAGCGTGTGGCCGACGAGCCGGAACCGGAAGCCGGCCCCCGCGCCAAGGGCGCCAAACCGCCCGCTGAACCAGAACCAATGGAAGGAGATGACGACATGCCACCTAAAGACGCCGATCTCGCTAACATGCTGAAGGAGAACCTGGGTATGCTGGAGGAAGGGCTGAAGCCCTACCCCGACCAGAGCGCAATGGGCAAGTTCCCCCGCCCGCTCTCACCGCACGACCTGCTGCTGGCGGACGGCGGCGGGAACATGGTGGTGGTGAAGATCTTCGGCGAGCCGCCCGGGCACGACGTCGTCAGCGACCTGCTCATCAACATGGGCTGGGCGCACGAGAATGTGGAGAAGAAGCAGGTGCGCGCCATCGTGCTGACGCCGAAGGTGCCCGACGAGCTGCGCTACTCCGCCAAGAGCGTGCCGGGCATGAAGCTGATGACCTTTGAGTACAAGCTCGTGTTCACCGCGGTGTAGGGGGGCGGGTGGAACCGATCGGCGGCGATTACCGGACGCGCGAATTCACTCGCGCGATTGAACTGCGTGGGGACTGAAGTCCCCACTCCGGTTGCCTCATAGGTTACTTTCCCGGAGAAGATGGAATGTCTTACAAGGTGACAGTGGTTATTGAAAAGGACGAAGACGGTTTCTACGCCTACTGCCCCAATCTGGACGGCTGCCAGAGCCAGGGCGACAGCTTTGAGGAAATCCTCGTGAATATCAGGGAGGCGGTAGAGCTATATTTGGAGACCCTGGACGAGGAGGAAAGGCACCGGCTGCTGAGCAAGGAAGTGCTGACAACCCTCATGGAAGTCCAGGGTGCCTAAGCTTCCGAGACTCACTGCACAGGAAGCCGAGGGGCTGCTGCTGAAAGCCGGCTTCCAACTGATAAGAACTAAGGGCAGCCACCGGATGTACCAGAAGAAAGACCAGAGAATCGTAGTTCCTTTTCACGCCGGAAAGACCCTACATCCAAAGGTCGTCAGGCAGGTGTTCAGAGTCATCTCGCGCTCCGGTTAGTGAAGTCCTCCCGAAAGCACGCTACTCTGACTCAAGACCATGACAAAGTGCGGGCGCACGCGGTCCTGTACCGTTAGTCGCTGATCCGGAACGCGCGTTTCTTGCCAACTTCCAGCAGGTCGCCTGTACTCATTTCAGCCTTCGCTTCGGGATCAGTCAGCTTCTCGCCGTTGAGTTTCACCGCGCCCTGGGTAATCAGCCGGCGGGCTTCGTTGCGGCTGGACACCGCGCCAGTCGCCACCACGATGTCCAGCAGCGTCGCCATCTCCGGTGTCAGCGCCAACTCCTCCGCAATCGCTTCTTTATCGCGGTTGCTGAAGGCGGCGATGAACTTGGCGCGTTCGTCCTTCGCCAGTTCGGGCGAGTGGAAGCGGGCGGTGATGGCCTCCGCGAGGTCGAGTTTGAAGTTCATCGGATTTTCGCCCGCGGCCATGGCGCGCTCCATCTCCTCAATCTCGCGCTGGGCGCGACCGACGGCGAGCTGGAAGTAGTTGCCGATGACGTTATCGGGGATGCTCATCACCTTGCCGAACATGTCAGTGGGGTTTTCGGTGAGCGCGATGTAGTTGCCCAGGCTCTTGCTCATCTTGTCCACGCCGTCGGTGCCAACGAGCAGCGGCATGGTGAGCACCATCTGCGGCTCCAGCCCGTAGTCCGGCATGACCTGGCGACCCATCAGCAGGTTGAACTTCTGCTCGGTGCCGCCCAGCTCAATGTCGGCGTCCACCGCCACCGAGTCGTAGCCCTGCAGCAGCGCATAGAGGAACTCGTGCAGGTGGATGGGGATCTCGCCCTTGTAGCGGGCGTTGAAGTCCTGGCGCTCCAGCATGCGGGCGACGGTGACCTTCTGCGTTAGCGCGATTATCTCGCGCATACTGAGCCGCGCCAGCCACTCGGAGTTGTAGCGGATTTCAGCCTGGCTGATGTCCAGGATGCGCCCGGCCTGCTCGGCGAAGGTTTGGGCGAAAGCCGCGATGTCGTCCTCGGTGAGCTGCGGGCGCGCCTTGCTGCGGCCGCTGGGGTCGCCCACCAGCGCGGTAAAGTCGCCGATGATGAGCACGGCGGTGTGGCCCAGGTCCTGGAAGTCGCGCAGCTTCTGCAGCACCACCGCATGGCCGATGGTCAGGTCGGTGTGCGTGGGGTCCAGGCCGAGCTTCACGCGCAGAGTGGGCTTGCGCTCAAGCCGCGCGCGCAGGTCGTCCTCGGACGGCAGGAACTCCTCCACGCCGTTGAGGATGCGCTCCAGCTGCTGGTCGATCGGGATGGGCATGCGGGTATTTTAGCATTCCCC
>CAZKNJ010000026.1:0-23839 GCA_964554185.1 uncultured Planctomycetales bacterium | reverse complement strand
CAGCGGCATGACGCTGCTGGAGCTGCTCATCCTCCTCACCATTGTGCTCGGAATAGTGCTGGTGGCGCTGCCGACGCTGCGGCCGGTGCAGGTGGACGACATGGAGGCCTTCGCCCGCGAGAAGCTGCGCTACATCTACGAAAAGGAGCGCTCTTACTTCCTGCGCAACGGCAAGTACGACCGCTTCTCGGTGCTCGCATCAGACGAAAACGGCGGACCTTACCTGGACCGCCGCTTCATCGGCGACGAATACATGGAGCGCGGCATCGTCTTCAGCGGCCCCAGCGCCCCCACCGAAGACCTGCTGCTGGAAGCGCGGCTGCCCGGGGGCACGCGCATCACGGTGGACAGCAAGGGCAACTTCAAGACCCAGAAGCCTAAGGCCCAGCGCCAGCCCGGCGAGGAGCCGTCCGGCCTGATGGATGAAATGATGAATCCTGATGCCTTCCCCGGCGCTGAAAGCGGCCAGGCGCCTCCGGAGAAGGAAGCGCCGCCACCTCCGCCCGGTGAAGGCGGACGCACTCCTCCCCCGGTGAAGCCGGCTCCCCCAGGCTAAGGGCTGCCGCTCCGCCCTTAACCGGCGCTCTGTTATAATCACGCCTGCACTATCCCGTCATCAGGAACGCTTATGCGCATCGCCGAAATCTTCAGTGAAGTCTCCACCGAATTCCGCAAGGTCGTGGTCGGCCAGGACGAGATACTCCGCCTGATGCTCGTCGCCTATTTCTCGCACGGCCACATCCTCTTTGAAGGCGTGCCGGGGCTGGCCAAGACGCTGATGGTGAAGGCGCTGGCGGCCATCTTCAGTGGCGACTTCAAGCGCGTGCAGTTCACTCCCGACATGCTGCCCAGCGACATCATTGGCACGATGGTCTATTCCTCTTCCGACGGCAAGTTCCACCTCCACCGCGGGCCGCTGTTCTGCAAGTTTTTGCTGGCGGACGAGGTGAACCGCACTCCGCCCAAGACCCAGTCCGCACTGCTGGAAGCGATGGAGGAGCGCCAGGTGAGCATTGAAGGCGAGGTGCTGACGCTGCCGGCGGACTTCACCGTCTTCGCTACCCAAAACCCCATTGAGTACGAGGGTACCTACCCCCTGCCGGAGGCGCAGCTTGACCGCTTCATGATGCGCGTGAAGGTCAGCTATCCAGACCGCCAGAGCGAGCGCGAAGTGCTTCTGCGCTACCACCAGGGCTTTGACGCCCAGGACATCGCGGCGGCGAATCTGCGCAGCCTGGATGTTTCCGCGCAGTACCCTGCGCTGATGGACGAGGTCAAGTCCGTCAGGGCGAAAGACGAGCTGTTTGACTACATCCTGGACATCGTCTCGCGCACCCGCCAGCGCGGCGGCATCCTACTCGGCGCCAGCCCGCGCGCAGGCATCCACCTGCTGCGCGGCGCCAAGGCGCTGGCAGCGCTGGCCGGACGCGATTATGTGGTGCCCGATGACATTGCCGCGCTCACGCCCCATGTGCTCAACCACCGCCTGATCCTCGCGCCGGAGCTGGAGATTGAAGGCCGTAGAGCCGACGAGGTGGTAGCCGAGATTCTCCAGTCGGTGCCGGTGCCGCGCTAGCGTTTAACCTTCGTTGACCGAACTGATTGCGCTGCCCGCCGCATATCAAGAGCATCACTTATCCACGATGATGAAATCCTGTCCACAACGCGTGGATAACAGACTTCTCCGCTAAAATGGGTGCGGGATGGCGATTCACACGCGGACAGTTGAGCTGAGTCTTGCGGGCGGGATGCCGTCTGCCGGGGGGGTGTGGTGATGGAAGAAACCGTTGCCCGCGCCAACCCGCTCAGCTTCATCCAGCGCAACTACGAGATGGCGCTGCCCCTGCTGTTTCTCGGGGCTTTCATGCTGCTCGTCATTCCGGTGCCGGTCCCGCTGATAGACTTCTTCGTGCTCACTTCCATCGTGGTAGCGGCGGTGGTGTTGTTGACCTCAATGTACGTCAACAAGCCGCTGGACTTCTCCATCTTCCCGATACTCATTTTGTTCACGACGATTTTCCGCCTGCTGCTCAACGTAGTGACGACGCGCTCGATCCTCCTCAACGCCAACGCCGGTCATATCATCCAGACTTTCGCCACTATGGTCATCGGCGGCACTGCCGGCGGCGGCGGCAATCCCGTGGTCGGGCTCACCATCTTCATAATCATCGTGCTCGTCAACTTCCTGGTCATCACCCACGGTGCGCAGCGCATCGGCGAGGTGGCCGCACGCTTCACCCTGGACGCGATGCCCGGCAAGCAGCTTTCCATTGACGCCGATCTCAACGCCGGCCTTATCACCGAAGAGGACGCGCGGGCGCGCCGTGCGGAGATTGAGGCGGAGGCCGACTACTTCGGCAGCATGGACGGCGCTTCGCGGTACGTACAGCGGGACGCTATTGCCACGATGATTCTGGTAGTCGTGAACATTGGCGCGGGCTTCATCGTGGGCGTGGCGCAGATGGGGATGCACTGGAGCGAAGCCCTGAACGTCTTCACCCGCCTGACCGTGGGCGACGGCCTGGTAGCCACCATTCCCGCGCTGCTCATCAGCAGCGCCACCGGCATCATGGTCACCAAAGCGGCGACGGATGAGACGGTCGGCGCGAGCGTTGTGGGCCAGTTGGTGATGGTGCCCAAGGCGCTCTATATCGCCTCCGTGTTTGTGTTTGTTATGGGGCTGGCGCCCGGAATGCCACACGTGTTCATGGTCATTGCTGCCGGGACTCTCGCGTTGCTAGGCTGGAACTCCCAGCGGGGTGCCTTCGCCTTCATGCAACCGGCGGAAACCGAGACGCGCCGCAAGCTTTCAGAGCGTGAGGAGGCTGCGCGCGAAGGCGCACCGACCGAGGAAGAGCAGGCCAAGCGCGACCTCAAGGACATTCTCGCCATTGACCAGCTTGAGCTGGAAATCGGCTACGGGCTGATACCGCTGGTGGACAAGAAGCAGAACGGCGACCTGCTGGAGCGCGTGAACTCCATCCGGCGTCAGGTTGCTCTGTCCCTGGGGTTCATCGTGCCGCCGATGCGCATCCGCGACAACATCACGCTCAAGCCCAGCGAGTACGTCATCAAGATCAAGGGCACTCAGCTTGCGCGCGGCGAGCTGATTCTGGACCGCTACCTCTCGATGAACCCGATGGCGGAGCAGGAGCCGCCGGCCGACCTGGACGCTATCAAGGTCAAGGAACCTGCCTTCAACCTTGACGCTTACTGGATTCACCCGGAGCACCGCAGCCGCCTGGAAGTCATTGGCTACACCGTGGTTGACCCCAGCACTGTGCTGTCCACCCATCTCACCGAGGTCATCAAGCGCAACGCGGCCGAGCTGCTAAGCCGGCAATCGGTTCAGGAGCATGTTGACGAGCTGAAAGAGCACTACCCCGCGCTGGTGCAGGATCTCATTCCCGGGAAGCTCTCGCTATCCGAACTCAGCCGCGTGCTTGCGCTGCTGTTGAGAGAACAGGTGTCCATCCGTAACCTGCCGACCATACTGGAGGCACTGGGCGATTTCGTTGAACAGACCAAGGATGTAGAGCTGCTTGCCGAGTTCGTGCGGCAAGCGCTGGCGCGGCAGATTACCGAATCCTACACCGACGAAAGCAACCAGCTCATTGTCGCCACCCTGGATCCGCGCATAGAGGAGAGCATCTCGGCAAACCTGCAGAAGACTCCGACGGGTACGATACCGGTGCTGCGCCCCGACTACCTGCGCAAGGTGGTGGAGAACGTGGGGCAGGTAATTCAGCTGATGACCTCCAAGGGTTACTCGCCGGTGTTTCTGGTGAGCCCCCGTGTGCGGCCCTACTTCCGCAAGATAATTGAGAAGATATATCCGGGCATCGCAGTGCTCTCATATAGCGAGGTAGCGGGTGAAGTTATAATAAAGACAACCGGCGTGGTGAAAAATCCCGATGGCGCTGAGAATTAGACGATATCTGGGACGTCGCAACGAGGTTGAAGACCTCGTTGCCCGCGCACACTCGGAGTTGGGGGAATCGGTGGAGATTCACCGCCGCCTCTTTCGCCGGGGCGGTCTGCTGGGACTGCTCGGTGGGACGTTGATGGTGGAGCTGATCGCTATGGCCGAATACCGCCCGGAGGCCAGTAGCGGCAACGGCGGCCGCCGCGCCGATCCGCCCGGCTTTGAGGTACTGGCGGACGAGGATGTCGCGGCGGACTATCCCGATCCGGACGATGAGTTGAGTGCAGAGGAGTCACCTGCAGAGGAAACGCCACGCCTGGAACCGGAGGTTACCGACAGCACCGAAGCCGCGCCCGAGGTGGCTGCCGTGATGGACGATGACAGCAGCGGTGCGGTCCCGGCGGAATACGAGGAGCCGCAGGACGTCAGGGTTCTGCGTGACGAGCTTCGCGACCTGGGGTTGGAGGAAGAGGCTACCCAGCGCGAACGCCTGGAGCATGCCCGCGAGCTGGCGGCGCAGCGCGAACGGGAGAGCCAGGCGCAGTTCGCGGGCGTACCGCGCGAGCTGGAAGGGCGCTTTATCAAGCTGCTACAGTGCGGCCTTGCCCCGGATGCCGCGCGCGTGATGATACAAGCAACCGTGGATGCCGGCCTGCAGGAACAGCCGGACGATGAGTGGTGGATGTCCGTCTGCCGCGAAGTGTTTTCCGAGATACTGCTGGACGGCGGCATCAGCGTTTCAGGCAGTGAGCCTCACCCCAAGGTCGTAATGCTCGTGGGCCCTACCGGCGTGGGCAAGACCACTACCATTGCCAAGATTGCCGCGGTGCTCAACCTACAAAAGGACCTCCGTGTGGGTCTTGTTTCGCTGGACAACTACCGCATCGCGGCGCCGGAACAGCTTAAAACCTATGCCGACATAATGGGCATCTCCTTCCACTTGGCCTTCACGCCGGACGAGTACCGGCGCATCGTTAACCGCCAGCGCTACCAGGATGTACTGCTGGTGGACACCGCCGGGCGCTCGCCACTAAACCCGCGCTACATTGAGGAGCTGCGCGACCTGCTGGTCAAGTGCCCACCGGACGAAGTTCACCTGGTGCTCAGCGCCACCATGGGCCTACTGGACATCCGGGCGGTGGTGGAGAAGTTCGCGCCGCTGAAATACACCCACATCAACATAACCAAGCTTGACGAATCTCCGCATCCCGGCGGCATCTACAACATCACCCGGCAATCGCAGAAACCCGTGCGGTACTTCACCATCGGCCAGCGCGTGCCGGAGGACATCCGCGAAGCCAATCTCAGCTTCGCCCGCGCCTACTGCGAAAGGGGAGGGGCGTTTTGAGGGACCAGGCCGAAAGCCTCCGCGCCTTGGCTTCCCACACCCGCCGCCAGGCCCTTTCCCGCCGCGGCAACTCAACCTGCCGCGTTTACGCGGTGACCAGCGGCAAAGGCGGCGTGGGCAAGAGCATCTTCTCGCTCAACATCGCGATCACCTTTGCCGCGATGGAAGAGCGCGTCCTGCTGTTTGACGCCGACCTGGGGCTGCCCAACCTGGATGTACTGCTGGGCATTACTCCGACCTTCACGCTTCAGCATTACCTGATGGAGCGTATCCCGTTGGAGGACGTTCTCATCAAGGGCCCCGGCGGTATCACCATTCTCCCCGGCGGCAGCGGCATCTACGAGCTGGCCAACCTGGGCGAGCGCGAAGTGCTGCGCATTCTGGAAGACCTGCGCCGGCTGGAGTTCGCCTTTGACCGCATCATCTTTGACACCGCCGCGGGCGTTTCCAGCTCGGTGATAAGGTTCTCGTCAGCCGCGGATGAAACGATACTCGTAGTGATGGCGGAGCCCACATCCATCGTTGACGCTTACTCGGCGCTCAAGCTCATCTGGAATGAGTTTGGCGACGCCAAGGTGAAGGTTGTGGTTAACCGCGCGGTGAACCAGACGGTGGCGAAGGAGGCCTATGCCGCTCTGGCGCAGGTGGTGCACCGCTATTTGCACCGCGAGCTGGAGCTGCTGGGCATCATCCCCGACGACAACCAGGTGGAGGCCACGGTACGGGCGCAGGTGCCGCTGGTGTTGCGTTCGCCCAAATCGCCGGCGGGCTCGCGCATACGGCACATCGCCCAGACACTCCTGCACGGAAGCGAAGGAATGTCGCGCCGGAGCCAGTTCTTCGACCGCATCTTTCCCTTCATCCAGAGGAAATAACCCGATATGGCCGCGAATAGGAAAACCGATCCGCTGGAGGTTACCCAGGTCATCCTCGTGGCCCTGCGCGAAGAAGAGAAGCGGCGGCGTGAAGGCCTGCGGGTCGGCGCAGGCTTCGTCTTCCTCGCGGCGGGGCTGTTCATCGTGCTGGTCGTGGGGCTGATGAACTCATGGGAAGCTACCTACATGCTCATCGTCGCGCTGGTGGTCAGCATCGCACTCTTCGTGGTGGGCCAGGCGCTGGGCATTCTCCTGGCCGAGTTCGCCGCGGCGTCTAGCCGGCTCAACACCGCGCTTGATTCATTGATAGCCCAGAAGGAAGCTGCGAGCGGTAACCAGGATAATGGCAAGGCCGAGGGCAAGGAGTCGAAGCCCGCAGCAGGCGGCGCAGCGGAAACTGTGCCGGCTAGGGAGGCTGGGAGGCCCCAGTAGTAGAGTGCCATGGCTGCGGGGGGAAAAGCACAACCGGGACTTCAGGGCTACAAAGACCTGTCCGACCAGCAGCTTATTGAGCAGGTGGTGCAGTATTACTCCCACCTGATCAACTACAACGTTGACCGCCTGCTGATTGACCTGCCGCCGAGCGTTGACCGCGAAGACCTCTACGCCGAAGGCCTGCAAGGCCTGATTGAAGCCATCAAGCGCTACGACCCGGAGCGCAACGTCAAGTTTGAGACCTACGCGACCTTCCGCATCCGCGGCAGCATCATGGACTACCTGCGCAGCCTGGATTGGGCGCCCCGGCGGCTAAGGCGCATGGCGCGCGAGATCGGCGCCGCCCAGTCCGAGCTGGAGAACCTGCATGGCCGGGCGCCGGCCGAAGAAGAGCTGGCGGAGCGGCTGAGCCTGCCGGTGGAGGAATACCGCGAGCTGCTCTCGGAGCTGTCTGCGCTGACGGTGGTGTCCTTCCGCGACCTGGAGGATGAGAGCGGTGCGCTAACGCTTCCCGAGCAGGTGGAGGGCGAAAGCCCCACTGACGACCTCACGCGCCGCAAGTTCGCCGATGCGCTGGCCCACGAGCTTGCCGCGTTGCCCGAGCGCGACCGCACAGTGCTGCACCTCTACTACAACGAGGAACTCTCGCTCAAGGAGATTGGCGAGATTATGGGGCTGTCCGAAAGCCGCATCTGCCAGATTCACACCGCCGCCGTGCTGGTGCTCCGCCGCAAGCTCTCCACCTGGCGCGTGGAGCTGGCGTGAGCGATGAGGGCTGGGCGCTGGTTGCACCATAGCCCTCATCTTCATCGTGCTCCGCTGCTCCAGGTTACACCGCCTTGCGGCAAGACCCGCTGCGGCTCTGCGCGAGCCATATCCTCAGTACGGCCAGGGCGGTCGGTCGTGAGAGAACGCCAGTGATGATACGGTGGCGCTGGTGCTCCCGAACTCGCATTCCAGATAGAACACCACCGGCAAGTCCTCGCCGATAGGGAACTCCCGGTCGCATATCCAGCCGTTATATCTGCCAACAGGGGCAATCTGCACCGGCTCCAGGCTAAGGTCAAAGGCAGCAAACTCCAACTCCTCCGCCGGCAGCGGGCCGTCGCCATCCGGATCCAGCCTGAGTGAACGCAGCTCTCCCAGTGTATCCAGCGTAGCCACCAAGAACCTGATCCTCACGGTAGGGGCTTGGGGGTCGTTGTCAGGTGCACGGTAGGCTCCGATTCTGCCCACTTCCGCTGGCGGAACCTTGATGATTGGATCCGGCCCAGCCCGACTGCTTCCGCAGGCAGCGGCAATGGCAGCAATGAGTGCCAGTAGCAGCGCACCAGAGAAACGGAGAAGCCTTGTTGTATAGTTGCGTTTTCTCACTAGTTACCTCCTATGGCGCCACCAGGCAGTTATAGTAGCTGCACTGGATGGGCATCGGTTCGTTGTGCTCCAGCCGGAAGCACGGTGGCAGTGCCTGTGCGTGTTTACTAGAGGTTAGCATCAGGCATCCCCCTCCATCGGCTCGCTGATAGAGTTGGGCTCCACCGCCTCAATCAGCTCCGGATACCGCTGTGGCCACTCGGCCACCGCCTCCTCCACCGTAGTATCCCCCGGCAGCACCACCACCATGGACGCAATCGTCGGCCACTCGTCGTAAACGTCCAGGTTCTCCGTCACCAGGAAAGCGGCGATGTCTGGTTCCTCCGCCATATCGTGGTCAAGCCCGCTAAGCCGCTCCCACTCCACAAAGCACACAATCGCCACGCCGTCCACGATGTCGTAGGTCTCGCCGCTGATGGGATCGGTGTAGGGGCGCACTACGCGCCCGACGCGGACCGTGCGCGAATCCTGGGCCGGGTCTCCCCGCGTTGTTCCGATTCCCCTGGCAGTGATGGTGTACTCGCCAGCTTCGTTATAGACGTGAGAGCATTGCAGGCTGGCATCTACCGGCTCCCATGTAGCGCTATCACCCCAGGATATCTCCAGTGAGTCTACTACGACAGCGTTCGCCACTAGCGTCACCTGAACCTCCACCGGCGCTTCCGCCAGAACGTCAAAGTCGATCTCCAAGTATATGGAAGGGAAAGGGAATCCGGGGTTAATCAGCTGAGGTTGGCTTCGCCCACAAGAGAACGCCGCCACTGTGAGCATAACACACATCAGGGCAACCAAGTATCTACTCATCAGTTCCTCCTTGTTTTACTGAACCGCTCTCAAGCAGTCAATCCGCCCGCGCAACTCCGGCGCGGGTGGCAATGGTTGCACGCTCGAGTACATCCTATTGAAGACCTGTAGTGGAGTCCACGTTACGTATTTCGACTGAACCAGCGCAGCAACTCCAGTAGTAACAGCTGTAGAACAGCATGTGCCAGTAAACTCGTACGTTTCATAAGCGCCGGGCCCCGCCCAACCCAACTGATAACCTCGCTTCTTGGAAGTACCGAGCGGATCAGTACTCATCACACTGGTAGGAGCTCCCAGATGAACCCACGGACCGTAGTTTGAGTACCATGCGCGGTTTCCTGCGCTCTCATATGCCGCAATGGAAAGCACAGTGCAATTAGAGCCAAGCAATGCTCGGTAAGCCGCTGGATACCTGTACGCTGTAGTGCTGTCGTTTCCAGCTGGGGAAACGAACAGGATGGACCCTTGCCTACTACCCCATTGTGGATGGAATCCACCAGCAAGATACCAGAAGTGCCGCTTCCAGGTCTCACTGCCTGAGCAAATGCCACAGAACAAAACTGCTACTTCGATGTTGTGCCGTGGACACTGAAGGCCTTTTTGCAAACCATAAAGCTGAATGGGGTCGTAAAGGCGCTTCACCGCCCCAATCACGTCTAGCGCATTGTTAATCCTCACTTTGTCGCAGCTCCCTCCATTGCCATCCACTTTGAGCGCTATCGGGAACAGCCGGACGTTAGCGCAGATGCCTGCTACGTCATTGTATCCCCCTTGCTGCCTGTCATCGTTGTTAATCTGTCCCACAATCACGCCGGCGCTTAATGAGCCATGACCGTGCCAGGCCGCAGCCGCTGGGCTCTGGTCAAACACCCAGTCCCATCCCCTGCCGCCAGCATCTACGTCCTTGACCACCGGCTGGAAATCGGTTGAGCTTTTCTGGTCGCCCACATTGGCGCCCTTCTCGGTAATGCGACCGTATAGGTCCGGGTAATAGGTTCCTCGCCAGTAGACTTGAGTTCCATTGTCCACTTGGGCTACGACAACCTGCGAGCTTCCCGTTACCCCACTCTGCCACGCTCCCATGACATCAATGCCGTACCAACCATTCGTGCCCGGCGGCCAGAGATGCCAAGCCCCATGTAATGGAGGAGACTTACCCCAGTAGTCGTTCGGTGGATCCTGCGGCCAAGCAGCCGGATACCATACTTCGTCCGGCTCCACCTCCTCAATGAAGTCGTACTCCCCGGGCCAGTCTGTAACCGCGTCTTCCACCGACACTCCATCAGGAAGGAACACAGCAAAGGCGCGGACGCTCAGCCACTCGGTGAATGGTCGCGCGCCAGTATCCGTTAAGAACTGCTGCACTCGCGGGTCGCCCAGAACGGGCGGATACTGCGGATACACTCCTTGATAGAACGGAACGCTCTCATCATCAAAGAAGTTCGGATCTGTAGGCGTTGGCGGCGGTGGTGGTTCCTTCACCGCGATAATAATCCGGTCGTCCGCTACTGGGATAGTCTGACCGCTTCCAGGATCGTAGTACTCAACAACGTCATACTGAGGGAAGTTCTCTTCGGGCCCCAGCTCGCCTCCATCCAGTAGGTTGTCGCCTCCATCCGTTCCAGTCCCGGCGCCGGCCGTTTCCACGAGCTTGCCTTCATTTGGCGAAGCTGCGTCAGCGGGCGGCGGATCGCCGATACTTGGCAGCGAGTCCGGGGATAGCTGCCTCCCGCTACCCCCGCAGGCGGCTAAGAACATTAATGCCAACATCACCACTAGGGCGGCGCTAACTGCGGCCGCCCCCCCCTTCACAGATTGGGCGGTAATCATCTCCTTCTCCTTATGATACTTGTGGTATTACCCCTACAGCGCAGCGCAAGCCGCGCTCATGGGGAATTATACCCTCTTTTTGCCCACCCTGGGACGGCATGCGGGGGATATTGGCAGAATGCAGGTTTTGCCGGCGGCATCAGGGGACAGTCATCGGCGCGTCATCGCGCTAAGGCAATCCGGCCGCCGGAAGCGCGCCCTACTTACCCACGAAAACGATCAGCAACCTTCCTTCGCTGTCGCGCAGTTGCGCAGTATTGGCAAAGCTCAAGTCCAGCACCTCCATTCCCTTGCTGCCGGCCAGCGCAAGGAGTTCAGCGATACGCTCGTCGTAAGTGCCAGGTGCAAACTCCACAATTACCGACTGGGGCGTGCCGGGGTCAAGCGGATGGCCCATCACGCCGCCGGTGCCCCCGCCGGGACCGACGCCGCCACCGCCGCCCCCACCGGAGCCGCCGCCCGATCCTCCTCCGCCACCTGCACCTCCGCCTCCAGCGCCGCCGCCGGAACCGCGTCCACCCTGCCCGCTGCCGCCGCCACCGCCGCTGCCGTAGCGGTTCTGGTAAACCCACCAGCCCTTATCACGTGAAGGCAGCAGGTCCATATTGTCCAGCACGGCGTACACCTCGGCGGGATCTGCGTAGTGCAGCTGGTACAGGTCAATCTCGTTGGCGCGCGCAATCTCCTGCTCAATGCGCTCCTTGCTGCTGATGAGAATCACCGGCTTGGTGTACGCCGTTTCAGGCGTGGCGAACACGATGTACTGCAGGTTATGCGCTTCCAAAATTATTTCCAGCGCGGTGTCAAAGGGCACCTGCTCAAAGTTGCCGATGACGGTGTTGGTGGCGCCGTGCAGATCCATTGACTGGAACTCCCCAGCGCCCCGGAAGCCCTCGCCGCCGTCGCCTTCGCCGCCGCCCGGAGGCTCCAGCTTGTTGCTGCGCAGGCTGCCCGTTGGCGGATCGGTCAGGTACGGGTCAATAACGATGGTTATGCCCGACATCTGCGAAAGCAGCATTATCGTCCGGTAGAAGTTGTAGCCGGTCGTGGCCGGCAGGGAGACGAGTATGTCCGAGAGCTGGCCTTTCAGGCGCTTATAGCTGAAGTGGTCCGGCGGGCTCTCGGGCCGCATCCGCGGGTAGTCCTCGTCGGGGTCAATGCCGCTCCCGGAGCTTGCGCGCGTGGTCTGCCTTACCTTGGCGTCAAGCTCCTTGGCGGAAGAGCTGAAGCGCGTGGTGCGCAGCGTCTCGCGCAGCCGCGCAATCTTTTCCGGGCTGCCGACGAACACGACTTCGCCAACCGCACCTTCCTCCAGCACCTGGCGCACGCCGTTTACGCCCTGCTCGCTGGTGATTAGGTTGGAGTCCTCGTTGATGATGGTGAGCCGCGTGTCCAGCTCCACCAATCCCCGTCCGCTGAGGTGGTCAAACACCCGCGTGGGCTCGGCGTCCAGCTTCACCCGCTGGCCCGGTGTCAGCTCAAGGTTGGGCTCCACTTTCTGCGCTCGGCCTGCCAGCAAATCGTCCAGGTTACGTACTTCCGGGGCGGTATCCTTCTTCACACCTAAGGGGAATAGCTCAATGAGGATTACATGCGAGGAGTATTTCCCAAAGCGGTAGCGCGCCGCGTCAATCACGTCCGCGGACGCAACCTTCACTTTGATGAGCACTTCGTTCTTCGCCGCCACCGGCGTCAGCTCCACCGAGGTGATGAGCGGCTTGCGCGCCTCAATGTATTTCGGTTGGGCCGCCTCAAGGTTGCGCAGGGTGAAGGTCACCACGCCAGCCTCGCTGTCGGTGTGCGCCCGCGGCGAAATCGACGCTCCTCCAGTGTGGCGGATGACCACTACTTCGCGGTCGCTGAAGGCAGCCGTTTCCACGCCAGTCAACTGGGCGGACTTGGCGTGCGCGGCTACGGGCGCGCCCAGCAACAGGACAATCGCAATCAACCAGATGTATCTGGCCATAGTTCTCCCCGCATACGGTTGTGGTATCTTAGACGCAGTTCCCCGCCAAGTTGTTTCATTGGTGTGGTTATTTCCGGGGAACCGGGAAGCTCATGAGCAGATGCATCCGATTCCAGCAGCTGATTGATGCCGGCAAGCCGGACGAAGCCGTGGCCGCGTTGCTGCGCGAGCTGGAGCAGGACCCAGACTACACCGGCGCCTACTACAATCTGGGGCTGGCCTTCGCCGCCATGGGGCAGGCGAACCTGGCTGCCGAACTGCAACGGTTTTATCTGGAGCTGGCTCCGGACGGTTACTGGGCTTCAAATGCCCGGGCCAAGCTGTTAGAATTGGAACGCGGGAATCCTTGAGGAGGTGGGAATGCCCTCTGGCCGGCAGACATTTTTCCGAGTGCTGACCATCCTCATCGCCGGGATGGTGGTGCTGTTCGGCTTCTACAACTCCGTAAGCCCGCTGGTTTACCGCAAAGCTGACCCCTCAGAGCCCATTGGCTACATCTACCAGCCAGTCAAGCTCGCGAGCGTCGGCCAGGGACACTTGGTTCACGCGCTCATCTGGTCCAACCGCGAAGCCTTGATAGTCAAGGCCGACCTTTACTACCGTAGTGCGGGCGAACCCACGTTCCACGGCGCGCTCATGGAGCGCATAGGCGGAAGTGCCTATTACGCCGCCGAGCTTCCAGCGCGTCCGCGCGGAGAAACCTACGAGTACTATATGACTGCGGTGGATTCGGCGGGCGCTTCGGTTTCAATACCGGATAACGCGCCGGGCGAAGCGGTGATGACGGTGCGCTGGCGCAGCGGCGTCAACCTCTGGCTGGTGCTCATCCAGTTGGGCCTCCTGTTCGGCGCGGGTGTCTTTCTCCTCCACGCGCTGTACTACGCATTCCTTATCACTTTCGGCAGTATGGGCGATCTCGCGCAACTGGCCACTTCTGCCCGGGCGCATACCGCTCTCCGTTGGGGCATGCTCGCATTCCTGATCGGCGGCATTCCGCTTTCCTTGTATGTGTCCGGCGCGTCCTTCGGCTGGGATGAAAGCTGGGGAGCCTGGCCCTTCGGCACAAACGTCCACGACACACGCACACTCTACCTGCTGATTTACTTCGCCATCGTACTGCTCGTGCGGCGAGATCTCTTCCGTTTCACCCCCACCAGCCCCCACCGCCCGCCGGTCTCCAACCGTCTCTTCGGTTGGCTGGTGCTGACTGGCGCCTTGCTGACGCTGCTGGCTTACGCCATACCGTTCAAGTATCTGTACCGATAAGGTGAGTTCATGTTTCGTTCGCTTATAGCGTTCTGCCTTTTCGCCCTTGCGCTCCTCGTTGCGGCACCGGCTCGCGCCACGATGGAGGAAGAGGAGTATGTGATGCGCGTGGTTGAGCGGCTCGCCTCGCCCGCCATCCATGGCCGCAGGATGGGGACCTTCGGCGCGCGGCTCGCGGCCAACTACCTCGCCGATGAACTGATGCTTCTCGGTGTGCAGCCCTTGCGGGATCACGCCGCGCAGATTAGGCGCGAGGACTACTTCCACCGCTTTGCAGTGCGCACCGAAGATGGCAGGCCCAGCTTCGGCCGCAATGTCATCGGCTGGGTGCCTGGAACGATGTCGGTGGATCCTGCGAAGGGATGCTTCATCGTTACCGCCCACTACGACCACCTCGGCGTGACCCAGATGGCGGACGGCCGCTGGACTTACTACCCCGGTGCCAACGACAACGCGAGCGGAGTTGCCGCCGTCCTGGCGCTGGCCCGCCGCTGCACGCTCTTGGGCCAGCAACTGCCGTATCCTACAGTCTTCGTGTTTTTCGACGGCGAAGAGCAGGGGCTGCTCGGTTCGAAGGCGTTGATGGAAGACCCGCCCATCCCGTTGGATAGAGCTTTCAACGTGAACTTCGACATGGTAGGCGCGCTCAAGGGGCGGAAGCTGCTGGTGGCATATGCCGCCGAATCCGATGAGATCGGCGCGCGCGCTTTCTGGGGGGAGCTGAAGCCCCTGGCCGAAAGCGCCGGCCTGGAGCTGGAATACATGCGGCGCGGCTGGGAAGCCAGTGACCAGTATTCGTTCTACCAGAAGGACGTGCCCTTTGTCTTCATGTTTGGCGGCATGGTGGAGAACTGGGATCGCATAACTGACACGCCTGATGTCCTGGATTACTCCGCGCTTTCGGGGGTAACTGCATTCACTTGGGCGCTGCTGGACCGCATCGGCTCCCCGGCCGATTTCCGCCGCATTGACCTCGCTAGCAGCGGCGAGAGTGGCGGCGTGCGCACTTCGTTCCTCGGTATCATTCCGGACTTCGCCGTGATGGTGGAGCACGGTGTTCCCGTTGCAGGCGCGGTGCCCGAAAGCCCCGCCGAAGAGGCCGGCCTGCAGAAGGGCGATATCGTGCTGGAGATAAACGGCGTGGATATGGCCGACCTGAAAGCGCTGGCGGACATCCTCACGGTACTGATTGCCGGCGAGAAGGTGGAGATTGTCTTCCTGCGCGGCGGGCAGGAATTGCGCGCTGAAACTATCGCAGCCCCGCCACGGGAGTGAACGGGCGCTAAGCCGTTTGTGCCTCCGGCGGCATCGGCTCAAAGCTCACGGCCGGCAGATCGTCCAGCGACGACAGCCCGAAGGTCTCCAGGAAGTGGTTAGTGGTTACGTACACAAACGGGCGGCCCGGCTGGTCGCTGCGCCCGCGCACTTTGATAAGCCGCCGCTGCAATAACGAGCGGATGCTGCTCTCGGAGTTCACCTGGCGGATTTCCTCCACCTCCGTGCGCGTCACCGGCTGCCGGTAGGCGATGATCGCCAGCACCTCCATTGACTGCGGCGTGAGGCCGGATTCGCGCAACTCGGTGTAGAAGCTGCGCACGGCGTGGTAAACCTCTGCTTTCGTCGTGAGGCGGTAGCCGCCAGCGGCAAAGCTGACCGACAGCCCCACCGGTTCCAGCTTCGCGTTGGCTTCGTCCACCGCCAGCGAAAGCTCGTCCGGGCGCCAGCCGAAATGCTGCGCCAGCTTGTCCGCCGCCACCACTCTCCCCGAGCGGAAGAGCACCGCTACCAGCTCAGCCAGGCGACTGGTCGTATCGGCGGGCGCGTTGGTTGTGTTCTCTTCCATTCGGCTCACAGCGGATTGATGATGTAGGCGCGCTTGATGACGTCGCCCACTTCGGTTACGAGCACCGTCTCCATCCCCCACACTACCCGCCCGAACACGGTGAAGTTCTCGTCCAGCCGGCGGTTGTCGCCCAGGTTGATGAAAAACTGCGCGCCCGCGGAGTTAGGGATGTACACCTTCTTCTCGGTGTCATACATTTTGGCGAAGGAGATGGTCGCCGGATCGTGGTGCACGTAGTTCACTTCGTCGGGAAACTCCCAGGCGAGCTTCTCTTTCTCCGCCTGTTTCTCCGACGGCTCGCCCGCTTGCATTACGAAGCCCTCCACCACGCGGTGCACGGCGATGCCGTCGTAAAAGCCCTCGCCCACCAGCCGCAGGAAGTTCTCCGCCGACAGCGGCGCAATCTTCGGGTAAACCGCTACTACGAAGCTGCCCTTGTCCGTGTCGAAGTTCACCCGCACGAAATCCATCTCCGCCGCCGCCAGCTCTTCCACGCTGAGGAGCTTCTCTGTGCCGGAAGAAAGCCCTTCCGCCTTAGCCTCCATCGCAACCCCCGCCGCAGCTATTGCCGCGGCCGCCAGCCAGACCATAATGGAAAGCAGTATCTTCATTACTCCTCCCCGCTACCGCGGAGTTCACCCAGCACCGTCTTCTCCATTCCGTCAAACGAATAGAGCATCACCCGGTCGGCCACCACCGTCACCAGCGGCGCGACGATCATGGCGAACCCGCCCGGTGGAAGTGGGTTGCCGTCCACGCAGCCCGTCAGCGCGCGGCCGTTCACCCCAGGATAGATGCGCAACCCATCGTCGGTGCGCACGAAAGCCGCGCCCAGCATTACCGGCTGCGCAAAGTCCACCTCAAACGGGATATCCTGCCAGTCCAGCAGCGTGGTCGCAGTGCTTCCTTCATTCCTGAACACCTTGTAGGTGCCATCCCGCGCGATTATCAGCGCGTAGTACGACGGGTATCCTTCGCGCAACTGGAAGCTGAAGGCCATGCCAAAGCCGTTGCCCGCTTCCCCCGCCGCCGACGACACTACGAGCGCCGCCAGCCCGGAAGAAACCTCGGGCTGCGTGCGATAGCTGACCGCCATGGTGTTTCCCTTGGTGTTGTCAATGCGGTAGCCGTTGCCGGTGTAGCTGAACTTCGCGCCGGCGGATTCGCCCTGCGGCCACAACCTGCGGCTGAAATCATCGCTGAACGCCGCGGGGAGGTTCTGGCGGCGGACAAAGCCGAAAGCTCCGCCCTCAAGCATCCGTGAGTGGTACTCCTCCTCCTCCACGCGCCAGACGAAGTTGCGGAAATGCACCCGCGTCCCGGCGGAGGCGAAGAGCCCCACGCCCCCTACGCCCTCCGTGCGGGTGGAAAACTCCCCGGCCATCCGCCCGTTGAGGTAGAACTCGAAGCGGTTGGCGCGTGCGCGCACCTTCAGCGAGTTGGGGCCGGCCGGATTGACCAACGGCGAATGCGTCAGCTTGTAGGCGTAGGTGCGCTCGCTCTCACGGTTGACCTGCCACACCGCGTAATAGCCGTCGGGAAACACCGCAAACAGGTAAAAAGAGCTTGCGCCGTCCTCCTCGCTGTAATGGAAAACCAATCCCGCGTAGGGGTCTTTGCCGCCGGCGATCCCCACAAATTGGAGGTCAACCGCCGCTTCGTAGTCGGAGAACTCCTCGGTGAGTGCGGTCAACGCACCGGTGTCGCTGGCGGTTGCGTCAATCTCGTAGTAGCCGCCTTCAGGCTTGTAGCTGAACTGGCTGGCGCCGACCTTCCCCTGGAAGAACTGGCCGGAATCGGAGCTGAAATCGTCCCGGGCGAACTCCGTTAGCGCTGCCTGCGCCGCGGCCGCCCAAGCCAGTAGAACTAGTCCGAAAATGCACGCAAAGCGGCTCATTGCCGCCTATTCTAGAACATCCGGCGCTTCAGGTGAAGCTTGGCGCCTATGCTGTGTTAGAATCCACCTAGCTCGTTGCGGCAACCATGGGAGAGCAAAAAACGAGCACATCGGTGGCGCAATTCGCCCAGAAAGTGGCAGCGGCGGCCAACTCCTCGCAGGGCGTTGAGGACATCTTTGACCTGTTCTCTGCTTTCGCGAAGGAGAGGCTGGACGTCTCTGGCATAAGCTTCTGGCGTTTCAACCTCGCGGACAACACCGCTGAATGCACGTATCTGGCAGGCAAAACGTTACCCAGTGAAGGCTTCACTTCAGCAGTTGAGCTTGAGAATCCGATTACTAAGAGCATACTCTCCGAGCTAACCCAGCGCATAGCAGTCGTGCCGGCGGAGAAATTGAGGAAGGCAAACCCGGAACTCCCGCTCGTCCGGGAGGAGACGAAGAACGTCTATATGATTCCGTTGTACTTCCGGGCGCAGCTCCTGGGGGTGTTCGCCCTTGAATCCCCCAGTGAACCGGCGCCCAAGAAGGTGGTGGCGGAAGTTGAGGCCGCCCTTCCATCGGTGGCGCTTGCTTTCGTCGCCAAGCACCGCTCCCTGGGCGAAAACAAGCGCCTGCTGCAGATGCGCCTGCTTCACCAGATCACCGAGAAGGCCTTGATGAGCCTCAATCTGGACGACCTGCTTACTTCAACCGCCCGCTTGCTCAAGGACTATTTTCTCTACTACAACGTCTACGTGTTCATCTACGACGACCAGAGAGAAGAGCTGGAGCTCAAGGCGATTGCCGGCCGCTATGAGGCCCATGTTTCATTGCCGCTGCACCTCAGGCCTTCACAGGGCTGCGTGGGCTACGCTTTCAGCAGCAAGAAGGCGTACTACGCTCCGGATACGCGCGATGACCCGTACTATTTGCCGGAGGTGGAGGGCAAGTCTCAGGCGCTCTCCGAGCTCGCAGTGCCGATTATGCAGGGGGAGTACATCCTCGGCGTGCTTGATGTCCAGGCTGACGAGCCGGAGAGCTTCGACGAGTTTGACATTGAGTCGATGAACACGCTCGCCAATGAGCTCGCCAGTGCGATTACCCGCGCCCGCGACTACGACATCCTTAAGAGTTACTCCCAGCAGCTGGAAAGCTACCAGCAGCAGATGGAGCACGACCTCCACATCACCGAGCAGATTCTCAACATCAACCTGCCGGTCAAGTTCATCTCACCGAACGTGGACAGCACGCTGCACTTCCACGCGCACCACAGCATCGGCGGCGATATTGTGATGATGAAGCTGGTCGGCGGGTATTCCTACATGGTTGTGGGCGATGTGAGCGGACACGGCATCAGCTCCGCCATGATCTCCATCTCCACCATCTCGTATCTGGACAACCTGCTGGCGAACGCGCCCACCGTGGAGGCGCTGGTGCAGAGCCTCAATCATTTCTGGTGCATTAACTTCAGCAGCCTGAACTACTACTCAACCTTCTTTGTCTGCCGTTTGCACAACTCTAGCGGCAGTCTGGAGTACGTGAACTGCGGCCATCCGCGCCCCATCCTCTACCAGCAAAGCAGCGGCACTTACTCGGTGATTCAGCACAGCATTCCGCCCATCGGCCTGTTTGACCTGGAGGAGGAAGGCCACTTCAGCCGCCAGTGGGTCAAGCTCTCGCCCGGCGACAAGCTTACGCTCTACACCGACGGCTTCCTCTCGGAGTTTCCGCCGCCACCGCGTTTCACCGAGCAGGACCTGACGATGCTGATTAACCGCTACGGCCACCTGCCCCAGCCGATATTCCACCAGTTCGTTTTGTGGAACGCCCGCAAGCTGCGGCGCGGAGTCGCTTCCGAAGACGATGAAGTATTTCTCACAGTTTCCTACGCGGCGCATCCGACCGTGAGCTACTATGTGGAGAATATGGATCAGGTGCTCCGGCTCATCCGCAAGATTGACGAACTAGGAATAGTGCTGGAAATGCGCACCCAGGTGGTTGACCGCCTGACCGCGATACTGGAAGAGACCGCCATCGCGCTGCTGGCGCGTAAGCGTCAGGCGCCGCTCACTCCGCGCATATTCGTCTCCATTGACTTCCAGCCCAAGCGCTTCAACCTTGCGCTGATGGACGCCAATGTCTTCCTGGTGGAAGAGAACTTCCTGGAAGCCGAGGGGCCGATTCCGCCGCTGGAGGAGCAGCTTCCCGCCGGCTCCCTGCAAATGGTGAAGTCCAAGGTGCCCTCGGTGGAAATCAAGAAGATTGAGAAGGGTCTCCTCTTCCTCGGCCCGATTGACTGACGCCGTGCGCTAGTCGGGCCCGAGACCCAGTAGCTCCCGGAGCCGCTCGTCCGGCAGGTCGCGGAAGTCGTCGTAGAACTGCGAAACCGCGAAAAAGACCTCCGGCGTGTGGAGGAACACCGCCTCGTCCGCGAGCTTGCCCACGGTCTTCGCCGTTTCCATCGGCGCAACCGGCACCGCCGCCACGAGCTTCGCAATGCGCGGCGCCTCCGGCTGGCGGAACACTTGCAGCGCTGCCTTTAGCGTGGCGCCGGTGGCTACGCCGTCGTCCACCAGTATCACCGTCCGGCCTTCCAGCGGCGGCAGCTCTTCGCCGTCGCGGTAGAGCTGCTTGTAGCGGGCGATGCGCTCCATCTCCAGGTGCTTCGCCTGCTCTATGTAGTTGCCGTACTCGCTGGCCCAGGGCGACCGGACCACCGCCTCCGTTTCCGCCACCGCGCCGATGGCGTATTCCGGGTTTCCCGGCGCGCCGATCTTCCTGACAATGAACACGGTCAGCGGGATGCTGAGCAGCCGCGAAACCTCCGCTCCGACCTCAATTCCGCCGCGCGGCAGCGCGAGTATCAGCGGCTGCGGCCAGCCTACGGCCATCGGCTTGAGCCGCTCGCCCAGCTGCCTTCCGGCGTCGGTCCGGTTGCGGAACCGCATACGGCCATTGTAACATCCGCCTGAGTGCGGGTTGTATAATCGCCCCGTGTCCCACGCATCCGACGAAGTGCTCATGCGCGAGGCCATCACGCTGGCCCGCAAAGCCGCCGCTGCCGGCGAGGTGCCGGTCGGCTGCGTGGTTGAGCTGGGCGGCAAGGTTATCGGCCAGGGCGAAAACCGCACCATCCGCGATAGCGACCCAACTGCGCACGCGGAGATTATCGCGCTGCGCGAAGCCGCCGGTGCCTTCGGCGACTACCGGCTTGAAGGCGCGAAGCTCGTATGCACGGTGGAGCCCTGCCTGATGTGCCTGGGCGCCATCCTCCACGCCCGCATCGCCGAAGTCGTTTACGGCGTTGCCGAGCCTAAGTTCGGCGCGTTGGAATCCCGTTTCCAGCTTGGCGGGCACGAGCGCTTGCGCAAGACAACCTTCCGCGGCGGTGTGCTGGCGGAAGAAATCGCGCCGCTGATGTCAGCGTTCTTCGCCACTCTCCGCGGCGGGGAGGCCAATTCTCAGTGAGGGTCTACCGCCCGCTCTTTCTCGTCGTCGCGCTGGCGGGAATGGTGCTCGCACTTTCCCTCGAGCTTCATCCCGGCATACCTCACGCCCGGGTCTCCTTTTTCTTCTGGGACTACTGGCTTGACACCCTGAAGCACTTCGCCGGGTTCATGCTCATCGGCTTCGCCTACCACCTCGGCGTCACCGGCCGCCTGCGTGCCACCTTCGTTGAATATGCGCGAACCGTCTGGCCGGTCGCGCTCTTCGGCATCGCCGCCGAGCTGCTGCAAATCTGGGTGCCCAACCGCACCTGCAACTTCTTCGATCTGCTGGCCAATGCCGTCGGCCCCTTCGCTGGCTACTTGATTCTGCGCGCTTTCTCCCGGTGGGAGTGACGCTGCGCTTCTCCGCAGCCTGCTTAAAAGCCCCTGCTTCTGGGTAATATATTGCGGCACGAGAGTGCGATATATCGGTATCATAGGTGACATTGATGGATACGAAACTCAAACTTGCCAGTGTGGAGGTCAAGCTCCCGCCCGATGCGGGGCTGGTGTCTCCGCTGCGGCTGTTTGTCTCGGGAATGGCCAGCCGCCTGGGCTTCGGCCTGGACGAGATTGAAGACCTGAAGCTGACCATCGGCGAGGTTTTCCTGGCGATTGTGGAAAAGTGCGCCGGAACCAAGGGCCTCATTTCGCTGAAATGGGAGGAGACGCCGGAGAGCCTCAATATCCGCGTGACCGACCCGTCCCACACCTTCACCCGCGTCTACAGCGAGCCAATCTTCCACCTGCTGGAGAAGATTGCGGACGGCATCACTTACGGCGACGAAAAGCAGCCCGAGGTCAACCTCCGCTTTGACCTGAAGGATAAGCGCAAGGACCTGTTCACCGACTAGCGGCTAGACGGCGCTATTCGCTACAATTGGCTTATGGAAAGGCCGCCCGAACCGCCCGAGGCTGACGAAACGGAGCAGCCGGTCGGTTCGCTGACCGAAGAAGAAGAACGGGCGCTCTTTCTGCGCTACCGCCGCGACCCCTCCGAAGAGAATACCAACCGTATCCTCAAGCAGTACGGCAACCTCGTCTACCACATCGCGCACAAGTACACCTCCGGCCGCGAGTCCTTTGACGACCTGGTGCAGGTCGGCATGATCGGCCTCGTACTCGCCATCCGCCGCTTTGACGTGGAGAAAGGCTGGCGCTTCTCCACTTACGCCTACCAGACCATCCGCGGCGAGATTCAGCGCCACTTCCGCGACCGCAGCTGGTCGCTTTCCGTGCCGCGCCAGCTCAAGGAGCGCAGCCTCAAGGTTTTCGCCGCCGAGAGCGTGCTCGCGCTGAAGCTGGGATGCTCGCCGACAGCGGCGCAGGTGGCCGCCGAAACCGGTCTGACCGAGGAGCAGGTGCAGGAAGCCATGGAACTAGGCAGCGCTTACCACCCGATGAACATCCTGGAGGAAACGGTTTCCGCCGAAGGGGATATGGCGGGGCAGCCGCCTTCCGTCGGGATGGAAGGCGCCAACCAGGACCTCTTCTGGGACCACATCCTGTCCTTCCTCAGCGAAAACGAGGCCGCGGTCATCCGCCTGCGTTTCTGGGACGGGCTGCCCCAGCGGGAGGTGGCCGTCCACCTCGGAACCTCGCAGATGAATGTCAGCCGCATCCAACGCAACGCGCTGGCTAAGCTGCGCAAAGTCATGCGCCACTCCGGGCTGCCTGACGAGTAGCGCCCGCTAGGCTATAATCACCTATCACGATGGCGCTCCATATCCGCAAGATGCGGACCACCGACCTGGACGGCGTGCTGGAGATTGAGGTCTACTCCTTCCCCACGCCGTGGAGCCGCTCGGTTTACGAGCACGACCTCCTCAAGAACCCCAACTCACGCTTCTATGTCGCCGTGGAGCGCGTGGGCGGCGAGCTCTGGGGCTACATCGGTAACTGGTTTGTCTTTGACGAATGCCATGTCGGCACTATTGCCACTAAGCGCGAAGCGCGGGGAAAAGGCGTGGCTCAGATGCTGCTCATCCACACCGCGCGCCAGGCGGTGGCGGAGAACCTCACGTATATTATTCTGGAAGTTCGGGTGAACAACCTGGCGGCGATTAACCTCTACAAGAAGCTCGGCTTCTCGCAGGTCGGGCTGCGGCGCGGCTATTACCGCGACACCGGCGAGGACGGGCTGCTGCTGGCGATGCGCGACCTATCCGAGCTAGCGGCCCGGCCGCTGCCGGGCGAGGAGGCTTATGGCCATGAAGCCGCCGCTGTCTAGACTTGCTGCGCTCTTCTGCGCGGCGGTGCTGCTTGCGATGCCGCTCGCCGCGCTGGCGGAGGAAAGCACTGCCGCTGCGCCCGCGTCAGAGCAGGCCATCAGCCGCGAGGCAATTGCCCGCAGTCCCTTTTCTTTTGAGCTGCCCTCGCGCCATGGCAACGAGGACAAGGTGGAGTTCGCCGATCTGGTGCTGGACACCAACGCGGTCATCTTCCTGTGGACCACCGACTGCCCGCTGTGCAAGCTGGAAGTGCGCCACATGAACCGGCTGGCCGCCTGGGTGAAAGAGCACCCCGAAGCGAATCTGTGCGTTTACTCGGTGAACTTCGACTCGCTCGGCGAGCGTGGTTTTGAGAAGGCCAAATGGGACGAAGTGATGCTCCCGCAGTTCAGTGTGTTCTATGACCCCGGCGCGCGCCACTTCAAGGAAGAGGCCTGGAAGGTGGAGGAGAATGGGCTGCCGCTCACTTTCTTTTTCGCGCGCGGCGGGTTCCCCGTGCGCATCATCAAGGGATTCAGCGCCGACCTCCTCACTGTGGCCCAAAAGGAGTTCCTGCCGAAGAAGGCCCCGGCGAA
>CAZKNJ010000025.1:20697-24212 GCA_964554185.1 uncultured Planctomycetales bacterium | reverse complement strand
CTGGACTAAGCTGGAGAGCGTTATGCTCTCGTACAACTAGGGCTATTTGAAGGGCGCATCCCCTTGGGGGAGGATGCGCCCTTCTCGTATAATGGGTGTATGCTGCCACCAGCTGCATCAGGCCGAGGTCTTGCATCCGCGCTCCTGCTCCTAACCGCAATCGCGCTACTCCCCGCCTGCGACATCCTCAAGGGCGCGGAACAGCCGCCGCCGGAGTTCACGATGGGCGAGCTGCTTACCTGGGACGCCTACAAGCTCAAGTCCACCTTCGGCACGCCCAGCTTCATCGTGCGCGACCGCCGCGGCGAAGCGCTTTACTGGGAAGGCGGCAGCGAAGAGCCCACGCAAGTATTGGAGCCCGACGAGTTCGCCCGCCAGTTCCCCGTGGGTGGCGACCCGCGCCTCACATCCTTTGACCTCATCGTTATCACCGGCCGCAGCGGTATGCTCAGCCTCTACGTGCGCCGCAGCTACGAAGACCCGGCTCAGCGCGTGGGATTCCTCGGCAAGCGCATCACCGCGCTAAGGCGCATTGACATCGGCAACCACCTGGGCGAGCCGGACAGCAAAGGATGGTGCGGCGTGAGCAGAAGCGAGGAGCGCTACGACTGGGAGTTTGAGCGCGGCGACGGGCCCTTCCCCGATTTCTCGAGCCGCTACATCGTGCAGGTCACCTTTGACGGTGACAGCTCCATCGTCTCCAGCGTGCTCGTGAGCATCGCCGAGGACTAGCCCTACTCCTCCTCCCTGCGCGCCTTCTGCAGGCAGACGGCGATATCGTTTTCAGTAATGATGTAGTCGGGAGGAGGGTTCAGCCGCGGATAGTAACCCTCCAGCTTGTGCGAGCCAAGCTTGGCCTTCTTGAACTTCTCCTCAATGAAGCGGTCTATCTGCGTGTAGTCGTCGGAAAGCACATCGGTCAGCCCGATGCCGGGCTCGTGGGTAATGACTCCCAGCGAAATGTCGCCGGCCTCATTGTACGCATGGCTGAAGTACTCGGAAAACGGCTTGCCCACAAAGCGGCGCGGAATCTCGCACACCCATACTTCCAGCCCCAGGTCCGGAGAGAGCATATTGCGAATCATCCGATTCAGCCCCGGCGCCAGCGTAGCGGACAGCAGAAAGAAACTGTCTGACTCACCGGCGACGATGATCTCGTCGGCGCGCGCCCGGCGCAGGTGCGGCCTGGCGGAGCGGCTGAACACTTCCACCGATACCATTACGTCGCTGCGAATCTCCTTCACTGCTAGAGTTGTGAGAATAGCCCGCTCATCGCTCTTATCGGGGTCGCGCATCTTGTAGTCCGCCAGTATGATAACTCCGCGGGCGCGTTTGATATTGGCGCGTTCCAGCACGGATTCGTGGATGTAGTCGCCGCTGACCCATTTCAGATCCAGCCCCTCGTACTCCTCCAGGATTGAAGCGGCTTCCTCCTCGCTCATGCTACTAACCAGCACAACCGGTATCGGCTCTTTCTCAAAGTGCAAGAGGTGGGAGAGTATACGACCGCCGTTGGAGTTCCAACCGCAAATCACCAGATGTCCTTCGAGTCTGACTTTCTCCAAGCCTTTTCCCTCCTTTATCCGCTGGGCCACCAGCATGGACGCCACCGCCGCCGATAGCAGCGCGATGATGAAAATGTGCGCAAAGACCATAACCATGATCACGGCCCGTCCGGCGCCTGATAACGCAGTGATGTCACCGAAACCCACGGTGGTCATGGAAATCCAGCCGAAATACAGCGCCTCGCCGACCGTGCGCAACGTCTTGGTGCCCGCTCCGGCCTCAATGGCATAGACAGTGAAGCTGCCCAGAATCCACACGAAGAGATCGGCCAGCAGAAACCGCCACAGCCCTTCGGCAGCTGCGCGTACGAACATGCTGGTGACGCTCTCCGCAAGGCCTTTCCAGTAGCGTTTCATTGAGAATTCCATCAGCTATCTCACCCGCGCAGCCCCAGCACCACCGCAACCGCGCCGAACACCGCCGAGACGGCGTAGAGAATCAGCACGGTATTGCGGTGCGCCAGCCCTTCAATCAGCGACCGAGTGGCTTCATCAACGGACAAGCCGCTACGGATGAGCTGGTGGCGGTAGCGCCGGTTGAACAGAAAGAGAATACGGTGGTGGATGTGCTTCTTGTCCGGCGCGGTTATCGGCTTACCACCAACGAGACGCCGGATGATGGCGAACGCCGTATCCGCGATTGGTACTAACAGAATGAGCACGGGCAGCAAGAATGCAATAAGTGCTGTCTGCTTGAAAAAACCGAGAATGGATACCGTTGCCAGGTAGTACCCCATTAGCAGCGCGCCGCCATCCCCGACGAATATCCGCGCCGGGTAGAAGTTGTACGGCAGGAATCCCAGCAGAGCTCCCAGCATTCCCAGGCTCACCAGCGTGAAGAAGTAATCGCCCTTCGCCAGCGACAGTATCAGGATCGCGAGGAAGGCGATTGCGCTGACGCCACTGGACAGCCCGTCCAACCCGTCAATGAAGTTGATGGTGTTTACAATGCCGACAATCCAGAACGCGGTCAGCACGTAGTCCAGCCAAACGGGGATGGCCACAGTGCCAAACAAGGTGCCGAAGCTTATCCCCGCCCAGGCGACGCCCAGCGCGAAGAGTATCTGCAGCGGGAACTTCACCCGCGCGGACAGATGCCAGATGTCATCAATAAAGCCCAGCGCGAAGAAGAGAACTCCGCCTCCGATAAACGCAGTGAGCTGCATCCGGGAAAGCGGAATGAAGTCCGGGTCGAGCATCATCGCCGTGTATGCCACCGCGAAGAGCGTGGCCGCGAACAGGGCAAACCCGCCCAGCCGCGGCTTGTCCCCCCGGTGCACCTTGCGCGGGTCTCCGGGGTCGTACAGCTTGTACTTCCGGCAGAGCAGCAGCAGCAGCGGCGTCAGAATCAGCGCCACCGCAAAAGCCCCCGTGCCCGTTACAACGATGAGTAGCGTCATGATTCAGGTGGTTTCTCCGAGCGGGTTGGGCGTGCAACACCCCTAACCAGTGGATTCTAGCACAGCGGTCTCGGCCAGCGCCGCGCAAGGCCTGCCGTCAAACGCAATGGGGCCAGCGCGTCAACTGCTCGTGATATAATCGCCTACAGGATATGGCACTCGTATCCAGCTCTACTTCGGTGAAACCGGAGGACCTGAAGGGGGTATATCTGCTCAAGGACATCTCCCCCCAGCAGCTTGCGCGCTTCGCCTCCGCCTGCGCGATTGTCGAGTGCAAGGCCTCAGATACTATTATTCGCGAGGGTGACACCGGCGACGAGATGTATATCTTGCTGGATGGAACCGTGGAGATATCTCGCAAGCTTACGCTCCTCGCCAGCCAGGAGTACGATGAGCTGAGCAAGACGCTAGTGATGCTCACGGCGAAAGAGCGGCCGTTTTTCGGTGAAATGGGCCTGTTGGGCCAGAAGGAGCGCACTGCTTCCGTGGTGGCGCGCACCGAGTGCAAGCTGGTAACCATTAAGCAGGCGGACTTTGAAGAGCTCTGCCG
>CAZKNJ010000025.1:0-20597 GCA_964554185.1 uncultured Planctomycetales bacterium | reverse complement strand
GACGTGAGAATGACGCGCCGCAGCAGCTCCAGCGGTTTCTGGGTGGAATGCGCCTTCTCTCCCTTTTCATTGCGCAGGCGCTCCTTGCCGGTGCAAAGCGGCAGCGTCCACACATTCGCCCCCACCTTCCCCGCGCCGAACTCCTTGGCGGCCGCCTTGTTGAAGGTGTAGCCCTTTACGCCCTTGTCTTTGACCGCGAAGATGAGCGTCTCGGTAGCGTTAGTGAAGCGCACCCCCAGCCAGTTGGGCATCGGGTTGTTCTTGACCCACAGCACGTCGTTGAGTATCCAGTAGCCCAGGTCCTGCATTACCTTCCCGATGCGGAAGATGCTGTGATAGGTGGAGATGACCCAGATAGTGGCCTTGGGCTTCATCACGCGCTTGGTTTCAGTGAGCAGGCGCTCAATGAACTCGTCGTATTCGGCGAACGAGGCGAACTTGTCCCACTGGTCGTCCACCGCCTCCACCTCGCTGTTCACTTTCCAGCGCTTGAGCTTTTTCGGCGGTAGCTGCAGGAAGTACGGCGGATCGATAAACACGCAGTCGGCGCACTCCGCCGGCAGCTTGGGTAGCACTTCCAGCGCGTCACCCACGATGATGCAGTTGCGCACGCGCTCCAGGTCATACGCTTTGGCGCGCCCGCTGTCAGTGATGATGCGCCTCCCGCTGCTCTTGCGCTCAGACATCAGCTGGGCAACTGCTCCAGCTTGCCCTTGAGGAACGACCCCATCTTCATATCGGTCTTGCGCACATGGCTGAGGAACCAGTCCACCAGCGTCTTCTCCGCCCGCACATATAGCCCCTCGCTCGGGCCGTCCGCTGCCAACTGCTTAGCCATCTCGCTGACCTCTTTGATCAACCACACATGCGCGTCCTTGTGCTCGCGGTAAAACGGGTAATCGTACTGCGTCATCTGTTCTTCTTCCGCGTCAAAGTGCAGTACCACGTAGTCCTGCAGGAATGCCATCGTCTTCGCAAGCTCCGCGCCGGAGCCAACTTCGCCCAGCCCGGCGAGCAAGCGGTTTATGCGCGCGAACAGCTCCTTGTGCTGCTCGTCAATCAACTCCACGCCGACTGACATGTCGTCCGACCACACGATCAACATTTGCACAAACCTCCATGCGGCAGAATTGGCAGCCCCGCTGGCTCAATGATACCAGCAACCGATGCAAGACACGTGAAGGAGCTCCCCTACCGTAGCGTGATCAACAGCCCATCTTCCATAGCCTCCACCTTCGCGTTAGCGAACTCGCCGGTGAAACCGGCGACCTCCACCTTCAGCCTGCCCTCCACCATGCTGACTAGCGGCTTTCCCGGCAGCCCCCGCACGGTGATGCTACGCACACCGTCAAACAGCGGATGTTCCCCCGCCGCCTCGGTCAGCGACCAGCGGTCCAGCACTTCCAGCGACGCATCATCGCTGCCCAGGCGCACCCAGCGCGTGTGCAGCACCTCGCCTCCGCCCAGCACCTGCACGTTCATCGGGTCAAATCCCTGCGGCCACAGCGGCTCACCCGAAGCCATCACCGTTACCGTGAATCCCTGCTGGGCCAGGAAGCTGCTCTTCATCTCCTCTCGCTTGCCGACTACAGCCTCCGCGTCCGTCTGTGCCATACTCGCTTTGGCTGCGCGCTCCTCCGCGGTGAAATCCGGCGGCTCCACGCCTTCGGTCCCGGCAAGGGCCTCGCGCAGCATCTCATCCAACGCGGCAGTATCCCCAGATGCCCGCTGCTGTTTCCACACCGGCCTGAACTCATCCAGTAGCAGCGCTAGCGCATTCCCCACGGCATACGTGCGCGGGCGCATTTGCTCCGCACCGAACCCTTCTGGCGGAATCATCACCAAATCCGGATTGTGCTCCGCCTTCGCCTGGATGTAGTGCGCCGTGCCCTCTATCAACTCGTTGCCCCGGTCGTACTGAACAGCCCCTTCGGGCATCCGGACGAATCGCTCTTGCCGCAACACCAGCGCCCGCTGCGCCCAGCCGCGCCGCTCGTCTGGTTGTTCAGCGTCCAGCGCCCGGCGCAAGGCTTCCGCTTCCAGCCTCCGCAGCGTCAGAATCCCCGCGTCGGCAACCGGATAGGTGAACAGCTCCGCCTCGTTCGCATAGGGCCATTGCCCGCGGTGCGCCGCCTGGTAGACGTGGAACAGCTCATGCACCGCCACCGCCGCCACCGCCCGCAGGCTCTTGTCTCCCATCATGTCCAGCATTACGGTCGCGGTCTGCACACTGCCCAAGTCTAGGCCCGTATTCGCCCGCATCGCTTCGTGCTGCCCGGTGTAGATGAAAGTGCGTTCGCGGCCTTCTACTGGAACGAATCCCTCCAGCGGCGACGGATGGTTGAAGAGATAGGTGTCCTTCCCGTCGTAGAGCGCCAGCGGAAAATCGGTGGGATCATACCCCGGCCACAGCTCGCCTTCCGCCGCAATGCGCGCCACCTCGTCCGCCACGTCAAATGCGGTGACCGCTTCATCCGCGTCTTCAGCGGCAGCCGCCACAGCACAGGCTGCCAGTCCCATCGTCAGTGTCAGCAAGCAAGCTATCAGCCATCTAGTGTTCATTTCAGCGCGGATACTATTCCCTAATGCTGTGGCTGTCAATCCCCCTACAGCGCTTCCAGCTCCTGCTCAATCTCCGCGCGGAGGCCGTCTTTCGGCGCCTCGTAGCCCCAGAACACGCTGCGGCCGTTGAGGAAGATCGCCCGCGACAGCCCGAACGCCATTGCCTCCGCCTGGTCGTTCACGCCGTGCTCGTTGAGCACCACGCGGTCGCCGAACTCAGCTGCGACCTCGCGTACGTGCTGCGCCTCAATGTCGCTGGTCAGGCAGAACGTGTTGTAGAACAGGTCAATGACCACTTTGCCGGGAACCGGCGAGAATTCGTAGCATCGCTCCAGGAAGGCGGGCGGCTTGGCGTCGGCGTCAAACAAGTGCCACATCAGCGCTGACTGCCCCTCCCGTGCCGCTTCGATGAATCCCATCTTCTTGAAAAACACCACGGGCATGAACCAGAAGTCCCATTCGTAAGCGAAGGTTACCAGCGCCTGTAGACCGGTCGCGCGCGCCGCCTCCACCGCGGCCTGCACCAGCGCCGTGCCCGCTCCCTGCTTCTGCAGCCGAGACGGCACCCACACGCAGGGCATAACCATCAAGTCCTCGCCCGCCGGCCCCCAGGGGCAGGCTTCCACCGGCATCAGGTAGGCGCAGCCCATAGGCTCTTCACCGCGCATCGCCGTCAGCACTCGTAGGCCTTTCGGCTGCATCGCCTTCAGCCACGCCAGCCGCCGCTTGCCGGCCGCGTCAATCCCCTCGGACTCGTTGACGTGGCTGCAGGTGGCAACGAAGTACTCCGTTTGCGCGTCCATCCCGCGGATCTCAATTCCGCTCATGTTCAGCTCCCCCTTTTGGCTGTTCGCCTAGAGCCCGCGCTGGATGCCTGCTTCCAGGGTCGCATCGATGCGCGTTAGGCACTCTTCCAGGTGAGCCTGGGTCATGGCGTCCAGCCCACCCTTGCGCAGCGACGCGGCAATCTGGCCGCGCAACGCCGTCAGGTCGGCCCGCGCCAGGCTGGCTGCGTCTGGCGGCACGCCGTTATAACCCAGCGCAATGCCACAGATGATGTTCAGATGGGCGCGCTGCAGGTTGCGGCGTATGCCGTCCACATTCACCTGCTGGTAGACTTCATCCCAGATAGCGAAGCGCGTCTGCTGGAACATCTCCGCCATGGTGAAGGGCTCCTCGCCCTTCTCGTAGAGCAACGGCAGGTCAAGCATGCGCTGGAGCACCAGTGGATCGTACATCCGCGCCAGCGCCCGCATCTGGATGTTGTTGACCATTGCGTGCAGCGGGTAGTCATCACGTTCGCGTGCCCAGTCGTCGCTGAAAGTATCGTAGCGCTCAGCCTCCAGCTTGCGCATCAGCTCGGGCGGGAACTTGAACGCGTCGGAGCTGAAGATGTACTCCTTGAGGAAGTTCATCGCCTCGCGCTGCTTGGCGGCGGACACCGGCGTAAACGGCAGGCGGTTGCCCGGATCGCCGATATGCGCCCGGTCTTCATAGAGGCCGCCAAAATACTTGGGCACCAACATGCTGGAAGCCCAGTAGGGGTACATCACGTTGGCAAAAACCCAGCGCAGCTTCTGGTAGCGCTCGCCGTCCTTCTCGAACTCGGGCAGCTTGGAGTACAGCTCCTTGCCGATTTCAATGCGCTCGCGGCAGAAGGCGATGGGGTCGTTGCCCATATCCCACATGTTGCACAGCGGGTCCACGCTGAGGACGGACATTCCGGCGGCGTCCTCATCGGTGCCGTAGGGAGTCTTCTCCAGCCCCGTAAGCCCTGCCAGCTTGTCCAGCACCGGAATCTCGTCTTCCGGGGTCTCCGCGTCTATGGTCCGGTAGCCGTAATCAATGATGAAGTAGTCGTAGCTTCCCAGCGTGGTCTGCCAGTACGATCCCTGCTTGCGGCCCTTGGGCGCGATATTCACCGTGTTGTAGTCCATCACCGAGCCGGAGACTCCTTCCGGATTGGTAATGCCCGGGTCGTGCATCGCCGCCAGGCTATGGACGGTGCTGCCCTTGAAGTTATGGCGCAGGCCCAGCGTATGTCCTACTTCGTGGGTGGTCAGGTCCTTAATGGCGTCGTGGATGAACTTCTTGCCCTCCGGCGAGTCCGGCAGCATTCCGCTGCGGGCGAACTCCACGCTCATGCCGAAGGACGCCTCGCGCATCTTGCCCGCCACATAGTTGTCGTCGTACTGGGGCCGCGCGCCCGGAAGTCCGGGCAGCTTAATCGCGGGCTTGTTGCCAGCGGCCAGCGGCTCGGCTTCCTCGTAGTACGACGAGATGATGTAGCGCATCATGTCCGCGCACATGCGGATGTCCGCCGCGTACAGCTCGCCGGTGAACGGGTCGGCCACCGACGGGCCCACGGCGTAGCCCTCGCCCGGCATCACAATCCATTGCACCACGTTGTAGCGGATGTCCGCCGGATCCCAGTCCGCGTCGTCCGGCATCTGCTTGACGATTATGGCGTCCTTGATTCCAGCCTTCTCAAAAGCGGTGTTCCACTCCAGTATCCCGTCGCGCACCGCGTCGCGGTACTCCAGCGGAATGGTGTTGGAAAGCCAGTAGACGATCGGCTGTTTGGGCGGGCTCACCGCCTGGTGCGGGTACATTTTCTCCAGGCGCCAGCGCTGGATGTAGTACTTGTACGGCAGGTCGGCGGCCATGTCATCGTAGTCCATGTACATCGTCATGAAGTAACCGATGCGGTCGTCGCCGTAGCGCGGCTTGTAGCCCGGGTCGGGCAGGCGGCACATGCTGTAGCGGTAGTAGTGGGTCAGGCTGCGCGGGTCGGGCAACGCGGGGCTGGCAGCCTCCGGCTGGGGATTGCGGTAGTGCGCGATAACCTGCACTTCGGTGTTGCGGGGGAATGTCTTGATAAAGCCGAAGCGGCTATCCTGCCCGTCGAACATGTAGCCCGCGAACTGGCCGAGGGCTGCGCCGATGCCGGTGAAGTCCTGGATGAACAGCTCCCCCGGGTCGATGAGCACATTCCCCGTCTTTGGATGCGGCTCGCCCACAATCTGAGCAACTCCGCGGATGGAGTCGTTCACTCCCAGCTCAATCGCGCGCGCCAGCGGGTTCTTCTTTGAAGCGCGGTAGGCCACGTTCTTTTGCATCAAGTGTACTTTCTTCCCCACTTTCTCGAAGTAGAAGGGGAAGTTGTCCTCCATCGCGCCCGAATCGAGGAAGTAGCCGTCACCGCGCTCCACCTCGATGTTCAGCAAGTAGATCTGGCCGAACTGCTCGGGGCGGATTTCCAGCAGCCACTTCTCTTCCTCTTCGTTGTAGTACACATTGAATAGGCCTTCAACGCACTTGAAACCCTCCAGCGCCTTGTCGAAGGCGCACTTCTCTTCCTTCTTCTCCTCCGGCTTGGGCTGCTCCGCCGGGGCCTCCGGCGCGGGCGCAGCCTCTTCCACAGCTGGGGTCTCATCGGGCGGGGCTGGGTCTTCCGCCGCCGGCCCGAAGGATGAAAGCATCATTGCGGCCAGCATGGCCGCCAGGATTATCAGCAGCTTGTGTCGCATCAAGCCCTCCTCCCGGAAGTTTCGTAGATTAGATGGCAAAACAGCTTGTGTTGTTCCAATGGAATCGCCGCGCGCCTTCCCGCCCGCGCGGCCCCACCATTATACCGCCAGCAAGGAAAACCGGAGTGGGGACCTCCAAGTCCCCGCACTAGTGATTCTCTTCATGGTGGCACATATACGAACCCGGTGTTATGATTCCACCGAGGGACATACCAATGGAACCAGAGAAGCAAACCCGGCCGAATGAACCAAGCAGTGGAACTGGGAAACCACGCCCCCCGCAAATGAGCTGCTGCTTCAGGGGATTCCTTATAGCCCTCGCTGCGTTCTTCGGTTTGCTGTTTCTTGCGATGCTCAGCATGGTCTGGCTCACCAAGAGCCTGGAATCGCTCACCGGGGACCTTCGCGGCAACGCCCGCGAAGCCGAGGTCAAAGCCAATCTCCACGCCATCCAGCTCGCGGTGGAGCGCTACTCAGTTGACCACTCCGGCCAGTATCCTCTCTTCCTTATCGGCGGTGAAGGGAAGTACGCTGAAATGGTGAAGATCGAGGATGGGCGCGAGGTTTACACTGAGGCCAAGAACTGCCCCTTCCCCACGCAGTTGATTGACCCACTGGTTCGGGAAGGCTACATGCCCTTCTACCCCAAGAACCCGTTCGTGCGTAACATCGGCGTCCACGGCTGGCAGATGGAGTACGACGACCCGCTGCGCAACGGCACCAAGGAGGCCAAGCTGCACGGCACGCGTTTCGGGCCGTCCTGCCGGTGGATGGGTAATGTGATGGCTGATAAGCGCTATGCCACTTTCACACTGCCGGGCGCCACGGAAGCCGTTCGCACCTATGCCGACATTGAGTACACCTGCGCAGACCTGTGGCCACGCGGAGCGAAGGAGCCCAATCCATTCCTGCCGGGGATGTTCTTCTACCGCAGCCAGTCGATGTTGGCGCTCGTTGGCGGAGAAGGCGCGGAGCCGCAGATGCGCGAGATGGTGGACAGCTACATTCTGGGGGCTTACGGCGGACTGCGAACCAAGGGCAAGGACGTCATCGGCCCCGACGCCACCGGCCGTAACTCCTTCTCGCCTTTCGGCGGCGGCGCCGCTGACGAATCCGTCTTCGGCAATCCCAACGGCATCCGCGACGCCGTTATTCTCGTGCTCACGCCGGGGGAGGATGTACCCGCTACCCAGGAATCTGATCTCTAGCCTTCCAGGATTTCGGTTTCCTTCTTCTTGAAGGCGCTATCCAGGTCCTCCACCGCGCCGTCCAGCGCCTTGGTAACCTCGTCGGCGAAATGGTGGAACTCATCCTCGCCGAGGTCCTTGTTCTTCTCCAACTTCTTCAGCGAATCAATCGCGTCCCGGCGGATGTTGCGCAGCACCACGCGCCCCTCTTCGGCGGCCTTGCTCACTACTTTGATAATCTCCTTGCGCCGCTCCTCGGTCAGTGGCGGTATGTTGATGCGGATAACGCTGCCGTCGCTGTTGGGGTTGAGGCCGACTTCCTGCGTGCTCAAGGCCTTCTCAATGTGCTTGATGACGGTCTTGTCGTAGGGAGCAATGAGAATGGTCGTCGCGTCCGGCGTGGTGATGTTGGCGACGTTGCGCAGCGGCATGCGGCTGTCGTACGCCTCCACCATGATGTGGTCCACCAACCCCACCGAGGCCCTGCCGGCACGGATGTGCGACAGATCCTCGGCCACTTTCCCGAGCGAGACCTTCATGCGCTCCTTCGCGTCTTTGAGGACTTCCTGGCCCTTTTCCATGTGGGTTCCCTCCTTTGATTGGCCGTCTTTGCGCCCCGATTATACCATTGCCCCAAGCCCGCGCATCGGTCCGTCCGCCGCCCGCTAGATGCTATAATTCACCCGATGCTGAGCGTAAACTTCACGTTCCATTTGCATCAGCCACTGGGCAACTTTGACTTTGTCATAGACCGCGCGTGCGAAGACGCCTACTTCCCCCTGCTTGACGCCCTGGCGGCGCACCCGTCATTTCGCTGCACGTTACACATAAGCGGCTGCCTGTTTGACCACCTGAGCGTGCGCCACCCGGAGTTCCTTCAGCGGGTACAGGAACTGGCGCGGCGCGGGCAGGTGGAGATGCTCGCCTCCGGTTATTACGAGCCCATCCTGGTGGAAATACCCCGCCGCGACGCGCTGGAGCAGGTGCGGCTGATGCGCGAGTTCATCCGCGCCAACATCAACCAGGAGCCCGAAGGCCTCTGGTGCACCGAGCGCATCTATGATTTGAACCTGCCGGAGATAGCCAAGGAGGCGGGGCTGGAGTTCACGCTGCTGGATGATTACCTCTTCCTGCGCGTCCTGGAGGAGGAAGACCTCTACCGCCATTACGTCCTTACCGAGCAGGGGAACGAGCTGCTCATCTTCCCCATCTCCGAGAAACTGCGCTATCTCATCCCCTTCAAGCCGGTGGCGGAGCTGGCGGCGCACCTGGATACCCTTGACCGCACCTATGCGGAACGCGGCATTGAAGACCCCATCGCCGTGTTCGGCGACGACGGCGAGAAGTTTGGCGTGTGGCCCGGCACCAAGGAGTGGGTGTACGGCTCCGGCTGGCTGAAGGAGTTCCTTGCGTTCTTTGAGGAACACGCCGAGCGCTTCCCGCTGGTTCATCTGGGCGAGTTCGCCCGCGCGCATCCCCCCGCCGGCCTGGTCACGCTGCCCGCGGGCAGCTACCGCGAGATGTGCGAATGGGTGCTGCCAGTGGACCGCCAGCGGCGGCTGGCGCAGGCTAAACGCATGCTCACCACCAAGGGCATTCCGCGACCGGAGCAGGTGCTGTTTTCCGGCAACTTCAAGTTTTTCTACCGCAAGTACGACGAAGCCAACCGCATGCACCACAAAACGCGCAACCTCTCCAACCTCACCTGGATGGGCATTGACCGCGCGCAGGGCGAGGAAGACAAGAAACTCGCGCAGGAGGCGCTGCGCCACCACCTGCGCTCCCAGTGCAACTGCGGCTACTGGCACGGCATCTTCGGCGGCATTTACCTCAACTACCTGCGTGAAGCCGTCAACGAGCAGATGATCAAGGCCGAAAGGACCGCCCATGCCGCGCTACACACCAAGCTCCCCCACGTCGTCCGCCTAGACTTCTACAGCAACAGCCTGGACGAGATACTCGTCTTTGACGAGGGTTACTCCATGCTGCTGCTACCTCAACGCGGGCTGTCGCTGGACTACTGCGACTACCCCCCAGCGGACGCAACTCTCCTCGCGGGGATGGGCCGCCACTACGAGTACTACCACGACGAGCTGCTCAGCGGTCGGGGCCGCGATGCGCGGGAAGCTCATAAGAGCATCCATGAGAGCGTACGCATGAAAGATGGTTCCGCCCTCGCAAGCGCTGCTTTTGACGCCTACCCGCGCCTGAGCTTCGTGGATATGGCCTTTGCGCAGGAAGTGCGCACCGCGGATTTCGCGCAGGGCGGAATGCAGCCACAGCACGAGCTATGGCGCGAAAGCTATGAGACCGAACTATCCCCCCACGGCGTCTCCGGCCGGGCTGACGCCCCGCTGGGCCGCATTGACAAGATAGTGGGCTGGGACGGACCGGTGCTCACTGTGCGTTGGGAAATCCTGCCCAAGCCGGACGCGGGCGCGGAGTGGTTTGCCACCGAACTGAACATCAATCTGCTCACCGACCGCAGCGACGACCGCTTTGCGCTCTACAAGGCCGATCGGTTGCCGCTGGCGGAGCTGTGGGAGACGGACGCGCCTGAAGCGGAGCTCGTATTCGTGGACGGATACCGCCGGACCCGTATTGCTCTCACTTCCGAGGGCTTCGCCCGCATCGGATTCTACCCGGTGCGCACGCTGGCGATGAGTGAGGGCGGCGCCGAGCTGCTGTACCAGGCGCAGGCGGTAGTGCTGATTGCCCGCCTGCCAACAACCGAATCCTCACAGTTTAGTGTTACCATAGACGTAAGTCCCCTCTAGGAGGGAGGAATGAAGCGAAGTGAACTTGAGGCGCACACCAGTGCCAGCCTCATTGCCGCTCTCAAAGCCGCGGGCTGCACCGGCTTGTCGAGAGCGAAAAAGGACGAGTTGGTGACCGCGGCACAGAAGCTGCGCGGCGGAGCGCGCGAGCGCTTGCTCGCAGTGCTGGAGCGTGGCGGCGAAACCGCCCGCCCGGCTGCGCCCGGAACGGCGAAGCGAATCACTGCTAAGCCGAAACCTAAGCCGCCCGTTAGTCCCTCCGCCGAGGCGGAGAAGCCACTCCCGCCGAAGGAAGCCGCAGTCGAGCCTGTTCCCACCCCGCTGGGTGAGGCCAAAGGCCGCAAGTTTGAGGTTGACCGCAACGGCCGGGCGCGCGGAGTGCCGGAACCCGGCGACTTCCCGCTGCCCGACAGCTATGGGATAGACCTCTTCCACGTGCTGGTGTTTGACCCTAACAGCGCCTATGTCTTCTGGGAGCTCTCACCGGAGCTGCTGGCGACACTCGCCGCCAAACACCGCAGCAAGTGGGATGAGCGCAGGCTTTGTGTGCGCGCCCTGGCGCGTGACGGCAGCTTCGTCCAGCAGGAGCTTTACGGCGACCGCGGCAGCTATTACTTGGAACTCGGTTTCGCCGGCCAGCGCGCGGTGGTCAGCCTCGGCTTCATCGTGGACGGCGGCTTTGAGCAGGCCGCGCCCCCGCGCACCATCCAGTTCCCGCGCGACCGCGAAAGCGAGGACGCGCCGGTGCGCCTGATGCGCCTCGAGCCTGGCCAGACGCTGAAGGAGGGCTCGCCCGTTACACCCGAAGAGGCTTTCGGCAAGCCGCTGGAGGGGCTGGGGGAAGAACATCGCGAATGGCGGCCGGACGACGCGTCCTCCAGCTCCAAGCCCCGCGGCGGGGAGGGCGGCGATGATTGAGACCCTGGTGATGATAATGGCGGGAGGCAAGGGCGAACGCCTGCATCCGCTTACGCAGGACCGCGCAAAGCCCGCCGTCCCCTACGGCGGCAAGTACCGCATCATTGACTTCGTACTCTCCAACTTCGTCAATTCCGGCTTCTTCCGCATCAAAGTCCTCACCCAGTACAAAGCCAATTCGCTGATGATCCATCTCGCGCGCGGCTGGAACTTCGGCAGTGTCACCGACCACTATGTTGACGCGGTGCCGCCGCAGATGCGGGTGGGCGAGCAGTTCTACCAGGGCACGGCTGACTCGATATACCAGAACCTCAATCTCATAGACTATGCCCGCCCGCGCGAAGTCGCAGTCTTCGGCGGCGACCACATCTTCAAGATGGACGTCTCCACGATGCAGCGCGTGCATCGCGGAAAGGGCGCCGACGCCACGGTTTGCGCCATCCCCTACCCCCGCGAAGAGGCTGCCAACCGCTTCGGCATCATTGAGATCGACCAGGATTACCGCATTGTCGGTTTCCAGGAGAAGCCGCCCGATCCCGCGCCAATTCCCGACCGCCCAGATATGGCGCTGGTGTCGATGGGCAACTACTTCTTTGAAAGCGAAGCACTGGTCAAAGCGCTCAAGGAGGATGGGGCCAATCCAGATTCCCGCCACGACTTTGGCGCCAACGTCATTCCCCAGATGGTTGCCGAGGGCAAGCGGATATATCTCTACGACTACTCGCAGAACCGCATAGCCGGTGAGGAACTGGAGTCTGCAACCTACTGGCGGGATGTCGGGACCATTGACGATTATTACGACGCGAGCATGGAGATTAAGCGCGTCCGGCCGGTGTTCAACCTGTACAACCGCGATTGGCCCATCCGTACCGCCCACCCCAACTACCCTCCAGCCAAGTTCGTGTTCGCCGAAAAGACCGGGCGCTTCGGCCGCGCAGTGGACAGCGTTGTCTCCGACGGGGTGATCATCAGCGGCGCCTCCGTCTTCGACTCGGTGCTGTTCAGCAACGTGTTCATTCACAGCTACGCCGAGGTCACCAACTCCATCATCTTCTCCGGCTGCGACCTCGGCCAACACGTGGTGGTCAAGGACGCGATAATCGACAAGAACGTCACGATTGAGGAGGGAGTGGAAATCGGCGTTGACAAGCAGGCCGACGCCGAGCGCTTCACCATCTCTCCGAAAGGAATCGTTGTCGTTCCCAAGAACACCTATATCAGCGCCAGAGGCGTACCCACGCAGCTTACCGAAGGCCAGGTGGAGGAATTGCGCTACGAAACCAGCCGCCGCCTGCCGCGCACGCCTGACGGCATCTAGCGATTAGGAGGATATCAAGTGGCAAGCACCCTTAACCTCGGGTTTGTAGTTTCAGAGCTGGCGCCGCTGTGCAAGACCGGCGGGCTGGCGGATGTCGCTGGCGCATTGCCGCCGGCGCTGGCGCAGCTGGGGCACACTGTATACGCCTTCTGCCCGCTCTACAGCGAAGTGCGCCGCAACCTGGAGAAGCTCAACCTGAACACCGTGCAAGTTATCCCCCAGTTCCCTCTGTGGACGGGGGAGCTTCGGCACGTCTTCGCCGTCCACCGCGCCGAGCTACACGGCTTCCAGCTCCTGTTGGTGGAGTGCGATGAGTTGTTTGGGCGCGAAGGGCTGTATCAGGTGGAAGGCCACGATCATCCGGACAACCTCATCCGCTTCTCCGCCTTCACCCGGGCTTCGCTGGAAGCGGCGATGCTGATGGGACTGGAGCTTGACGTGATCCACAGCCACGACTGGCAGGCCGCGCTCGCCCCTGTTCAAGCGCGCCACCGCTACCGCCTGCCGGGCATCGCGGGTGTACCGCAGGTGCTCACCATCCACAACCTCGGCTACCAGGGGCTCTTTCCGCCGGACCAGTTCCGCTTCACTCACCTGCCCGCGGAAGCGTTCGGAGTGGACTGCATTGAGTTCTACGGCAAGCTGAACATCCTAAAGGCCGGCATAATATGCGCCGACGCCATTACTACCGTAAGCCCGCAGTACTCTCGCGAAATCCTCACCAGCGAGTTCGGCGCGGGGCTGGACGGCGTGCTTAGGGCGCAGGAGCACAAGCTGAGCGGCATCATCAACGGGATTGACACCGAGGACTGGAATCCCGCCACCGATCCGCACCTGCCGGCCAACTATACGGCTGACAACCTTGCCGGCAAAGCGGCCTGCAAGGCGCAGCTTTGCCGCGAGCTGGGGCTGACGGACAATCCGCAGCGCCCGCTCATCGGTATGATCACGCGGCTCGCAGCGCAGAAGGGGCTTGACCTGGTGATTGACGCTGCCGTGCGCCTGCTTGAGCTTGACTTCGCGCTAGTAGTTCTAGGCACTGGCGACCCGTATCTCCATGACGCGTTCAGCGAACTTGCGGCCGAGCACCCGGAGCAGCTCGCGGTCGCGCTGAAGTTTGACAACCGCCTGGCGCACCTGATTGAAGCCGGGTCGGATATGTTCCTGATGCCCAGCCGCTACGAGCCTTGCGGCCTCAACCAGCTTTATTCCATGCGATACGGCACCATTCCCATAGTCAACCCTGTAGGCGGCTTGCGCGACACCGTCATACCCCATACTGCGGAGAACGTGGAAGCCGGCGTGGCCCGCGGCTTCTGGCTGCCGGACCTGTCGGCGGAAGGCCTCGTCGCCGCGGTCGAGCAGGCGTTGGAGGCTTACGCCAGCCGTGAGACCTGGCACTCGCTCGTGCGCCATCTGATGTCGCTTGACTTCTCCTGGGCCGCCTCCGCGCGCACTTACGAGGAGTTATACCGCCGTCTCGCGGCGGGGGGAGGCAGCGCGTAGTGCCTTCCGGCCCGCGCGGCTACTTCACGCTGGTGCTCCACGCCCATTTGCCGTGGGTGTACGAGCCCGCTTACGAACGTTACCTTGAAGAACACTGGTTCTTTGAGGCGATGAACGAGACTTACCTGCCGTTGCTGGTGATGCTGCGGCGGCTGCGCGATCGGGGCGTGCCGTTCAAACTCGCGCTATCCATCTCTCCCACTCTGCTCGCGATGATGGAACATGGCGACCTGATTGCTCGGTTCGCCTCTTTCCACGAATCGCTGCGGCGGCTCACGGAGGCCGAATGCGCCCAGTGGGAGCACGAGCCGGAGCTCTCGCGCGTGACCCAAATGTACCGCTGGCTGTTTGCCGAGCGCTGGAGCGCCTTTGAGAGCTGCGCCGGGCGCATCTTCACCGGCTTCCTGGAACTGGCGCAACAGGGCTGCGTTGAGCTGTACACCACCGCCGCCACCCATCCGTTCCTGCCCAACTTACAGGACTTCCCGCTGCTCACCCGCCAGCTCGTGGAGCACGGACGCGCGGCCTTTGCGCGGATGGCAGGCTACACCCCCGCCGGAATGTGGCTGCCGGAAAGCGGCTACTACCCCGGGCTGGAAGATACGCTGGCGGCCTGCGGCGTGCGCCACTTCCAGCTTGAATCCCACGGCATCCTACATGCCGAGCCGCGCCCGCTGTTCGCCGTGTACGCGCCGGTGTTCACTCCCGCCGGAGTTGCCGCTTTCGGTCGTCACGCCGAGGCGAGCAAGGCCGTCTGGAGCGCGGATGAGGGCTACCCCGGCGACCCGGTGTACCGCGAGTTCTACCGCGACGTCGGCTGGGACGCCGACAGCGAGCACATCCGTCAGGTGCTTCCGCCCGACGGCTCGCGCCTGTCCACTGGCCTGAAGTACTACGCCGTGACCGACCGGCGGCTGCCGCTCAGTGAGCGCGCCCACTACAACCCGGAAGCCGCGATGCTCCGCGCAGGCGAGCACGCGCGCCATTACGTCTCGCTGCTCAAGCGCCACGCAGCCGGTGTCGCGGCGCGCCTGCCCCAGCCGCCGCTGCTCTTCTGCCCCTTTGACGCGGAGCTGTTCGGCCACTGGTGGTTTGAAGGCATCGCGTTTATAGAGCAGGTCTTCGCCCATCTCGCGGAGGACGGCGAGCTCGAAGCTGTCACCCCGTCTCAATACCTGGAGCGCCATCCGGTGCAGCAGGTAGTCACGCCCAACATGAGCAGCTGGGGCGAGCGCGGTTTCTCGCAGTTCTGGGTCAACCAGCGCACCGAGTGGCTCTACCCGCACCAGCTCGCGGCCGCGGCCCGGTTTGAACGGATGCTACGCGACAACTGGCGGTTTGACGACTGGCAGTGGCGGCGGCTGCGCACCGAGCTGTTTCTTGCGCTCTCGTCGGACTTCCCGTTTATGATCACCGCCGGGGGCTACGGCGGCTATTCGGCGCGGCGGCTGAAGGAGCACCTGCACTTTTTCCACCGGCTGGCGGACGACCTGGGCGCGGGGCGCGATATCTCGTGGTACGAGCCCTATTGGGCCAAGCGCCCGCAGATTTTCTAGGAGGTAAAGATGGAAGTGCTGTTCGACTTCACGAACCTCACGGAAAGGGCGGTCGGCGCCAAGGGCGTCAGCGCCGAGCGGCTGCGCGTGAAGACTCGCGAAGCTACTCAAGCAATGAAGACGCTGCTGGCCAACCCGCATGGTTGGCCGCTGGGCTGGCTGGACCTGGACGCGCGCGCCGCCGAGTTGGACGCGGTGAGTGACGCGCTGAACTACAGCGAGAAGTGCGACACGCTCATTGCCATCGGCATGGGTGGCAGCGGCCTGGGCACGCGCGCGGTTGCCGCGATGTTTGCAGACGGCGTCGGCCCCGGCGAGTTCATCGGCCCCAACGGCAAACGCCTCATTGTGCTGGACAACCTGGACGAGGATCGAACACGGCGCGCCGCCGAAGAGTGCGCCGGGCGCAAGGTAGTGCTCAACCCGGTGAGCAAGTCGGGCAACACGCTGGAAACGCTGGCTAACTTCACGGTGTTGCTGACCAAGCTTGGCGCGCAAACCAAGTGCGTCGCAACCACCGGCGCGCCCGCAAGCCCGCTGGGCGTTTTTGCCGCGCAGACCAACTCGCCGGTGCTGCCGGTGCCGGAGAACGTGGGCGGACGCTTCTCTGTGCTCAGTGCCGTGGGCTTCTACCCGCTGGCGTTCATCGGCATCGATGTCATGGAGATGGTCTACGGAGCCGTTGATGCGCACAAGGAATACACGCGCAAAGCCGCGGCCAATCCCGCCGTCAAGCTCGCTGCCTATCTCCACGAGATGTCCACCGCCAAGGGCATCAGCCAGATGGTCTTCATGCCATACTGCGAGCGCCTTCACGACTTCGGGCGCTGGTGGGTGCAGCTATTCGCCGAGTCGCTCGGCAAGCGCAAGCTGCTCAATGGCCGCACCCGGGCTACCGGGATGACCCCGTTCGTGGCGCTCGGCCCCAGCGACCAGCACAGCATCCTCCAACTGCTGCTGGAGGGGCCCAATGACAAGGTCATTGCGCTGGTAGAGGTCTTCGAGGCGCAGCAGGTCTCCATGCGATTCAAGGAGATGCCGCCGGGGCTCGGTGAGTTCAACTACCTCAAGGGTAAGTGCATCCAGGAGATTGTGCTGGCGGAACTACACGGCACGCGCCAATCCCTTAAGAACCAGGGACGGCCCAACTACCTGGTGGATATGCACGACCTGTTGCCCTACCAGATTGGCCAGCTCATCTTCTTCTACCAGGTCGTCACTGGCCTGTTGGGCGTGATGTTCAACATAAACGCGTTTGACCAGCCGGCGGTGCAGGAAAGCAAGCAGCTAACGCGCGCGTCGCTCTCGCGCCACACAGAATGGGAGTAAGGCGAAACTGGGCTAGGGAGGACTCGAACCCCCAACATTTTGATTAAGAGTCAAACGCTCTGCCAGTTGAGCTACTAGCCCAGAGACGAAGGAATGTAACACTCCGCTCGCCCTCGCGTCAAGGCACTACAGCAGACCGATTCCGCCCCCGCGACGCGGCTCTCTCGTGTGAGGAACGAAAATCGCGGGTATACTAATACTGAAGGCATTCCCGGCGCCTGTTAGTGAGGGGCATATCATGTGGCAACTTGCGCGAGTGATGGGACTGGCGCTAGTCTGCGCCATCATCCTGCTCGCCGCCGCCACTTGCGGCGGGAAGAAGAGCCGGACCACTCCGTCCATTATCCCGCTTGACCGCATACAGGAGCCGGCGGCATCGCCCCAGGATGGCGGGAGCACTGAACCCAAGACCGATCTCCTGATGCAGCGGCTGACGGCGGCGCTGGAGAAGGCGCTGGCGGCGCGCGGAGGGAAGGTGGCGGCGGCGGCGCCCACCGGCGAGGGCAATCTCATAGTTGACCTGGACTATGTGGCCGGGGGCGTCGGGGGCAACCGCCTCAGGTGGCACTACCGCAACCTGGGCGACTACAACCAGGATGGCATCGCCAACATCGCCGACATCACTCCGCTGGCGCAGCACTTCGCGCAGACCATCGCGGATAACCCGCTGGTGGAGGTGATTGACGGCGACCTGGACGGCGCGGCGGGCCTGGGCGATGTTGAAGCCCTGGCGATGCACTTCCAGTCCACCGTATCAGCCTATCTCATTGAGAGCTCCACCAGCGAGCAGGGCGAATACGGTGAGATAGGGAGCGTGGAGTTCGCTGCGGCCACCGGTGGCGAGGAAGGATGGAAGGACTTCACCTTCCCGCTGCCCACCGGGGAGGCGCTGTGGTACCGGGTGGTGCCGGTGGACAGCGAGGGAAACCGGGGGCTGGCGAGCCTGCCGGTGCAGTTCCGTTCAGCCAGCGCCTCCGCGCGGGTGGTGAGTGTATCACCCCGCTGGGGGGAGCCCGAACGGGTGACGCAATTCACCGCCGTGGTGGAGGGGGAACAGCCCATCAGCTATGCCTGGCACTTCGGCACCATGGGCACACCTTCGTTCTCCGCCGAGGAGAGCCCGAGCGTCTATCTCGAAGAACTGGGGCGCCATGTGTGCCACTTGAAGGTGAGCAATGCGCACGGGGAGCACACCTTCTATTTCGCGGTGCTGGTGGCGCCGGCGGAGTATCCGCCGATGATCGAGCGCATCTGGCCGCTTCAGGCCACGGCCAACACCGTGACGCAGTTCTTCGCTCAGGTGTCGGGGACGGAGCCGATTGAGTGGCAATGGAACTTCGGCGGCGCAGCGACGCCCAACGAGTCCAGCGATGCTTGGCCGCGGGTGCTGGTGGGCACCGAGGGGAGCTACGAGTGCTCGCTCACTGTCTCCAACAGCGCAGGGACGGATAGCTATGGATTCGTGCTGGAAGTGATGCCTGGAGCCCGCGGCGACTGGTGGATGTTCGGCCGCGAGCCGACGCACAACCGGAGGAGTGAGTACGCGGGGCCAGTTGAAGGTGGAATTGTCTGGAGCTACCAAGTGCCATCATCCTCACCCAACGCGATCACGACCGGAGCAGCGTTTGACCGCGATGGCACCATCTACTTCGGTTGCGAGGACGGCTTCATCTATGCGGTTTATGCAGACGGTTCGATGAAGTGGCGCTACGAGACGGGCGGCCCGGTCTATTCTAGTCCGGCTATAAGCAAGGACGGGATTTTGTATGCAGGAAGCTATGATGGCTACCTGTACGCCCTTGATCCTGCAGGTAATCTCCTCTGGCGGTATGAAACAGGCGACCAGATTGCGTCCAGTCCAGTGATCTCGCCGGACGGGACAGTCTACATCGGAGGCTATGACCACTTCCTCTACGCCCTCAATCCCGATGGAACGCTAAGGTGGCGATACGAGGCCGGAGACACCGCAAGCTCCAGCCCCGCCATCGGTGACGATGGAACTATCTATGTGGGAAGTCATGACGAGAACTTGTATGCCATTGAACCAGACGGAAACCTCAAGTGGAGCTACGACACCGGGGCGGATGTCTACTCCAGCCCCGCAATAGCCTCCGATGGAACGATCTACATCGCCAACGACAATGGGTATCTAAGAGCGCTTAACCCCGACGGGACTCGCAAGTGGTACTACGATACCTACGACACTATCTATTCCAGTCCGGCGATTGGCTCAGACGGCACCGTTTATTTCGCCAACGACAGCGGCACTATCTACGCACTCGGTCCCGAAAGGGACATCCAATGGGCTTTCCCAACCGGCGGCCAGATCAGGTCCAGCCTAGCGGTCGACGCAGACGGAACCATTTATGCAGCGAGTTACGACGATTACCTGTACGCGCTGAACCCCGACGGTTCGGTTAGGTGGCGCTGCAAAACCGATTCGTGGTATTCCAGCATCGCCATCGGTTCTAACGGCTTGGTCTATGCGGGCAGCACAGATGGGTTCATGTACGGCATCGGCGAAGGAGCGTCTTCTCCTTACATAGCTGGCGTGGAGCCCTCATACATACGCCCGGGCGAGGAGGCTCAGTTTAGCGCAGAAGTAATGGGAACCGAGCCGTTCGAATATTCGTGGAATTTCGGCGAAGGGGCAATCCCGGCGACTTCCAGTGAACCTTCTCCCACTGTGGTGGGCGGCGAAGCCTGGTACTACGACGGCCAGCTCACGGTAACCAGCCCTTATGGCAGCCACACTCGCAGCTTCACGTATATAGTCACACGGTGGTCCATCGAGGTGGCGGATGATGGCATCGTTGCTGATCCGCAGCCGTGCCTCGCATTTGACCGGGACAACCGCTCGGTCATCAGCTACCACTATAGCCCTGAAAGCGAGTTTTTCGACACAAGCCCAAACGGCGAGCTCAGGCTTGCTGCGCGTGGAATCTCCGGGTGGACCATCGAGACGCTGGATACGGGATACTTCGCTGGGTACCAGAGCAGCATGGCCCTCAGCCCCGAGGGGAACCTCGCAATCAGCTACCTCGGTGAATCCACAGACCCGGAGCGCTGCAACCTTAGATACGCGGAGCAGAACGGCTCTTCCTGGGATCTATCGGTTGTGTTTGCGGAAGGCTGCTCGGGCTACTTCAGCTCGCTCGTGTTTGATCCCAGCGGAAATCCGACAATCAGCTACTCGGGATCAGGTGACCCCCCAAACAGCACTTGGGCTCCTCTTTGCTTTGCCTATCGGGATGGCTCTTTCTGGCAATCGGAGGTGATTGAAACTCCCGGGAGTTCACTTGTCTTCCACACTTCTCTAGCATACGACCTTCAAGGGAATCCATGTATCGCCTGGGGTGAACCGAATGACCGTGAGTTATTCTTCACCCGAAGAGGAGCAGAATCCTGGACTACCGAACTAGTCCTTGGCAGCGTTTATTGCGACTGGCGTCCTATCTCGCTCGTAATGGACCTTGCCGGGAATCCTCTCATCGCGTTTACGCGGTCAACCCCGCCTTACGGTCTGACACTAGCCCGCAAAATCGCTGACTCCTGGCAGCTTGAGGACATTGAATCCGACTACACCTTTGTGTGCGGCACTTCTATGGCTCTTGACGATAAGGGAGACCCGGCGATAGCCTACCTGCATCAGGCTTGGTCAGTTCCCGAGGATCTCATGTTCGCATACTGGAATGGATCGTCGTGGAACACTGAATTCGTGGACACGGCCAACAGCTGGAGAACCTCCCTGGCCTTCGACCTGGAGGGGGATCCATGCATCGCTTACACGGACTACGCCGAAACCACCGGGGTGGACCCCGTTTATGAGGTTAGATTCGCCCGTTACGTGCCTTAACTGGGCAATAGGTTGCTCATGCCACTTGGAACGGAACGCTAACGCTATCTTCATAAGC